>JBBSJC010000166.1:0-14734 GCA_038257655.1 Polyangiales bacterium | reverse complement strand
GGGTCGTGATCGGGGAGCGCGTGCGCCCATCCAAGCTTTCAAAGAAGATCGCGTGCGCACCATCAGTCAATTCTCCTGACGATAGTGCGGCGGACCCGGCCGAGGCATCGAACGTGCGCAAGCGCGATCCGCTGCGCACAACCATCCGGCCGCCCTGGGCTGAGTCTGCGCGCACGACTACGGCGGGCAGACGGTTCTGGTACAGCACGGTGTAGCGACGTCCGTCGAGGTCGACTTCGTTAGTGGGGGGACGCATGGGCACGCGCCGCACCGCAGCATCGCGCACCATGCGAATCTGGCCTGACGCCACCACACTCAGAGCACCGGTCGCGCTCGGACAGCGCACACGATAACGCGTCTTACCCAGCGTCACGCGAATCACGGCTGAGCTCGCGCTCGATGCGCGCGGCATAAAGCGCCCGCGTGCTCCGGCGACGTCGACGATAGCGTCGCCTTTCGGGCAGACGTGCTCGTAATACAAGCGCACGTGCGTGGCCTGCTTGGGGTCGTGCACGGTGGCCTGCTCTCCCGCCTTCACACTCACATCGGCCCGAGGCGGCTGCGGAGGCAGTTGCAGCTTGCGTCCAGCGACGAGCGGCGTGTCCTGCGCTTCTTGGATTTCAGCTGGATCGAGATCGAGATCGAGCAGGCCCGCGGATGCGAGCAGAGGCGAAGGCCCCGGCAGTGCGTCTCCCGGCTGCGTCGTCGTCTCCTCGCGCTTCAAGTACCGTGGCGGCTCGCCCTTGCGCAAAAAGAGCTCTTCGCCCGGAAAGATCGAGTGAGGCATCTGGTTCGGGTCCATCAGCGAGGCCTTACCCATATCCACGCGCAGGTGAGTGCCGTTGGCACGATGCTCTAGCCTTACGGTCGTGCGCTCAGCAAGCGTGAACAGCCCGAGCGCCGTTTCCATCTGCACGCCGACTTCGCCCGTCTGCAGGGCTGCGAGGCCCGCTTCGACGCGAAACTGTCCACGCTGGGGCGCGCTCTCCAGAAACCTTACTATCGTATCCGGATCGAGCACCATCGTGGCGCCGCCCTTGAGTGAGAGCACAGCGTGCGCGCCCTGGGTCGTGCGCAACGCATCTCCGATGCGCATCGTGTCGCCCAGTGCCGCATCGACCCATTGCTTTTCGCGGCCTTGAAAGTCCCGTGAGACGCCGGGTGTGGCACTGGCGAGCGTGGCGACGATATCACTACCGCGTAGGTGCAGCACCGCCGCCACCACGAGCGCCGTCAGCATCAGAGCAGCAATCGTCAGACCGCGAGATTTCGACATGGCTTTCATCTGCCCTCCTTGGGGCGCAGATCGATGTTGATCACCGTCACACCATGCTCATCGACTGACAAGCGGCGGCGCTGAGCGGAAAACCCATCTGCACTGATTTCGACTTCATACGTACCGGGAGTCAGCTCAAGCTCGATGCCACCGCGCACTCCGGGCTTCTGCTCGGCTTCCACTGGCTCTCCCTTGCTTGTCGTCACGCGCACGCGCGCCGCCACGGCTTCACCACGATCGGTGTCGCGCACGAGCACACGCAGCACGCCCAGTGGCAGCGGGGGAGCCGCCACCGGGGCCTGCACGGGCTCACTCGCCACGCTTTCGGGCGCTACGATCGGCGCCGGCTCCGGCGCAGGCTCTCGAACCTGAGTCTTCTCGCCCCAACTGAAATCGTGGCTGATCCCTACGATCAGGGAAAAGCGCGGCTCAAAGGGCACAAGCGCTGCCTCTACGTCCACGGGTACGCGTGAACTTAGTAAGGTCTGGGCGATCAGCGTGCCGCGTGTAGAAGGGCGGCCAAGCTCGGTGCTCGCACCCACGGCCACGCGTAGCGGCGAGCGCGGCAGGCTGGGTGCACCACTGCCCAGCAACAAGTCGCCCGTAAGCTCACCAAACCAGCGAAAGCTATCGAGGGAGTGCTGCATCCCGACGCCGACCAACATCGCATCGAAGTCGCTCAGGCCAAGTCCTACCCAATCCGCTTGGCTCAGACGCTCAGGTGCGCTCACGGAGCGACCGCTGCGATCGAAGCGATAGCCGGCGTTAAAACTGAAGCTGACCCGGTCAGAGGGTTTGATGCCGACGATCGCCAGGGCATCGAGCGTGGTCGCTTGGAACGCAGGCTTGGGCGCATTCTCACCAGGCACCCACAGACCGAGCTGACCACCCAAGGAAACGCGGTCACTCAAGCCACGCGAGTAGCGCGCCAACGCACGGGCGTCGATGACGCCGCTGTCATCGTTTTGGCCGTCGCTCACGTGTTTGTCGTAGCGAGCATCCATACGCAGCTCTGCTGCGAAGCCGTTCTCCATCGATACGGCAAGGCCCGCGCCGCCTGACAAACGATGATGAGTATCATCCCCTGCAGGCAGCACCGATTCCGTAAACCCATAGGCCGTACTAGGCAGCAAACGGACGTGATCGCTGCGCTCGAGCACCGGCACTCGTAGCATCGTGGGCAGTGCCGACAGACCCATCTGTGCCGAGCTGAGGGGCGCAAAAAGCGTGCACGTGTAGAACGCGCAGACGCAGAAGATGAGGACTTCTACGCAACGTTGAGCGCGGTGTCGGCGGAGTGGCAACAGCGTCATGGCAGGTCGCAAGGGGTCTTGCAGTTATCACCCCAGGACGCTTGAAGATCAACGGCTAGCGCGTGCGGATTTCCGGAAATTTGCGGCAAAAGTCGGCTTTCTGGTGCGTACGTAAGGCTTCTTCACACACGTCTGACAAGGTGGGTTGGAGGTCGCGAGTCGCCATACTAAACAGTAAGACGTAAGGCACACCCCACTTCCGCGCCCAGCCGAGCTGCCGCGCTCGCCTCGCGCACCGCGATTTCGAGTAGGTCCGACGATCCGACCAACGCGAGCAGCTCCCCCGTTTTTCCCTGGCCATAGTACTCGAGAATGCCGTGAACCTCGCAATCTGCGATCTGGATTACGACCGCTTCTCGGGGTTGATCGGCAAGAAATGCGTCCAACGTGCTGCGTGGCACGTTCGTCACCAAGTTGCCGAAACGGTCGATATGCACCACGCGCCCGATCAATATTTCGCGCTGAATTTCGACGAGCGGGAACACCATGCGTTGGAACGTTTCTGCCGTGCGACCGAGCGCATCGAGCTCGCAACCGTTCGCGAGCATCGCTGCAGCGGGCGCAAATAAATCGCGGCCATGAAACGTGCTCGATAGGCCCTGACACGATACGAGCAGCGGGTCGATCTCGTACACCTCCGGCGAGCGATCGAGCACGTAGCCAAACACGCCGTTATCGGGCCCGACGAACACCTGCCCCTGCGATCGCGCCACCAACGGTCGCCGCGAGGAACCGACGCCCGGATCGACAACCACCAGATGGATTGTGTCGGGCGGAAAGCGCGCGGCGGATGCGCGCAAAAACAAGGCTGCTTCATGCACGTCGAAGACTTGCAGCTCATGGCTGAGGTCCACGATGCGCACGTCTGCTGCGGCCTCGGACAGCAAGACCCCCTTCATCTGCGCCACGTAGGGATCGCGTGTACCGAAGTCAGTGGTGAGCGTGATGAGAGCAGGCATAGCGCAAGATTTTACACGCCCGTGGGCTCTGTCGGCAGCCTGACGACACAACGCTCCTCTGGTACATGCGGGACATGCGTTGGATCGCCGTCCTGATCATGCTGACAGCCTGTGACTGTGGAGAGGCGTCGCCACGCGTTCCCTTCAAGCTCAAAGAGCCTCCCGCTCTGCCCAGCGTCGAGGCGGCGGCGCCTCCGACGCTCGAGCGCGAAAGGAGCTCCGAGCAATTCGACAAGCCCGTTGACCACCCTCTGATCGATAGCATTCCGTCGCCCTTTATCGGAGCGCGGTCGCTGCTCATCGTGGACTTGGACGCCGACCAGAAGCGCGATGCACTCGCTGTCGTCAACAGTGCTCAAGAGGGCGTGTCTTTGGCCTTCGCACTACGCGAAGGAACCGGTTTCGGTGCTGCGGGCATGCTTGCGGGCTTTGGGCTTCAAGCGGGCTGCGAGGCCAGTTCCCTGGCCCTCGTCGCGCTGTCAGATACCAAGGGTTTGTTATCCCTCGAGTCGACGTGCGGTCCCGAGAAACTGCCGCAAGCGCGTCGGGAGCTACTGTTTGCGCTCGATGCCAAACCTTACTTACTTGAGCGCGTGGAGCTGGCGCCGGCAATCGATCCCGCATTGCCGGGGCTCGCGCTGACGTTCGCCAGTCAAGATACCGACGGCGACGGGCACGAAGATGTGCTGATCAAAGCCAGCTTGAGCCCGAGCGACGGGACGACGCCGATAAACGAACAGGTCGTCCTGTTAGATCGCGGTCCAGCGCTTGCCTTTGACGCCAAGAGCTTCGAAGCAGCCCTACTCGCCCGCGCGGAAAAAGCAAAAAGCTTATTGCGCAAGCAGCCAGCAGAAGCGGCCAATGAAGCGCAGGCGGTCATCGCACTGTATGGCGCCCTATGCCGTGATTCTCAGCACGCCCGTGTGAGCATCGCCGGCAAACGCGGCTTACCGTGTGCGCCCTCCCCTGCGCTGGCGCGCGCCTATGCCACCTGGATTGCAACGCAAGCTTCCGACCATCAGCTCGTCTCGGCGCTCGATGCGTATGTGGCGCTTTCAGAGCTGGACGCGGGCCAAAGCAAGGCGGCACGTGCCGATGCAGCCCGCGCGCTTTCGGGTTTGAAAGCGCGGTCCGATATCACCATGACTCCAGGCCCGAGCGTGAGTGAGCCCGCAGGTCTGATGGTGCGCTTACCTAGCGCACGCTTCGTGACCGACAGCCTTCTTTATGTTCGACGCGATGCTCCGGTGGTCGTCGATCTGGAAACGGGAACGGAAACCCCGGCGCCGCTGGCCGAGGATCGCGTGCTCGACCCCGCTTCTGCGCTCGCTGTGACCGCGATCGAACGCCGCTGCGCGGGTTTGTTTCTGCGAATCGAACGGGCCGCTGCCAACCCCGTGCTCGGAGTCGCAGCGCGCACAGTCAGCACGCCAGCCCTGCTGCAGCTCGACACCGAGTGCATCGATACGCCCCAGACGCGGCAGAAGGACAGTGGTGGCTATCGCGTGCTCGGGTGGGCACCGCAGGGGGTGCTGGCAGCCCGGGGCAGTGAGGTGCGTCTCGTGCCGCTTTCCATCGAGGGCACAGCCTCTGGCGAGCCACGCGCCCTTGACGTGCTCACACCTCGCCCTGCCCCCCTGGCGCTCGGCCGTGCGAGCAGCGATGGCTCACGTTACGCCTGGCTTGCTCCCTTCGGCGTGGTTGTGATGGATACGTCAGGTCAAGCGGAGCTGTGGCGACCCAAAGGCTGGGAGAATGTCGCTGCGACCGCGAGCGATGTTGCAATCAGCCCGTCCGGACGGCGAATTGCCGTGGTGAGCGCTGGCCGCGTCTATGTGCTGAGCAGTGTGCCCACGCCCGGGAACCGCCCGTAAAACGTCTGCTGGCTTCGTTACGCTCGCGGAGTGCTAGACTGCGCGCCAACGTGCGTCTGACTTACGCTTGGCTCGCTCCGCTGATTTTGGCTGCTTCGCTCTGGGGCTGCGCCTCGCCACCGCCGAGCGGCCCCTGCATGTCAGATCGCGAGTGCCATGCCGATCGCATCTGCCACGAGGGCGCGTGTCGGTTTTTGGATCAAGTGCGCCGTCAGCTAGACACTCAGGGGCAAGCTGTAGCCGCAGCGAGCGACGCTGCCGAAGACAAGACCGAGCCCGACATCATCGAGCCCGCACCCACCACCCCCGCGAGCATCAAAGCGGGTGGAGGCACCGCGATGTTTATGGGCGATGCGCGCCACACAGGCCGCCTTCCCCATCTAGGCCCCAAAGGTCAGGTACGCGAGGCCTGGGTGTACCGCACGGGCTCGCGCATCTACGCAGCCCCGGTAATCGGCATCGATGGTAGCATCATCGTCAATTCGCTTGACCAGACGCTGACCGCCGTCTCACCCGAGGGCAACTTGCGTTGGCGTTATAGCGGCACCGGTAAGTACTACGGCAGCGCTGTGGTGACACCCCGGGGCGATGTGATCGCAGGCTCGCTCGATGGCAATCTTGTCGCCCTGACGAGCCATGGCCAGGTGCGCTGGCAAACCAAGCTCAGCGATGCGATCGACGCAAGCCCTGTCCTGGCTGGCGACCGCGTGTATGTGGCGGCCGACGGCCTGTACGCTTTCGATCTCGCAGGACGCATGCATTGGCATGTACCTGTCGGCGCGCACGTGCGCAGCTCCCCAGCTGTGCACCCCGCAGGCCTCGTCGTATTTGGCACACCGCAAGGTAAGGTCGTCGCACTCAAGCTGGACGGCAGCCCCGCGTGGCAAGCCGATGCCGGCGCCAATATCGACGGCGGCCCAGCGATCGCCGATGACGGACGCATCGTGATCGGCACCGATGCCGGCCACGTGCTGACATTCGATGCGCAAGGCAAGCTGCTGATGCGTTTTGAGACCGGCGACGACGTGCGCGGTACACCCGCTATCGCCAGTGACGGTACGGTGATCGTCGGCTCCTACGATCGCTCCATGACCGCAATCAACCCCGATGGCAGCGTCAAGTGGCGCTTCGAGACGGCGGGCAGAATTCGCTCCTCGCCGCGCATCGATGCCGCGGGCAACATCTACTTCGGCTCTCAGGATGACTTCGTCTATGGGCTCAGCCCCGACGGCAAGCTTCTGTTCCGACACAACCTAGGACGCGACGTGGACTCAAGTCCCGTCATCGATGCCAACGGCACACTGCTGGTCGGCTCCGATGACGGTGGTCTGTACGCGTTGCGCTGAAGATCAATGAAGAAGAAATCCAGAAAAGAAACCGACCTCGAGCAAGCGATGCGCCTCAAGGTCCTGCGCGCCCGTGAATCCAAGCGCCCGCCAGCCTTCGCCCGCGACGCCGAGCCCGAGCCCAAACGCTTTGGCCGCGAGCGCGAAGTCGCACGGGAGCCCGTCCCCCGGCGCTTTGCACGCGAAAGCGAAAGTCCACGTGAGGCCGAGCCCAGGCGCTTTGCGCGGGAAACTGAAGCCGCACGGGAACCCGAGCCCAAACGCTTTACCCGCGACACCCAGCTCGAACGGTTCGCCCCCAGCGCGCGCACGGGCGAAGCCAAGCGATTTGCGCCCAAGGCACGCGTGAGCGACCGCGAATACGAGCCCAAGCGCTTTGCACCCAGTGCGCGCGTTGGCACGTTGCGCATCAAAGCGCGTGGTCACGGCTTCGTCACGCTCGAGGACGGCTCGGGCGATGCCTTCATTCCACCCGGCGAGCTACTGGGTGCCTTGCACGGCGACAAAGTTGCTGTGAGTGTTCGCCAGGGCGAGCGCGGCATGGACGGCACCATCGTCGCGGTACTGGCACGCGGCATGAAGTACGTCGCAGGGCTCCTTGAGCAGACGCATCAAGGGCTGTTCATTATCCCGAACGATGCGCGTTTGCCCCGTAAGGTACGCATCGTCGACACCGTGCCGGGAGACGCCGTGCCGGGCCTCGAAGTCGTCGGTGAGGTCGTCAATTATCCGGAAGACGGCGGGATTCCTGACGCGCGCATCGTACGCGTGCTCGGTATCGAAGGGGCGGCGGAGGTCGAAGTCGCCAAAATCAAGCTACGCGAAGGCATTCTCGAGGAGTTCCCCGAAGACGCCCTTGAAGCTGCACGCGCATTCGGCGGACGCGTATCGCCGAAAGAGCGTAAGGGCCGCATCGATCTCAGACACCTCAATCTCGTCACGATCGATCCGGCAACCGCACGCGATCATGATGATGCCCTTTTCATCGAGCGCCACGACGGAGGTGGCTATCGCGTGGTGGTGGCGATAGCTGACGTGTCGCACTACGTGCAGGAAGGCAGTCCAATCGACGCCGAGGCCATCGCGCGTTCGACCTCGATCTACTTGCCCGATCGCGCTATCCCGATGCTCCCACCAGAGCTTTCGAGCGACTTGGCATCGCTTGTCGCCCACAAAGACAGACTGACGCTCGCCATCGACATGGAGCTGTCGGCAAGCGGCGTGGTGCGCTCCTATCGCTTCCTCGAAGCGCTGATGCGCTGCAAAGCGGGCCTCACCTACGAAGGCGTGGCGCACGCCCTAGGTCTGAGCGAAAACCACAAGCCCGAGCGCGCAGCCATGCAGCTCACGCCCATGCTCGAGGTGTTACGGGAATGCGCGATGATCTTGCGCGCAAAACGCATGAAGCGCGGTTCGCTCGACTTCGACCTACCGGAGCCTTCGGTCGAGCTCGACAAGGAAACTGGCGAGCCGAAGAACGTCACGCGGTCGCGCAAGGATCCGGGCGTCCGTAAGGCGTATCAACTCGTCGAAGAAATGATGTTGCTTGCGAACGAGACGGTCGCGGCGGATCTCGCACAACGTCAGATTCCGGCCATCTATCGCGTGCATGGCATGCCCGACGCAGATCGACTCGGGCAGTTTTCCGGGCTTGCGCAAGCTCTCGGTTACAACTTCGATCCCGAAGACGTCACCAATCCCAAGGAGCTGTCGCAGTTTTTGCAGACGCTCGAAGACTCACCGCACAAGGGCGCTCTATCGTATCTGCTGCTGCGCGCGATGCAGCAGGCAAGCTACGACACCGTCAACATCGGCCACTTCGGTTTGGCGGCAAACCATTACTTGCACTTCACCTCGCCGATTCGCCGCTATCCCGATCTCGCGGTTCATCGCGTCGTTGCCAAGCTCGCGCGCGGTGAGCCTATCGATGTGCAAGGTCTTGAGCGCAAGCTCAGCGAGCAAGCCGGCAACGCAAGCAAGCTCGAACGCCGCGCGATGCTCGTCGAGCGCGAGGTCATGGACGTCTACCGCTGCATCCTGATCAAGGACCGCATCGGCGAAGAGTTCGGAGCCACCGTCACCGGCATCGCAGCCCACGGCATCTATTGCGCATTCGATGAGCCCTTCGTCGAAGCGCTATGTCACGTGAGCGCGCTCGGTCAGGATTTCTTCGAGATCGACAAACACGGTCTCAAGCTCGTAGGGCGACGCTCAGGCATGAGCTTTGGGCTGGGCGATCGCATCAGCGTGCGCCTCGAAAGCGTGAACGTCGCAGAGCGGTCTATTCTCGCCGCTCCCGCCGTCCACACCCATCCCGATGCCGTCGAGGGCGGTGCCTACGCGGCCGACGCTTCGCGCGGCGCTGCCCGTAAAAGTGGCGGTTTCGACCGACCTGCACGCCGCGAGAAGAAGCGCGACAACGGTGGCGACGTATGGGAAGCGAGCACCAGCAGCAGCGACCTCAAAAGCGAGGCAGCGCGGCTCAATCAACGCAAAGAAGAGCGTGCTAGAGAGCGGCGCCGCGAACGTCGCGTACAAGACGAACGCAAATTGGCCAAGCGCAAGCGACGCTGATTGCCGCATCCGCTTTGGTAGAGCGCAACGTCGCGAGCCTGCAACAGTCAGGTGCGGCGCCATCGACCACACCTGAGCTCCACAAGCTGGATTAGGCGCGGGTCTCGTGGATCTCACATGACGGCGTGCTGTTCAACGTGCGTTCGCCACACGGCCATGGGTATGCTCCCGCAATGAAAGCCGCTTACTCCTTCGAGACCGAAGAACATCATGCCCTGCGCGAGCAGGTGCGTCGTTTCGCGCGCGATCACATCGCTCCTCAGGCCCACGCATGGGACGAAGCCGAAGAGTTCCCGCTCGCGCTGTATGCCACCGCAGCCGAAGCCGGCATCACGGGCATCGGCTATCCCGAAGCTTACGGTGGCAGTGGCGGCGATTTCTCGCACCTGATGGTTGCAAGCGAGGAGCTTATTCTCGCTGGCCACTCGGTGGGTACCGCCGTCGGTTTGGGCAGTCACGCGATAGCGTTGCCTCCGATCCTGAAACTCGGCACAGAAGCACAAAAGCAACGCTTCGTGAGGCCTGTGATGGAAGGTAAGGCGGTATCTGCACTTGCGATCACCGAACCCTCAGGTGGCAGCGACGTTGCTGCACTACTTACGCGCGCGGTGAAGGATGGTGACGACTATCTGGTCAACGGCAGCAAGATGTTCATCACCTCCGGCTCGCGCGCGGACTTTGTCACCACCGCCGTGCGCACGGGTGGCCCCAAACACGCGGGTATTTCGATGCTTGTGATCGAGCGCGCATCGCCGGGCTTTTCCGTGTCAAAAAAGCTCAAGAAGACCGGCTGGTGTGCGAGCGACACCGCCGAGCTTGCCTTCGATGACTGCCGTGTGTCCGCGAGCAACCTGATAGGCCCTGAAAACAGTGGGTTCATGGCGATCATGGCCAATTTCATGGGCGAGCGCGTGATGCTAGCGGCCCAGTGCGTCGCGATAGCTCAGCTCTGTTATGACGACTCGGTGGCCTACGCGAAACAACGGCGCGCATTCGACAAGAGCCTGTCTGGCTTCCAAGTGATCCGGCATAAGCTTGCAGACATGGCCACCCGCCTGGCAGCCGCGCGCGCGCTCACCGGTGAAACCATCACACGCATGGTGCGCGGCGAAAACAATCCAGGTCTTGCTGCGATGGCTAAGAACGCCGCCACCGACATGCTCACCTTCGTTTCGTATGAAGCCACGCAGATTCACGGCGGGTATGGCTACATGCGGGAAACGCGCGTAGAGCGCTTGTACCGCGACGCACGCCTCTACCCGATCGGCGGCGGCACGCGCGAAGTGATGAACGAGATCATCAGTAAAACTGAGGGCTATTGATGGAAGACGTCAACGACCCCGAAGCCTGGAATCGTCGCTACATCGAAGGCAGCACCGGCTGGGATCTCGATGCACCGGCGCAGGCGCTGACTCAGCTACTGCCCGCGCTGGCGCAGGAGAGCAACGCAGGAAGGAGCGCGGGAGAAGAGCAGAGCAAGCGCGTATTCGTGCCCGGCGCCGGCTATGGCCATGATGCAATCGCCTGGGCAAAAGCCGGCTTCGATGTTGTCGCTGCCGATTTTGCGCCGCTTGCCGTCTCTGGCCTGAGCAAGCGCGCCGCGCGCCTGAACGTGAAGCTCAGCGCCCTCGAGGCTGACATCTTCGCCCTCCCCGCACAGCTCGATCAAAGCTTCGATTTCGTATGGGAGCAGACCTGCCTCTGCGCCATCGATCCGGCCCGGCGACCTGAGTATGTGCAGACGATGCACCGTGTGCTCAAGCCCAACGGCACGCTCTACGCGTTGCTGTGGAACCATCAACGCCAAGGCGGACCACCCCACGACCTGCCACGCGCGCTCACCCACGCCCTGTTCTCGTCGCTTTTTACCGTCGTGCGCGTCGAATCCGTGCACGGCTCCAAGCGCGCAGGTGAGTATCTGATGACCCTCCGCAAGCCAGCGTAGACGCTCAGCAATCCGGTGTCGCAATCAGACAATGCGGACAGTAAGATCTTCTGGTGGAGGCATCCAAGACGCGACATCGATCGCCGTCTGCGTTGCGACGCGGATATCGCGTAGCTCAGCACCGCTTTCGCCGAGAAAGAGCACGTAAGGGATGCCTTTCTTCTCCGCGTAGCGGATCTGCTTGCCGAACTTCAAAGGCGCATAAAACACTTCAGTTGCGATTCCTCGCGCACGCAAACTACTCGCCGTCGCGTAAGCTCGCCCCCGGTCCTCATCGCTATTCAGAGCCACTAGTACGCAAGTCGGACAGGGTCTTGAAGCCTTGAGCTCGCCCTTGCCGAACATAAAGCCCAGAATGCGCGACACGCCGACGGAGACACCCACGCCTGGCAGCTTGTGCTTATCGTCCGAAGCCAGATTGTCGTAGCGCCCGCCCGAACAAACCGCGCCGATTTGCGGATGGTCGATCAACACGCCTTCGTACACGGTGCCCGTGTAGTAATCGAGCCCGCGCGCGATGTGCAGATCAGCGATAGCCGCACCCTCAGGCAAACCCTCGAGCGCCGCCATCACGAAACCGAGCTCTTCGAGCCCATTCTCAAGCAAGGGATGCGTCTCGCCGAGTGCCCGCACCGCAGCGACCACATCGGTGCCGCGCCCGCGGATGCGCGCCAGCGCCAAACACTTGTCGGCCTGCGCTTCGCTCAAGCCATTCTCAGTGATAAGCGCCTTCTTGACACCGTCTTCGCCAATTTTGTCAAGCTTATCCACGTTACGCAGCAAGTCGCCCATGTTGTCGAGACCGAGCGCACGATAAAAGCCCTCGAGAACCTTACGGTTATTGATGCGCAACTGAATCGCCGGAATCGGCAGCGAGCGCATCAGCTCCGACAGTAAGAGCGCCATCTCCGCATCGAAATGCAGTGGCAGCTCCCCGTCACCGATCACATCGATGTCAGCCTGATAGAACTCGCGATAACGCCCGTGCTGCGGACGCTCACCGCGCCATACCTTTTGGATTTGATAGCGCTTGAACGGAAACGCCAGCTGTCCTCGATGCTGGGCGACATAACGCGCAAACGGAACCGTCAGGTCAAAGTGCAGCCCAAGCTCTGCATCCTCTTCCTCTTCCGCATGCAGGCGCTTGAGAACGTAAACTTCCTTGTCGGTCGCGCCCTTCTTGAGCAGCACATCGAGCGGCTCCACCGCACGTGTCTCAATTGGCGTGAAGCCAAACAACTCGAACTTCGCCCGCACTTGATCGAGCACGCGCTGCTCGACCAGCTTCTGCTCAGGTAGCCACTCCGGAAAGCCCGTTAACGCCGTGATTTTCGCCATACGGGCGTGCCTTACCACATGGCGCGGAGGTTCCCAACACGGTGGCATGTAGCGAGCACACCTTCGTGTTTGCGGTCGAGCGTCTCATCGCTGGGATTGCTGGTCCACGGTTGTGAGACGCCCTCATCCCCGGCCCTTCTCCCACCCTTGTGGGAGAAGGGCCGGGGATGAGGGCGGAGCATCAGAAGCCCCCCGCAGCAGGGCACATCAACACGCCGCACCAAGCAAAGAACCCTCCACCCAAAGGGCGAGGGTTCCAGCACATCAGCTCAGACAGAACGATCTTACTCTTCGCTGACAGCCGCGAAGTGATCTTCCTTTTGCGGCGTCGCCGTCGTCACGCGGTGCTCGCGATCCTCGAACGCGACGTCGAAGCGCTTGTACGCAGGCAGGCCTGTGCCGGCCGGAATCAAGCGACCCATGATCACGTTTTCCTTCAGACCACGAAGCTCATCGACCTTGCCCGAAAGCGCAGCCTCGGTGAGCACCTTGGTCGTCTCCTGGAAGGACGAGGCACTGATAAAGGAATCGCCCGAGAGCGCCGCCTTGGTGATGCCGAGCAAGAGGGGTTCTGCCACGGCCGGCTGACCGCCGCGGGCAATGACCTTCTCGTTTTCGCGTACGAACATCGTCTTCTCCACCGTCTCATCGGTGAGGAAGTTGGTGTCGCCCACTTCGCGCACGCGCACGCGGCGCAACATCTGACGCACGATGGCTTCGATGTGCTTGTCGTGGATGCTCACGCCCTGCAGACGATAGACCTGCTGGATTTCGTTCACGAGCCAAGCCGCGAGCTCCTTCTCGCCTTTGACGCGAAGGATGTCGTGGGGGTTGGCCGGACCGTCCATCAAGGACTCGCCCATCTTGACGCGGTCGCCTTCCTTAACCGTAAGGTGTCGACCCTTTGCAATCAGGTAGTCACGCGCCTCGCCAATCTCAGGCGTGATCAGCAGCTTGCGCTTGCCCTTAGTGTCCTTGCCGAAGCTGACGACACCGTCGATGTCGGCCACGATGGCGTGATCCTTGGGCTTGCGTGCTTCAAAGAGTTCGGCAACACGCGGCAAACCACCGGTGATGTCCTTGGTCTTCGTGGTTTCGCGCGGAATCTTGGCGATAATCTCGCCTGCTTCCACGGCCTGACCATCGGTCGGGACGATGTTTGCGCCAACGGGCAGGAAGTAACGCGCCATGTGGTCGCCTTCGCCGCTCTTCTTCGTTTCAGCCGTAGTCGGGTCCTTGATGGAGATACGCGGACGCGCACCTGCATCGCGAGACTCGACGATGACTCGACGAGAAAGACCGGTGATTTCGTCCAGCTTCTCTTCCATCGTGACGCCGTCGACGATGTCGCCGTACTTCACGATGCCGTCCACCTCAGTCAGAATCGGAATCGCGTAGGGATCCCACTCGGCCATCAGCGTGCCCTTAGGGATACGCGCGCCGTTTTCGACCTTGATCGTTGAACCGTAGGTCAGGTTGTAGCTCTCACGCTCGCGACCGGACTCGTCGCAGATCTTGATCACGCCGTGACGATTCATGACGACGATCGAACCGTCGCGCTTCTTCGTCAGCTTCGTGTTCTCGATCTTGACGATACCTTCAGAGCGGTTCTCGATGCTCGACTGCTCGATCTTACCGCGAGCTGCCGCACCACCGATGTGGAAGGTACGCATCGTGAGCTGCGTGCCGGGCTCACCGATTGACTGGGCTGCGATGACGCCGACCGCTTCACCGATGTTGACCATGTAACCGCGCGCAAGGTCGCGGCCGTAGCACATGGCGCACACGCCGCGGCGCGTCTCGCAAGTCAGCACCGAACGGATGATGATGCCCTGAATGCCGGCATCTTCGATCGCGCTGACCTTGGCCTCATCGACCGGATCATTCGCCTTGAGGATGACCTCGCCCGTGACCGGATCGACGACGTCTTCAAGCACGACGCGACCGAGGATGCGCTCGCCGAGGGGCTGCACAACTTCGCCGCCCTCTTCGAGCGACTGCACCCAAATACCGTCGAGCGTGCCGCAATCGATGTCGGTAACAACGGCGTCCTGCGCGACGTCGACCAAGCGACGCGTGAGGTAACCGGAGTTTGCCGTCTTGAGTGCG
>JBBSJC010000165.1:0-14755 GCA_038257655.1 Polyangiales bacterium | reverse complement strand
TGAGCGAGGCCGAGAGCAGCGTGCTGTACGCAGTGCCTACCATGTACCATCGGCTCGCCGACGCCGCCGACGGGAGCGAAAGCGTGCGCCAGGGCTTACGTTCGGCGCGTCTGCTCGTCTCCGGATCCGCCGCCTTGCCGGTACGCGAGTACGCGCGCATCGAAGCGCTCACTGGTCAGCGCGCCTGCGAGCGCTACGGCTTGAGTGAAACCTTGATCAACACCGCCGTGCGTCACGACGGCGAACGGCGCGCAGGCTACGTGGGCACGCCCCTGCCCGGCGTTGAAGTCAAGCTGGTTGACGATGAGCGCAAGCTGGTAAGCGCCCATGACGATAAGACGATTGGTGAAGTTGCGGTGCGCGGCGCCAACGTGTTCCTCGGCTACCTGAACAATCCCGAGGCCACCCGTAAGGTTTACGATGCGGAAGGCTGGTTTTACACGGGTGACCTCGGCACGATGTCGCCCGAAGGCAACCTGCGCATCGTAGGCCGCAAGGCGACCGACTTGATCAAGACGGGCGGCTTCAAGGTCGGTGCAGGTGAGATCGAGTCCGCGCTACTCGATCACGAGGCCGTGCGCGAAGCGGCGGTAATCGGCGTCGACGACGAAGACCTGGGCGAGAAGATCGTGGCCTTCGTGGTGCTGCGTGAATCGTCGGCGCAGCCGAGCGAGCAGCTCTTGATCGACCACGTCTCGAAGCTACTCGCCAAGCACAAGCGACCGCGTCACGTGCACTTTCTGAGCGAGCTGCCGCGCAATGCCATGGGCAAGGTGCTCAAGCCCAAGCTGCGCACGCTGCTTACCTGAAGATCGCGGTCGGACCGTGTCACTGTCAACGCTGGGCCTCGGTAGCCCCGGTACTCAGAGCGCAGTTAGCGTCGGTCTGCGCGCGCTACGAAGGGTCGGTCGATCTCGCCTACCCAGACCTGCGAGGGGCGGAACATGCGATTGTGCTCAATTTGCTCGAACAAGTGAGCAAGCCAGCCTGCCACCCGTGCAACCGCGTACATGGGCGTGAATAGGTCGGTCGGAAGCCCCAGGATGTCGTAGACGATGCCGCTGTAGTAATCGACGTTGGGAAACAGACCGCGCGAACCGACGAGCTCGCGCATCTGCACCTCGAGCTCGACCGCGGTGTCGTAGGTCGAAGAGCGCCCAAAACGCTCGTGCAGCTCGTCGATCAGGCCCTGTTCAAGCGTCGCCCGCGGATCCTTACACTTGTACTCACGATGACCGAAGCCGCTTATCTTTTCGCGCCGCTCGAGCCTGTCCTCGGCCCACTCGCGAATCGCGCTGGGCTGCGTGGCGGGGATCGAGCGCAGCATACGCAAGACGGCTTCGTTCGCGCCGCCGTGCAGCGGCCCAGACAAGGCTGTCACTGCGGTCGAAACCACGGCGAACGGATCGGCAAACGTAGAGCCCGCCACACGCGCGCAGAAGGTCGACGGGGCCATCGAATGCTCCGCATGCAGCACGAGCATCTTATCGAGCGCGTTGGCGACGAGTAGCTCCGGCTCCTTGCCGTGCAGCATGTAAAGAAAGTTGGCCGAGTGCCCCAGGTCAGCCCGCGGAGCGATCGGATCATCGCCGCGCCGAATGCGATGAAAGCCGGCCACGATCGTCGGCAGCTTGGCGATCAAACGCACCGCGCTCAAACGCATGTAATCGGCGTCGTGGATGTGATCGCCCGGATAAAACATGCCCATGGCCGCGATCGTCGCCGACAACGCATCCATGGGATGTCCGCTCTCGGGAAACAACTTGAGCATGTCGATGATGCGGAACTTGAGTCTTCGTTCGCTCGCAAGCTCAGCTTTGAAGCTCGCCAGCTGCGGCTCGTTCGGCAGCTCACCGAACACCAAAAGGTGCGCCACTTCTTCGTAAGAACAGCGTGCCGCGAGGATCTCGACGGGATACCCGCGGTATTGCAGACGACCGGCTTCGCCGTCGATGAAGCACACAGATGAATGCGCTGCAGGGACGCCGGCTAGGCCAGGCACATAGGGCACGGTCTCAGCCATGACCCCAACCCTACGACTTAGATCCGGGGCGGCAAGTTGGATGGGCGCGGCCGAGGGAGGGCGGATGCAAAGTTGGCCGCTGCAGCTCCCGGTCAGCGTTTGGCACGGTGCTGCACAGAGCGCGAATGTGATCGGGGCTCGCGCACGCTTCCCCTCCCAAGAGCAGCGCGCCCTCTTGCGCGAGCTCGAGCGCGCGGTCTGCGTATTCAGATGGCGAAAGATCCCGCGATCCTGCGTACAACACGCCCCAGGGCCGACCGATCGTTGCAAGCTCCGCAGTCGCCCGCACTTCACCGGCAGGGTCGAAGGGCACCGCGATAAAGCCGCGGGCACCGGCGCCGGCCAATGCGTTGCAAACGACTTCGAGGTGCTCGCCGTCGACCAGATGCCCGCTTTCGGCGACGTGAAGCGCGACGATCACAGGCAAGTAGGTCTGGGCGGCGGCGGTGGCAGCGACGGCCTCGCGCAAAGTGCGTGCAGCATCGATAAAAATCAGATCGCAACCGGCTGCGATCAAGCGCTGGGCGTGCGCGACCTGCTCGCCTCGGAGGCGCTCGTCACTGCCTTCCATAGGCGGCAACACACCCGCCACGGCCACCAGCCGACCGGAGCCCTCGGCAGCTTCTACCGCCAAATCAACGGCCAACGAGGAAAGCTTTGCGGCGCGATAACCATAGCCCGCCCGCGAAAGCGCTTGCGGCGTCGTGTCCGCGGTGTTCGTACGCACGATGTGAACGCCGGCTGCGCAATAGCGCTGGTGCAAGGTGCTCAGGACGTGGGTTTGTCCCTGCAGCACGCCCGCGGTGCGCATCGGATCGCTGACGTCGACTCCGGCTCGAAGCAAAGCGCCGCGCGTGGAGCCGTCGATGACGAGAGGAGCTCCCGCATCTAAGCGTGCACAAATACGCTGGGCCGCTAACGACTGCACTTGTACGAGAATACGGACTCTCGCGCGGAACGTAAACTGCAACCGCGCGAACGATGCAATCGCAGCGGGGGCGTGTGCGATTCACGGGGCGGGCGTAGGCAGATGCCAACCTTCTGCCAAAAGACGTGCAACGCCTGCACGCGCGGAAGACAGCGTGAGCTGGGCGGCTGCGCGCAATCGCCGTGCGCGCGGGGTAAGCCCCTCGGGGGCGCCTTCGCTGTCGATCACGATCTTGAGCGTCCCGCTGAGCACGAGCAGCGCGGGCTCCCCGATGAACACGCAGGGAGTGCCGGGTGACGCGCGCTCAGATTCGGCAACGAGGCGCGAAAGGTCAGCTTGGCTCGCGATGCGCGCCGTCAGAGAATGCAGCGCTTGGGCCTTGAGCTGGGCGACCTGTGCCGCGCCCAGCGCGGGCACGCCGTCAAAATCACACACCGCCGTCCATGGAGAAAGACCCCGCTCGTTTAGCGCTGCGACGAGCGACAACGCAAAGACAACCGCGCCTGCCCCCTCGACAGTCTCGCCAATCGCAAACGAACCGGGGCAAGCCACGATGGGAGTGAGCTGCGGCTGGCTGGGCGCGCTGCGCGGCGCCGTCCCGACCAAGCGAAGTCGGCGCGGACCATTCATGACGTATGCTCGAAGGGGTAGGCGGGCACAGGCCTCGTATGCCGCTCTGCGCGGAAGGCTGCAAGGGTGTGCAAACCGGTCAAAACATGTCGCGTGTTCGACACAACGATCTACCTCCGGTAAATTCGCCAGTCTCCATGGATGTTAGCTGCGAGCGTTGCAAGGCGGAGTACGAGTTTGACGACTCGCTGTTGGGCGATCACGGCACTACCGTGAAGTGCTCGTCCTGCCAGCACGTGTTCCGCGTGCTGCCACCCACCCGGGAGCCGAGCCGCCCTTCCCTGAAGGTGCGCAGCAAAGCGAACGGGCGGGTCGAGCCGCTCAGCTCGCTGCGCGATCTGCAGCGACGCATTCACGCGGGCGAGGTCAGCGTCGATGACGAGCTCGGACGCGAAGGCTTCCCATGGCGCAAGCTAGGTGAAGTGCCTGAATTGCGCAGTTTCTTTGCCACTTCCGGCGCAGCCAGCGAGGCGCGCTCGGGCCGCACCTATCGCGCCCACGCGGCGCCATCCCAGGCTGCCCAGGCCGCGTCGGAGTCCCGTGGCGCGTCGCGTGGCGCAGCAGCTCTTTCTGTGAGTCAATCCTCGATGCCCGCACCACCGCGAAAGCAAGCTCCCGACCCCCAGCGCACCATCATCGGTGTTGGGCCCCAAAATCTGCAGATTCCAGGCCCCCCGCGCATGCCCAACTTGGCCGGCATCCTCCCCGGCGCCAAGCCTGCGGCCTCTCCGCCCGGCGCCAAAACTAGCAGCACGACCGCACCGCAGCGTTTTGCCGCCGGAGCTGCCGCCGCCAATGCCGCTGCAGATTCGGACGCGCCAACCGAGCCGCCTCCCGCCGCCAACGCATCGTCCGTGCCTCGCTCGCTGCCGCCGCTCGCGCCTTCAAACCCTGTCGCCAAGCTGTATTTGGCCGACGACGAAGCACCGCCTGCCCGCGCGACCGAAAGCGCCTCGCGCATTTGGCTGATCGCGGGAGTGGCGGGTGCGGTCTTGCTCTTGGTGGCCGTCGTGGTTGGGGCTCTATCAAACGGGAAAAGCGAAAAGCCGCCGCCCGTCGCGCCCCCGCCGCGCGTCGAAGCGGTCGCCCCCGCGCCGGAACCTGCACCAATCGACCCCGCACCGACGGACCCCGAGCTGACGGGCGCTTCTGCTCCCAAGGGGAAACGCGCGGCCAAGCCGACGCCAGCACAGGCAGCTGGCAGCACGGCCGCGGCGACCTCGGGCGCCAAAAACGAGCGGGAGAAGCGGGAACCAGCGAGCTCCAAAGAAGAGCCGAAAGACTACACCGGTTTCGTCGCGCGAGGCGACGCAGCGCTGGCCGATGGCGAGGGTGCGGCCGCCCAGAAATCCTACGAAGCCGCGCTCGAGATGCGGGCATCCGGGGCGGAGGCGATGACGGGTCTCGGGTACGCCTTACTGAAACAAGGTAAGGCGCGTGACGCGCTCGCATCTTTTGAGCGTGCTGTGCGCAATGGTTATGCCCCGGCGAGCGTCGGGCTCGGCGATGCGCACCAGAAGCTCGGAGACGTCGCTGGCGCACGAAAGGCTTACAAAAGCTACTTAGCGCGGCTGCCTAGCGGTGCGCGCGCCGGCTACGTGCAGAAGCAGCTCGATGGTCTGCAGAGCGGCCAGGGGCAGCGCCAAGAGCCGACCGAGGAAGCGCCCATGCCGCAGCCTGCAGGTGCCGAAGAATACCGCCCCGCAGGCGAGCTGCTTGAGCCCGCGCCAGCAGCACCCGAAGAGCCTGCAGCACCGGAAGAGCCTGCGCTCAACGCCGATCCTGTTGACGAGGCAGTGCCTTGATCGGCGGCCGCGCCGAGCGCTCCCAGTCTTTCCTCCGTCCGGCTGCGTTAGCCCGCGCGGCCTTAGCAAGCTTGCTCGTCTGCGCGAGCAGCGCTTGTGGTCGCGACGTCAACGAAGAGCCGCCACTCACGGCACCGACCTTACTGGAGCTCGATCTCACCACGGCCTTCGATGAGCGCGAGCAATCGTTCCTGGTGGAAGAGCGACCAAGTCTTGCCCAGGCTCTCGAGCGCGTGCAGACGATGGGCAGCGAATCGCTGTCGCGCGGACTGTTCGTGCGGCTCGGTGAGCTGTCTGGACATTGGTCCGACGTCGACGAATGGGCGCAGGTATTCGACGCGTTGCGCGCCAAAAAGAAGCCTGTGCATTGCGCGTTCGAGACCCTCGATAACGCCGGCTACGCGCTCGCCGCCCATTGTGACCGGCTGAGCATGACCCCCGCGGGCACCTTGAACACGGTCGGCATCGCAGCGCAGGTGCTGTATGGGCGCGAGCTGCTCGATTCAGTGGGGGTTCGCGCAGAGCTGCTGCAGGTAGGGCGCTACAAGGGCGCGGCCGAGCCATTCACGCGCGATACCATGTCAGAGCCCTTGCGCGAGAGTCTCAACGGGCTGCTCGATGATCTCGACGCACGCTTTCGCACACATCTCAAGACCCGGCCGCAGCTGAAGCAAGCCGATCTGCAAGCGATGATCAACCTCGGGCCTTATCACGCAGAAAGCGCAAGGGCGGCGCAGCTTATCGATGCGGTCGCCTACGACGACGAAGCGCGCATGAAGGCTAAGCTCGCGGTCTCAGCGAGCGACGTACGCCATGTCTTTCCACGTGAGAAGGACAAGCCGATCACGTTACGCACGCTGATCGACATGCTGGGCAAAGACGACGAAAGCGAAAAGCTCAGGCGCCAGGATCGCATCGTATACGCCACGTTGGTTGGCCAGATCATCGACGGCAATCGCATGGGAGCAGACCGGGCGGCGAGCGACCCGTTCGTCACCGCCATGCGGCGTTTCGCCGATGACAAACACGTCAAGGCGGTGGTGTTGCGAATCGAGTCGCCCGGCGGCTCCGCCCTGGCAAGCGATCGCATGTGGCATGCCGTGCGGCGTGTCGCAGGGCGCAAGCCGGTGATCGTGACCATGGGCGACATGGCAGCCAGCGGCGGTTATTACGTGGCCTGCGCCGGAACTTACGTGCTCGCCAACGAAGGCAGCATCGTGGGATCGATCGGCGTGGTCGGCGGCAAGATCGTGTTATCGGACCTGGCCGATCGCGTGGGCGTGAATGCGGACACGCTCTCGCGCGGCCAGCATGCGGCGTGGTTGAGCTCGCTCTCGCCCTTCAGCGATTCGGAGCGTGGTCGACTCGAAAGCCTGCTTCAGGATACCTACGACCGATTTCTCGAGCGCGTAGCCCAGGGGCGCAAGCGCGATGTGGCGCAGATCGCCCAGGCTGCCGAAGGTCGTGTGATGGGCGGCGCGCGTGCCAAGCGCCTCGGCCTCGTCGACGAAATAGGCGGCATCGCGCGCGCCATGCAGCTTGCCCGTGAGCGCGGCAATGTCGGACGCGACGCACCGGTCGAGACCTGGCCCGACGTGGCCGATCCCCTGGCCGCGATCTCCGGCGCGCTGACGGGCGCACAGGCGCATACCCCGGAGACACGCCTGCTGAGCGAGCTTTCGCGCCTATCCGCCATGGCTCAGGTGCGTGCCGACGTGTCCTGGTTGACCCACCTGACACCTGGACGCCCAGCGGCGGTGCTGCCTGCGCACCTGAGCGTGCGTTGAGCGCGAGACAAAGTTCTCTGCGCGCATGCTTCCTTCGTGGTTACGCCCACTGATAAGATCGCGACAATGCCCGCATTCGCCATTGCTCCGAGCCCGGTCGCTCGGCTGCTGCTCGAGCTCGAGGAGCGAAACGCGTCAGGCGGGCTCGATGTAGGCGGACGTCGCTTGGTACTGGCCAAGGGAGCGATCGTCGAAGTGCGGCCCGCGACCGACGATCAATCGCTGGGTGAATTCCTCGTCGCGGCAGGGCGCTTGAGCCTCGAGGATCTGGCGCTCGCAAAAAAGCAGATGGCAGACACGCGCACCTCGCTCGAAACAGTACTGCGCCAGCGCGATCTTTTGCCGATCGATGTCTTACTCGACACGCGACGTGCGCTATGGCTCGACCGCTTCGTACGCGGGCTCGCGGCCGACGAAACTGCCGGCCGACAGCCAGGCTTACTTACGCCTGAGCCCCACGCTTCGCCTGGGCCGGCTATCTCGACCTTACCTTTCGTGCTCGACGCTTTGGCGCGACGCGCAGGCTTTGGCGATGCTGAACAGGTAGGTCGGAACGCGAGCGCTTGGTTTGATTGGATCCCGAGCGCCACCCAGAAACGCGCCGCGGATTGGGCTGATTTCGGCGAAGTGCAAGACATGATGCCGTCTTCTGCGCTATTCGTGCGCCATCCGGCCGCACCTTCGCGCATCGCTGCGCTCGTGCGCGCGGGGCTGGCGCGCCTCAGCGACTCGCGGCCTTCGATCCCGCCAGCGGCACCGCGCAACCCCGGCATTGCAGCACCTGCACCGCTTGCACCGCGCAGCGAGAACATGGGCAGCATCGCGCCACCGAGCCAGATGCTGATCACCATGCTCGAGCCCGGTCGCACGCGCGGCGCGGAACGACCGATTGGCATCGATCCGATCAAGGGCTGGTTTCCCGCCTTCGCGGGATCGCTGCAAGATCCCCTCGACCCCCTCGATCGGCGCATCGCTCAGCTCGAGCAGACGGGCGCGCCCGCGTCAGAACGTGCACAAGCCTGGCTCGAGCTCAGCCGCGTGTATCGCGTCGATTACGATTCGATCGAAGAGGCCGCGCGCGCAGCACGCGAGGCGGCCGCAGCCGATCCGCAGAACCTCGTCGCACTCGATACCGCCGCCGAGCTGTGCTCCGCGATCGGCCGTCCAGACTTGGCGTACGCGTACTCCCAAGCAGCCGCCGAAGTTCAACAGGATCCGGGCCTGCGCGCGCAGGCCTTGGTGCGTACCGCCGAATACGCCGCCCGCTCCGCCAAAGCTTCAAGTGCCTTGCGGGCGCTGCGCCTTGCCCATGCGTCGGCCAGTGACGAGCCGAGCCACGGTGAGCGCTACGCCCGTAAGCTCGCAGAACGGGGCGACCCGACCTTTGCCGTCAAGGCCGCGCGCCAGGCGGCCGAGCGTTATCGCGGCATGCGTCCTGAGGCCGCTCGGGCGGTGCTGGCCTGGGCTGCCGAGCTCGCGCCCGAGCATGCGGACCTTGCGAGCGACTACGCCTCGAGCTTGGCGGCGGACGCTTTTGGTGAGGCGGCAAGCGCCGTGCTCGTGCGCGCGGCCCGTCGCGCGAGCGACCCGCAGGTCGCACGCCGGCTCTACACCAATGCCGCGATGCGCTCGGAGATGGTGGCTCGTCCTGACGTGGCAGCCGACGTACTGCTGGAAGCTATCGATCGCGATCACAGCGAGCTCGCCACGTTGCGCGAGCCCTTACTCACCAATCTGAGCGCAGCGGGCAGTGTCGTGGAGCTTGCAGTCATCGCCACGGAGCTCGCTGACCATTGCACGGGCATCGAGCGCGCGCTGTGGCTCAAAGCAGCGGCAGAAGCCCGCCTTGAGCTGCCAGGCTCGCCCCTCGATGCCCTCGAGCTCTACACGCAAGCCTTCGTTGCCGAACCGCGCACCGCGGAAATCCGCGACGCGATCGGCCAGTTTGCCGAGAACTCTCAAGATCTGCGCCTGGTCACCGACGCCCTCGAACGCGCGCTGCTCTCTGAAAATCACGAGCGGCTGGTGGTGATCGAGCTCGCGCAACGTCTTGTGGCGCGAACGAGCAGCGAGCAACCTGCCCCCGCCCTCGAGCGATGGGCCTGGGGTGTGCTCGCGAGCGAGGGCGGCCCAGGCCCGACAGCAGAACAACAACGCGGTCTGGCGCTCCGCCTGGCGCAATACGAAAACGAGATGCGAAACCTCGAGCAGGAAGTGCGCGAGGCCAGCCCCGAAACCCGCGTGGCAGCAGGCCTCAGGCTTGCCGAGTACATGCGCAACGATCCCGCGCGCCGCCCGCGTGCCCGCAAGCTGCTCGAAAAGATCTTAGAGCTCGAGCCCAACCAGGCCGAAGCCCGACTGCGCTTGCAAAGCTTATTGCGGCTGGAAGGCGACCTGCGCGCTTTGTGCGCTCTCGAAGCCCATCGGGTCACGGGTGCACGCACCAGCTTCGAGCGCGTCTCCGCCGAACTTTCGTGGGTCCGGGCCGAACGCCTGCTCGGCAATCAGCAAGGCGCCATCGAAGCGTGTCTCGCGTTGCTTCAGCACGCGCCCAAGAACCGCGAAGGCTTGCTTTGGTTGCTGCGCCTCGCCCAGGAAAGCGGCAACGAGGCGCTGTTGCGAGACGCACGTGCTAGGCGCGTGGAATCTGCGCTCGACCCGCGTGAGCGCGCCCGTGCCTTGACTGCGCTGTCTTTGAGCTGTCTTGCGATTCAGGACGAGAGCGACGCGCTCGGTCGCGCAGAAGCCGCGTTGATGGCGGACCCGCGCGCCGCAGAAGCTGCGCTTATCCTGGTTGATCTCTCACCCAAGCTAGACGGCCTGCAGGCCGCGGCCAATCTGCGCGCGGCACGTGCAGTACTGGGCGATACACCCGGGCTGCTGGCAAAGCTCTCCCGAGCCTGCTTTGCGACGCGCGACGCCGCAGGTCAGCTGGAGGCGCTCGAGACCTACGCGCGTATCGCGCCGTTTGACCCGTTGCCGGCACTCGGTTTAGTGGCGTTGCGTTCCACGGGCCAGGATGCAGGCGCCATTCTGACCGCGCTTGGTACAGCCCTCACGTCTGCGCGCTTCTGCGAAGCGACGCCAGAGACGGCACTGACGGGTCTCGAACGTCTATTTCAGCTCGATCATGCACGCGGTGCGATCGAGTGCGTGATTCGCGCCAGCGATGCCCTAGGTGAACAAGTCGATCTGCTTGTCGAGTGGGCCTTACCCTTGGCCGAAGACCTGGGAGAACCGCGCTTCGTACGCGCCCTGCTTGAACGTCTGATCGCGCGAGCAGTCGGGGACGACAAGCGCAACCAACTGCGTCGACTTGCGCGTTTTCATCGCGACAACGCTACTTTTCACGCAGAAGCACGAACCTATCTCAGGCTGCTCGCCACCGACCCCGCCGATCCCCAGGCACTTGAGCAGCTCGCCTTCGTGTATGCGAGCACGCGAGAAGTCGAGCGACTCACGGCGGTGCTGACCCTGCGCCTGGATCTAGCCGAGTCCGTCGATGACAGACGCGCGCGTCTGCTCGAGCTTGCGCTGGCCTCGCTCGAGGTCGCCAACGACACTTCAAGCGCGGAAGACCTATTGTCGGCAGCACTAGCGAGCGAGCAGACCGAAGACGGCAGCCTCGATCCGCCCCTCGATATCCTGCGGCGCGGCATCGGACTTGTGCTCAGTAGCGATCATCCTCAGCTTGCTTTTGACCTGTTGCTGGAACTGTCCGAGGGGGCCTCTCCGGCCCGTTCGGCGGAGATGCTCGAAGAGGCGGTCAGCACGGCCGAAGTTTACCTGCACAACCCCGATCTGGCGCTGCGTGCAGCCAAGATTGGACTCGAGACGCACCCGCTCAACACGGGGTTTTTGCTGCACTTCGAACGCCTTGCGCTCGAGCTAGGCGATGTCGCGACTGGCCGCGAGGTGTACCGACATCTTGCCGAAACGGCCATGGGCGCGCACGGCCGACGCGCGGTGCTGTACCGCGGCGCACGCTGGCTAGAGCGCTCCGGAGCGATGCTCGACGCGCTTTGCATGGCCGAGGAAGCGTTTGCTCTCGCGCCAACGGAGGGCGCTGTGTTTTCGTGCCTCGAACGCCTGGCGCGCGGCGTCGGACAACACGCTGCGGTCGTGCGGGCACTCAGCCTGCTCGCCCAAGAACTATCGCAGGGACGCCAACGCAGTCAGTTACTGCTGCGGGCCGCCACACTCTGCGAAGACGAGCTAGGCGATTCAGAGCAGGCACTGGCTTTTTACGAAGAGGCGTTCCGCGCGTTACCTAACGCGGAGGTAGAGCTTTGTGCGCTCGCCTGCGCCAAGCGTCTCGGTAGCACGGATGCAGAGGCGGCAGGGCGCGCCTACGAGCGCTGGCGGAGCATGCTCGAGGAGCAAGCCAAGGAAGCGTGGCTGGTGAAGCCTCGGGTGCGAGCCTTACTCTCGCTCGCACTTCTCGAACGCGACGTCTTCCTTTCCGAAAGCGCAGCGTGCGCACGCGCCGACGAAGCACGCCGGCTCGTCGAACAGGAAGAAGACTTGGGCAGCGAAGAGCGCAGCCAACTTTTGACGGAAACCGCTGAGGTGTTCGCGCGCATTCCCAGTCGTGTGAATGCCGCGCTTGCAACCGCACGTGCCGCAAGCGCGCTGTCGAGTGGCAATCGGCAGGCCATCGAGCTTGAACAGCAACTCCTCGTGCAGCGACCGCGCGAAAGCGAGACCTTGCCGCAAGCTATCGCATCCGCGAACGCAAAAGCACTGGTTCGCGCTGCCGCAAACGCAGCAAACGGAGCCTCCGAGCCCCCTTACGATCCCAGTGTGCGGGGCCATCGCAGTGCCGCTCGCATGCAGTATCACAGCGGAGATCCACGCTCGCGCCGCCGGACGGATACCGATCCGGGTCTTGCCCCGGTGCTGGCGCTGAAGCCGGCGGTTGCTTCGCTCGCGCCCATATCCGTGCTGGAACCAGAAACGTCCGATGTCACCCGGCTGAATGAACCGGGAGCCGAGCTGCGCTCAGCACCCGTCAGCGCAGCGGCCAGCGATTCGGAGGCGCTGCAAAGGCTGCTTGCCGAGGGCGGTAGCAATCCGGCGTGGGCGGCTAGCATGTGTGATTCCGTGCTCACGAGCGCCCGCTCGCAAGAGCTCTCGATCGGCGTCTTTCGCAATCTGCAGCTCCTTGCCAGCCGCAGCGGACGCAATGGCCTCGTGCAGGTCACAGGCGAGGTGCTCAGCTATCTCCATCCCGCAGAGGCCACGCCGCATAGTGCGCAGACCCCTATCTACGAAGGCAACGACCCGCTCTTCCGTTCGGCGCTGCTTGAAGCGCGCGATGACGGTGCGCTCGCACCAGCGTTCACGATCATGGCCCACGTGTTCCAAGGTGCAGGCTTACTATTTCGTAAACCGCTTTCGTCTTTCGGCATAAGCCCCAGCGATTTCGTCGCAGCCCGTGAAGACGGCGCTTACGGCACGGCGCTGCACGACGTGTTTCAACTGCTTGGCGTTCAGCACGAAGCGTACGTCCACCACGGTCACGACAACATCCTGAGCCTTCTGCCGACACAAACGCCGGCTATTATGATCGGCGCCGGCACTCCCCACGCGCCGCTCGAGCTCAGGTTTCGTATCGCCCGGCTGCTCGAGCACGCGCGGCCCGGCAGCCTTCTACTTGCCACCTTGCCCCCGGATGCCGCCGAGGTCTTACTGGCTGCGATCAAGGCCGCCTTCGGGCCGACTACAGATCACGCCGGCCACCCGCCCGTGGCGCGCGAAGCCGCCGCGATGGCAGCCGAGCTGTGGCGCACGATGCCGAGTGGCACGCAACGCCAAGTCTCGAACCTCTTTCGCGTGATCTCCGAGCTACCGAGTTATACGCAGCTACTTGGGTCGATCGAGCAGCGCGCGGTGCGCGTGGGATTGCTCGCCGCCGGAGCGGTTGATGTGGCGCTCGCGCAGCTCAAAATCGACTGCCTGCCCGCGCAGCAGAGCGTCCCGTCGGACGAGGCCGGCTTCGATCGAGCTTGCGTCCAAGATGTCGCCCTACAGTCACTGCTGCAGTTTGCGCTGTCTGACAGCTATCTCGCGTTGCGCAGCGAGAACGAGAACTGAGCTGAAGTCAGCTGTCCCTCGTCGTGTCCCGCAGGCCCTGCGCTTTATTCCCCGAGATCGCAGTTGCCGCCTGAAGCCGTGTCGCACAAACACGCACTCGCAAAACCGTCGATGCCTTGAGTAGACAGGCAGACCGTTTCGAACACCCTGCATTGACCGCGTTCCACGATCGGACTGGTATCTACTAAGCGTATTGGCCAGTAAAAGGGGGCAGTCTCTACCTTGGTCTGGCCGTCCGTAACCCCACGAATCGTGACGGATGCGACCACCTGTCCCAGTGGGTTATCTGAATCCAATTCGAGCTCACGCAAGAAGGAGACATAAGCGGGCGGCAGCAACTCGATCTGCATCAGGCCCGTGCCTTCGGGCGGCACGTAGCCGGCCGCGACCAAGGTGTACGGATTGTCGAGCCCTTCCGGATCCAGTGGGGCGCCACCGGGCGTACGCAGCTCGATTTCCGCCTCGGAAAGCTGAATGCCGTTGGGCTCTGCACGCGGCGGCGAAGTAGACGCGCGGGGCTTGAGGCCACTGGCTACGCGGAATCCGGCAACATAGCTGGTGGCGGCCCGGACGTTCAGCTGGCCATTAAACACGCAGGCGTCCGAGCTGGGATCCCAAATGCAACCCTCATCCGAGACGTCCGGCGCGATGTTGCACTCGATGTGCAACGCGACGCCATCGGCGGTACACGCCGTGGCTGCTATCGGTGCAACCAGACCCACTGCAAGAAGTCCGAACTTCATCGACCGGCGACGCAACATGCAAATCCTCCCCCACGCCACTAAAGCTTACGCGCATGGCGCGCCGTGGGGAAACTCTATCGGGCTCGCCTGTCGGCTTCCAAATTTGCCGCTGCCTAAGTGGTCCGCTCGAGCGCTCGCGGGGCCGGCCAACTACGCGCCCAGCAAGCGCACGACCTCCTCCTGAGCCAACGCCATGATGCGTGTGTGGCCGGGATCGGCCGGTACGATGAAACGGACCTTACCCCCCTTACGTTTCTTGTCGCTGCCCATGTAGGCGAGCGTGCGTGCATCGAGACGGCCCTCGAGGTCCACCGGCAGTGCCAGGCGCTTCAATAGCCGCGTCATGCGCTCAGCCTGGGCACTGCTTGCGACACCCAGCGCACTGGAAATCCGAAACGCAGCCACCATACCGAGAGCCACCGCTTCGCCATGACGGAGCGCGCTGTAACCCGACGCGGCTTCCAGGGCATGGCCCACCGTGTGTCCCAGATTCAACAGCGCCCGATCCCCCGTCTCGTGCTCGTCCTCACTTACGATCTTGGCCTTGAGCGCAACGGACATGCGAACAGCATCCGAAGTCCGTTCTAGGTCTCCTTGCACAAGCTGCTCGGCACACGATTCAAGCTGTTGCACCGCGTCATCACCGGCAAGCCACGCCGATTTGACCACTTCGGCCAAGCCGGCACAGCGCTCGGCTCGCGGCAACGTGGCCAGGGTTTCGACATCGCACAATACGAAGCGCG
>JBBSJC010000164.1:0-14797 GCA_038257655.1 Polyangiales bacterium | reverse complement strand
TGCTTGAACGTCTCGCCTCCACCAAGAGCGAGATTTCCCCCCCGATCCTCGAACAAGCCGTCCACCAACGCGAGCGCACGCCAGCCCTGGAAGGTGCTTCTCCTCCTGTGGCCGCTCTTCGTCGCCGCCGTACTCCCAACCTCCCTCACGGGCGCGGTGCGCACGCTAGCAGCCATCACTGACCGCCTCGACTCCCTCGACTACTGTGTGCTTTCGGCAAGCGTGCGTGAGGACGTGACGACCACCGCGTAGCCTCGCGTACGAGGTGGAAGATGGCGGGTCAGGGACTGAGCAAGGTTCACAAGCAGCTTTCGAGCTGGCGGGAGTGCCACGGGGGTCGAGGTCGGCCGATCCCAGAGGAGCTTTGGACGGCTGTGGTGGAAGTGGCGTCGGTCGAAGGCGTGAACACGACGGCGCGCACGTTGGGGGTCGACCGGGCGCGGCTTGCACGACGCTTGGCAGGCCCCGTCACCGCGGTGGCTGCGCGACCTGGCTGGCTGACGACCACGGCGTTCGTCGAAGTCGATCCTGGGCGCGTGTTCGCACGTGGGCAGACGACCGTTCGTCTGACGAGTCGCGAGGGCGAGCAGCTGGAGCTCACCGTCGAGGGGGAGCTCGACGTGGTGGCTGTGGCACGCGCGTTCTGGGAGCGCTCGCGATGATCCAGATCACGCCTCAGATGCGGCTGCTGGTGGCGGTCGCGCCGGTCGACTTTCGTCGCGGTATTGATGGGCTGTGTCGGCTGTGCCGCGAGTTGCTGTCGTCCGATCCGTTTTCGGGCACGGTGTTCATTTTTCGAAACCAAAGGGGGACGGGGATCAAGTTGCTCGCGTATGACGGTCAGGGCTACTGGCTGTGCCAGAAGCGCTTGTCGCAGGGGAAATTTCAGCACTGGCCGAAGGGGCACGATGTGCAGCGCGAGTTGCTCGCGCACGAGCTCGCGGTGCTGCTCGCGGGCGGCGACCCCTCGCGCACCCACGCTGCGCCGCAGTGGAGGCGGTTGTCGATGCCGGCGTAGCGATTGGGCGGGTGCGATGTGCGATAGGGGGTTGACTTTTTCTGCAAGAAGATCGCAATAGCGCGATCGAAACGGCGAGCACAAAGCAGAAGGGTAAGCGAGCGAGCCCGACATCGCGAGCGTCGACATGACCGAGGTCGAGGCGGCTCTGTCGCGTGTGCAGGCGCAGCTCGGCCCTGCGGACGCCGAGCTGTTCAGGCGCCTGGCGAACACGCTGGTGGCAGTCACCGCGATCCTGAGCTCACACCGAGCGATGCTGTCACGGTTGCGTCGCCTGTTCGGCTTTTCGTCGAGCGAGCGCAGTCGCGACGTGTTGGGCCAGGCGGGCTCTGATACTGCGCCGAACGACAGCGAAACTGCAGATGCGAGCGGCGAGCCAGCGTCGAGTGAGCCGCCCTCGGCCTCGCCTCCCGCTGCGGACCCTCCCAAGCGTAAGGGCCACGGTCGGCTGCCGGTCTCGATGTACGGGGCGGCGACGCACGTCGTGGTGCCCCACGCGACCCTGAAGGTGGGCGGCGCTTGCCCTCGCTGCCGATTCGGCAAGCTCTTCGACCTGAAGGTGCCTGCACAGTTTCTGCATATCTTCGGCCAGCCGATGCTCACAGGCACATGCTGGGACTGCCAGCGCCTGCGCTGCTCGAGCTGCGGCGAGGTGCACACAGCCAAGGCTCCGGCTGAGGCTGTGGGCCCTAAGTTCGACGAGTCGGCCGTCGCGATGATCGCATTTTGCCGGTACAGCTTGGGCTTGCCCCACAATCGCCTCGAACGGATGCAGAAGTACATGAAGCTTCCCGTTCCTGCCTCCACGCAATGGGAGGTCACCTTCGAGCACGCACCCGTCTTCGAGCCAGTCTTTTCCGAGCTCGAGCGACAGGGTGCGCAGGGCGACACCATGCACAACGACGACACCCACGCGCGCGTGCTCGCGCTCATGGGCGAGCGTCGCGCCAAGCTCCTGCTCGAGGGAGACTTTCCAGACCCTGAGCGCGTCGGTCTGTTCACCACGGCGATCTTGTCCATCACCAACACCCTGCCGATCCTGCTCTTCTACACCGGCCGCAAGTACGCGGGCGAAAACCTCGCCGCACTCCTCGAAGCGCGCGACGAAGACCTCGAACCGCCCGTGCTGATGTGTGATGGGCTCGACTCGCGCAATCTCCCCAAGGGCCACCAAGTCACCCCGTCCAACTGCCTCACCCACGGGCGGCGAAACTTCGTCGACGAAGTCGTAAACTTTCCGAGCGACTGTCGGCACGTTCTCGAGGAACTCCGTAAGGTATACCGCGTCGAAGCCCAGTATAAGAAGGCTTGCTTGTCGAAAGAAGAGCGACTCGCTGCGCACCAGCGTGACAGCGCGCCCGTCATGGAGGCTCTCAAGGCGCACATGGAAGCCGACCTTCGAGACAAACGTGTCGAGCCCAACTCCGGACTCGGCAAGGCCTACAACTACATGCTCAAGCGCTGGGACAAGCTTACCTTGTTCCTGCGCAAGGCTGGCGCGCCCATCGACAATAATGCCTGTGAGAGAGCTCTGAAAATGGCGATCCGTCATCGACGCGGCTCGCTCTTCTATCGCAGCGAGCGAGGTGCAGAGATCGGCGACATGTTTATGTCGCTCATCTACACCGCCGAACTACGCGACGAGAATCCTGTCGAGTACCTCACTGCAGTCTTGCGCAACGAGAAGGCCGCTGCCGAGAGCCCAGCCGACTGGCTACCCTGGACCTATCGCGCCACGCTCGCGCGCATCGCCCAAGCCGCCCAGCCCTCGGTCCTTCCCAGCTCCGCCGCAGCGCGCCACGTCGTGCTGAGCGCGTAGTCGCAGCCTCGCTTCGAGCAGCCATCATCGTGCGCTCCCCTGCTCGCAGGCGTCAGCGCGGGCCCTTCCGTCGGTCACGAACCCGGGCCGCGCGAAAGCTCGGCCCCGGCGAGCCGTTCGGTAGCGAGTAGAGACCGCGCGCCAGGTCGAGCTCTGTGCGCGCCGCGGCGGCGCACCCCGACGGCACCGTCGCGCCGCGCCATCCAGGCGCTCGACACATCTCTCCCCACCCCATTCTGCTCTCTCACGCACGCGTGCTCACGCACGCTTGCCGAAAGCACACCGACTACTCCACCCGGGTTCGACAAGTCCAAGCACTCCGCGACGACTTGGCAGAGGCCGGAAAAGTGGAGAACTCAACACGGAGACCTTCGAGATCGAACTGCTAACACGTATGGATGTGACCGGTGGGGGGCCGCAGGAGTTACTGCTCTTGTCCGGCGGCGCCCTTGTCGCGCGCGCAGCGGACGACACGATCCTTTGGCGGACGCCAGCGCTGGAGTTGCTTCGCATCGGCGGCCAAGGCGACCTCGACGGCGATGGCGTGCAGGAGATCATCGTCGGTACCGTGAACCGGGTCCACGTGGTCCATTCCCGCACGGGGGCGGTGGTCTGGTCATTGCCCACAGGCACTCTAAGTGCGCTCGGCGCGGTGCGCATCGCGGACCTTAACGGCGACGACAACCTTGATCTTTACGTCTCTGATGCGGCTTGCGGCGCACTCAACTCCCATGGTGACGTAGCCGAAGCTTGGTCATTCGTAAGCGACATCGCCGTACCGACGCGACTGTTCCAGCTCGAGCGAGGCCGCCGCGACTACGTATGTGGCAAACCGGATACCATCGCAGATGTTACTGGCGACGGGCAGCTCGAGGTTATCGTGCAAGGCACGCGCTTTCTTTACGTCTACTCCGGCGTCAACGGCAGCTTGATTTCAGCCAGCGAATCCATTGGGCCCCTGCCGTACGCCTCGGCCCGGGTAGAAGCGGCCAATCTCGATGGGGACGCCGGCATCGAGCTGATTCTGTACACGGACAGCGCCTATGCACCTGCCGGTTCCTCGCGACGCGTCCTGATGATGGATTGGGACCCGGCGGCGGAACGGATGGTCAGGCGCTGGGAGCGCAGCGTAGTCGACGTGATCAACGATAGACATGCGTTCGGCGCCTCGGCGCCGGGGGGCTCGGTGACGTCGATGGCGATGGCATTCTCGAGGTCACCACCAGTTTCTACGATGCGACCCTCGACGTTTGGACGACGACAGTGCTCGATGCGGGCACCGGCGCGGAGCTCACATCGATCTCCAGGGGACCCTTCAGGGGGCTCGTCGATCTGGATGGCGACGGCGCTGACGAGGTGATCACGGGTGACCGCCGTGTCGGGGTCGGGGTCTATGAATACAGTAATGGCACGCTGGATCCGCTTTTCATCGCCGCAAAATTTGAGCCGCTGCCAACGCGCGCGCAAGGCGCTGATGCTCCGAGTGAAGCGCTCTCGACGCTGTTGTCGCTGGACCTCGATTAGACTACTCCGGCAGAGCTGATCGGACTCGCGTACGCAGACGACGGCGTCACGCCGGAGGCCGTGGTGGCACTTACTCCGGAGGATGGTGCTCCGCGAGAGACTGCAAGATTAGGCCTCTCGGGCGAGACGTCCGTTTTGGTCGCGACGCGCGGCACGCTCACACGCGGCTATCCTCAGGTCGTGATCGCCCGTAACGACGGGTACCTGTGGATGCTCGACGATGCACTCGCGCCAACCCACACGGGAGGCCGGGGTCTTTCCTTGGGTGGCTACTACAGCGGCCATACTGGCATAGGTCAAGTTCCGCTCGCGGCGGATCTCGATGGTGATGGGGCAAGCGAGGTGGTCGTTGTTGACAGTCGCCAAGTACTGACCCGGCTGGCGACGAAGGGCGCAACCATAACTAAGGGCCCCGCCGTCGGACTGCAACTTCCGGGGAGTGCGGTTGCCCGTGCTCGCTGATCTCGATGGAGATGGACTGGCAGAACTCGTCCACTGGACCACCAACTCTGATGCGACCCTCCGAGCGGTCCGCATGAGCGATGGTAGTCGCTTCTGGCAGCGAACCATCGGCAAGGCGTCAGACGCGATGCCCATCAATGACCTGATGATTGGAGACACCAGTGCTGACGGGCAACTCGACGTGGTCTACTCCCTCTACTCGCTATCAGGAGGAGCGTTACGTATAAACTCCGCGAGTGGCGGAAGCGGCGCGCGGCTGTGGAGCAAGGACTTCGAGACTGTCGTCGCTGGCTCCGGCAGAGGAGTGGGTTCTCTCTTCGATCGAGATCAAGACGGCGCGGTGGATGTTCTCGCGACACCCAACAACTTTCTACAGTGGCTCGATGGACGGACTGGCTCCGCGGGACCCAGCGTGGATGCGGGCTTTGCGTCATACGGCATCGTGGCTAACCTCGACGACGACCCGGTGCCGGAGATCATGGCGTCGGGGCCACTCTATGGCGTGAGTTCGTTCGAGCTCGACCTGACTCAGAGCTGGAAGAGCTTGGACACAAAACACCTGCGAATCCATGGCGCGGTGGTCAGCTGTCCCACGGGCGAGCGAGTTTACGTTTCAGGTCACAATGCCAGCCCACGTTTGACCAGCTGGAATGGCACAACGGGCGCGGTCGTGGGCGATGTAGCCCTACGTGGCGGCCGCATGTGGACGCCCGCGGATGTGCCCGAGGGGCTCGGGCAGCTCGCGAGCCTTATCATCAGTCCAAATCATCAGTCCAAACCTCACAGGCGACGGCAAGCCGGCTGCTCTTATCCCGTCCTCGGATGGGTACTTATATGCGGTGGAGCCATGCACAATGCGGCTCGTTTGGGCGCTCAATCTTATGTCTCCCGTTGGCGAAGCGATCCTCGCGGACACGGATGGCGACAATGAGGATGAGATCGTAGTGACCGCCGCCGACGGCTATTTGTACGGGATTGATCAGCAGATCATGGCTGCGCCCGAAGCCGTGTACGACAACGACGGCCGCGGCCCCGCGATGAGCGCAGCTACCGACGTAGACACGCTAGTGACAATCGATACGTTGTACGGAAACTGGAGCGCGGTGGGCGGAGCCAGCCGGTACGAATACGCTGTTCTATCCGAGGATGGTGTCTTCTTGACCAGTCCGGACTTCGTCGATGCAGGCACTGCAACCGAAGCTGCGCCCGGGAATCTCACGCTCAGCGCAGGGCATCGCTACTTCTTTGCCGTCCGGGCCGTGGGGCCCCAAGGGACTTCGGTCGAACGTCTGAGTGATGGCGTGGTCGTCGTCAGCGACCCCTGCAACGCGTGCGGCGCGGGCACTGAGTGCGTGCAAGGCCTCTGCGTGTCGATCGTAGGGGGGAGCGATGGTGGGACGCCTACGGATAACGACAACATCGACGCAGGACCCAGGCCCGCAGAGCCCGCCTCTTGCTCAGCGTGTGGTCCCGGTACGCGCTGTGTACGCGGCCTCTGCGTCGGGACGGATGCCGATGAGCCACCCAGCGGCGGAAAGGATGCCGTGCGGGCTGGGGGCGGGGGCTCTGCGTGTGTGATCGCAAACTCGGCGAATCCGCCCTTGCGCGACGTGGCATTGCTGCTCCTCTGCGGCTGCGCCTTCCTTTGGCGCCGTTCCGCTCTGCGGGTTACAGTTTCGTGAGCCCCCTCAGGGGTGATGTGTTGCACGTGGCTAAATGAAAATTCTGATCCTTGCCGCTACTGCCCGTTCCTTGCTCAACTTTCGCGGCGACTTAATCAAGGCGTTTAGGGCTGCTGGGTGCGTGGTGCACTGCGTAGCGCCGGGCGTGGACGCGGACGTCAGAGAGACGTTGGAGAGTTGGGGATGCACCGTATTCGAAGTGCCGCTGCCTCGGGCGACCATCAGTCCGCTGGCGGATTTCAAGTACTTCGTCTCGCTGAGAGCTCTTTCTGCCAGTGGCGACTACAGCCACGTGCTGGCTTATACCATCAAGCCGATTGTCTTCGGACTGTCTGCCGCGCGCTGGGCCGGCATCGATAATCGCACCGCTCTCGTGACGGGATTGGGATTCCCTTTTATTCCGCAGGCAGGTTTAGGCGTTTGGCTCGCGCGTACGGTATCTAGGCTCCTCTACCGCCGGGGCTTGGCCTGCGCCACGAACGTGATTTTTCAGAATCCGGATGATCAAGTCGCGGCGACTCAGCAGCTGGGCGTGCACGAACGCAAGGCCTATCGTGTCTACGGCTCGGGGATCAATCTGCAACGGTTTCGAGAACAGCCCTTGCCTGAAGGACCGACAGCGTTTCTCATGATCGGACGCTTCCTGGTGTCCAAGGGATTGGCCGAATACCTGGAAGCGGCCAGACAAGTCAAAGCGAAGTATCCCCACGCCCAGTTTCGCCTGGTGGGCTGGTCAGAGGAAAATCCGGCCTCTCTGTCCAGAGCCGTGCTCGACCGCTACGTTGAGGACGGGACGGTGGAAATGCTGGGTAGGCTAGAAGACGTGCGTCCCGCTTTGGCCTGCTGCCATGTCTATGTATTGCCTTCGTATCGCGAAGGCACACCGAGATCGAGCTTGGAAGCGCTCGCGACCGGACGAGCACTGATTACGACCGATGCCCCAGGATGCCGAGAAACGGTTGTAGACGGAGAGAACGGGTTCTTGGTACCCGTTAGGTCAGTCCCGGGGTTGGTCGACGCTATGGAACGTTTTATTAGTAGCCCCGGTCTGGCAGTAACCATGGGGCGTCGCAGTAGAGAATTGGCCGCTCAGCGCTTCGATGTCGATTCAGTCAATCGAGATATGCTGCGGATCATGGGTATCGGTTCAACTAAGAATCAGGTGACCTTGCAACCTGACCATGGCAGCGGTGCCTAGAGCTAGAGCTACATCGGCCCGCTCTGGTTCTAGCGGCGTTGCCCGCTTACCCTCACCGCACGCTTCTCAGAGTCGGCCATCCACTGCGTCTCGCGGCAGCACCGACTTCACATCGTACAGAATCGAAGCTGGACGACCGAACGCGCGCACACCCACCACGCCAAGCTCCACGAACTGTCGATGGGAGACCGCTAAGATGACCGCGTCATAGCTCCCTGGTTCGGGCGCCGCGACGACCGTGATGCCGTACTCGTGATGTGCTTCGGCGGTGTCGATCCAGGGATCATGCACGTCAACTTGAACGTGGTACTGCTTCAGCTCCGCCACGATGTCGACAACGCGCGTGTTGCGCACGTCGGGACAGTTTTCCTTGAAAGCAAGCCCGAGGACTAGCACACGCGCTCCTACTAAGCTTATGCCGCGCTTCGCCATGAGCCGTACGACTTGATCTGCGACATAGGGCCCCATGCCGTCATTGATGCGGCGACCTGCCAGGATGACCTCTGGGTGGTATCCGATCTCCTGGGCCTTATGAGTAAGATAATAGGGGTCAACACCAATGCAATGTCCGCCAACCAGACCCGGACGAAAGGGTAAGAAGTTCCACTTCGTGCCGGCGGCTTCCAGAACCTCGATGGTGTCGATCCCTAGACGATTGAAGATTAGGGCAAGCTCATTGATGAGCGCGATGTTCACGTCGCGTTGGGTGTTCTCGATGACTTTGGCAGCCTCGGCCACCTTGATCGAGCTTGCTTTGTGAGTGCCCGCCGTGACGATCGACCCGTACAGACTGTCCACGAAGTCCGCAATCTCAGGCGTTGAGCCTGAGGTTACCTTTTTGATCGTGGTAACACGGTGCTGCTTGTCACCAGGGTTGATGCGCTCCGGGCTGTAGCCACAGAAAAAGTCCACGTTGAACTTCAAACCAGATACGCGCTCGAGGATCGGCACGCAGACTTCTTCTGTTGCACCCGGATACACGGTAGACTCGTACACGACCACGTTGCCGCCACGGAGTGTCTTACCCACGGTTTCGCTGGCTCGGATCAGAGGCGTTAGGTCGGGGCGTTTTGCCGCATCGACAGGCGTCGGCACGGTAACGATGTACACGTCGCACCGAGTCAAATCTTCGAGACGATCGGTGAAGCTGAGCTTGCCGGCAGCGGATAGCTCCTCAGGCGACACTTCGAGTGTATGATCCCGCTTGGCGCGCAACTCTGCGATACGCGAGGCGTTGATGTCGAAGCCCACCGTGGTGAATCGCTTGCCGAATTCAACGGCGAGCGGCAGACCCACATATCCAAGGCCAATGATCGCCAGCTTCGTGTCTTCCAAAGTACCCATGCGGCTCCTAGATCGCCGTTGAAGTGCGGCAGTCGCGCCTGCTCATCACCGGGCGCAAACCCGGCGAGCCCCGCGGTCGCGTGACCGTAGTGCGCGTTTGGTTGCTGTGCAACGCACGCACGTTCACATGGGACGGTGGCTGGCCTGGTGGTGGGTACAGCAGGTGCCCGTGGTGCTCTGGAGCATGGTCTTATCAGCCATTCGGCGCATCACTCAGACGCACCGCGGCTAGACCCAACGTAGTCAGTGGATGTGGAAAATGGCTGTTTACGCACTGAGCTATATGGTAGCCGCTGAGCGTCTACGCCAGAGTTCCGAGGAGCCGATTACCAGCAGCGCGCCGAGCGCGAGTCCGACCAATCCCCCAACGCCCGCTGCTCGTTCGACTCGCGGCCGAAGAGGCGTCGCCGAGGGCCGGGCGCGATCGATCACACGTGTCGTGCCTGCCCCCAACGCGTTGGCCAGATTCGCTTTCGCAGCGCGCTCGAGCACCAGCTTATAGCGCGCACGCTGGCTTGCACGCTCGTGCTCGAGACTCACAAACTCCAGCTCCTCGTGGCTCAGTGCCACGCTCTGGTCATGCAAATCCGAGAGAGCTTGCCTGAGCCCGGCTTCGGCCCGCTCTACTTCTTTGAGGTCAGCGTGCGCTCCCTTCAGAAGTGAATCGAGCTGCAGCTCGAGCTGGATACGTATAGCGTCGAGCTCTGCCTGGGCGGAGACGACTTGGTACGACTCGGAGGAATGAGCGAGTGCGAGCTGCTGCAGCAGAACCTGAGCGTTGCGGTACCGCTCGCGCAGCGCGCCTATCACCGGATCCGCTGCGATCGCGCTCGCTTGAATCGTAAGGAAATCAAAATTGGCATCGAGCGCTTCTTTGAGCACCCCCAAGCGAGCTTGGGCGTGCACCCGCTTGATCCGAAGGTCGGTCAGTGCGGCGTTGTATGTTACGAACTGATCAGAGACGACTCTTCTATGCTCGTCTAGAGAGGCAGATACAGAATGGTGCGCTTCGCGGAATCGCAGGACAGCGAGCTCTGATGCCTCGACTTCGCGTCTGAGATAGGTCTCCTGGTCCCTTAACCAGGTGAGAGCCCGCGCGCTTGCATACGCCCTGTCCTCAAGCGATTTCTCCATGTACGCGTCCACCACTGTATTGGCGATCAATGCGGATTCGTCTCGTCTGCTCGCCTGCGCGCAGAGCGCGACGGCGCGTGTGCCCGCTACGGAGATGACCTGGACAGAGGCTTGCAGCTGTTCCACGGCGCGATTGAACATCGACTGACGCTCGCGGCCAGGGAAGGCTGCGGATGGCTTTTTTTCCAGCGCGAGCTTGCGGACGACGCGCTCGGCCAGTGACCGGCTCGCCAGAATGTAGTTTTGCGTCCTGATCAGCTCCTGGCTGGCTAGGTAGGCCAGTTGCGACTGAGCATCGCCGCCGCTTGCTTGTCCGCCACCTTCGCTCAGGCTGACGTCGTATTCGATCGTGGCGCACGCCTCGTAAACGTTGGGCTGCTGTGCCGGATAGAACCCAGCACTCCCCGCGCCCAGCAACGTCATCATAAGCACGATGCCGACGCGTTTTCGAGGATGTTGGGTCCACGCTCGGGAGTCGTTGTCGCGGGCTCCCCCCGTATGGGAGGGCGTCGGGGAGTTGACCATGGTGTCTGATACCGAGTGCCTACTGCAGCGCGAGACGACTCCGAAAGTAGTCGTTCGTCGGACGTAATCCATCCGCCAGGGCGATCTTTGGTTGAAGGCCGAGCTTCTCCCGCGCCTTGGTGATATCGGGTCGGCGCGGCATGCTGAGCATTTTATCCGCAAGCTCGCCAATGCTGAACTCGCCAGGGTTACCCAAGTTCACGGGACCTATCTCATCACCCATCATCAAGCGCATCAGTCCGTCGAGGTGGTCATCCACGAAGCAGAAGCTGCGCGTCTGGGACCCATCGCCATAATTGGTAAAGTCTTGTCCGCGCAATGCCTGCACGGCGAAGTTGCTCACGACGCGGCCATCTTCGACCGTCATGCGCGGACCGTAAGCATTGAAGAGGCGCGCGACGCGGATGTCGACGCCAGCTTCGCGGTAGTGATCGAAGCACAGCGTTTCAGCGCAGCGCTGTCCTTCGTCGTAACAAGCGCGCGGTCCGATGGGATTGACGTCGCCGCGATAAGTTTCAACCTGAGGGTGCACGTCCGGGTCGCCGCAGACTTCGCTGGTTGAAGCCAGGAAAAAGCGTGCTCCGATGCGTGAAGCAAAGCTCAGATCGTTTAGGGCATCGACCACATTGGTGATGACGGTCTTGATCGGGCTCTTCCGGTAGTGAATCGCGCTGGCAGGGCAGGCCAGACTGAAAATCCAGTCTGCGCCCACCTCGAACGGCGTGGTCACGTCGTGCAGCACAAAGCGAAATTGCTTGTGCACCATAAGGTGCGAGATGTTTTCGCGAGAGCCAGTCGAGAGGTCGTCCATTGCGATCACAAGATGTTCTTCGCGGACCAAGCGATCGCATAGGTGGGATCCGGCCCACGTCGCAAGAACCCGCACCCGCATGCCGAGCCGCGTGCGGCCGCGGGCCTCGAGCTCCCAAGGCTCGAGCTTGCCGATCTCGCAAGCCTCCCGCGCCACATCCGCAACGCTCACCTTGCCCGAGAGCTCGTCTTGACCACGCGTCAAATGACCCGAGGGGAGCGACGCCTCCGCCTTGGCCGCATCCCGCAGCACACGACGCACGAACGCATCGTCGCCCACGATCGCATCGCTTACGCGGTAAGCATCCCCAAGCGACGGACTCACACGTGTCTGCGCGCGACCACGCCCTTCCCCCGACAACTCAAGCTGCCGCGCCTCTTTGCGTCCGTCATGGACAAACGAATCAAACGCCTTCTGCGCACGCACACCACGGCCGAATCGTTCAAGCACGTAGCCCACGTTCAGCCATTCTGGCGCCGCTTGTCGGCCCACGTACGCGCGATGGCTCGACCACGCGCTCGCAGAAGCCTGACGCACGACCCCGGCGCGCACCGGATTGTTATGCACATAGCGCACAAGCTCACGAAGGTAAGACTCCTTCTGCACCAGCACCATGCGCGGCCTCTCGGCAAACACCGGACCTTTGGCACCCCGACCAGGGCGACGCGAACTGAGAAGCGTCCGAGTCCCGTCTGCACAGGCTTCACCGGCACAGGCTTCACCACACCCTCCAGTGGCTGCTCTCCCTGGAGCAGCTCTAAGTGCACGTGATTGGATATCCAGTAATACGCAAGCAACTGCGCATCCGTCGGCTGCCGACATCATCTCCCCGCCAATTCCTAAGACCCTGAGCGCGAGGTCAAGAGCGTTCCGTTCATGAGCGCGACGGCATTTGGCGCTTCGCACCCGTTTGCAAAATCACGTTCGAACGCGCGATACTCCTGATCTGTCCAGTAGTTAACCTTGTTGGACAGCAGGGTTTGCGATACGGTCTGCGCCTCTTCGTGCGTGAAACTCGGCCAAGGAGAGAATGGACCGTTGAGCGTGCTCAATGCCCCTTCGCTCGCGCCGGTACACCGAGGACGGTGGTTCCTGGGGGAATATCACTCACCACGGCAGCCCCTGCGGCAACCATAACGTGAGCGCCGATCGCAATGCCCTGCCGAACTGAAGCACCGATCCCGATCCACGTTCCTTCGCCTACCTTCACATCACCTGCGAGGTGAGCGCCCGGACAGACATGAACAGCGTCACCTAGTTCGCAGTCGTGATCGACTGTGGCCCCAGTGTTGACGATGACTGCGCGCCCGAGTTTGGCGCCAACGTTCACACAAGCACCGGCAAACACGACTGCTCCCCTTCCGATCACCGCATACCGGCTGATGGCTGCGCGTGGATGAATGACGCTCGCAATCGTCATCGCGTGAGTTTCGAGCACATCCACTAAACGTATCCGGGTACCCGCATGGCCGATTGCAACCACGTACTGAGCTTGCTCATCCAAGTGCAACTCCAAATCCCTGATGCGCCCAATCACCTGCCACGCCCCCGAGCTTGACAACCCTGGAGACCTGTCATCCAGGAACTGATGAGCATCCCACCCGGCCGCCTCTTCGGCGGCGTCTGCCACAACGCGGCCGTGCCCGCCCGCCCCCAAAATGATCAAGCGACTCATGCTGTCGTAGTCCCGGTGAACGCTGGCATGGTTGCTTCACCTTTGGCGTTTATATCGTCTCGTCTCAGAACCTTAGTGACGGTGGACAGCAGCACTTTCAGATCGAGGCACAGCGACTGGTGATCGACGTACCAGATGTCAAGGGCGAACTTTTGCTCCCAACTTATCGCGTTGCGTCCGTTGACCTGTGCCCATCCCGTAATGCCAGGCTTGACCTCATGACGACGAGCCTGATCCGCAGAGTACAGCGGAAGGTACTCCATTAACAGGGGACGAGGCCCCACCAGACTCATGTCGCCCTTCACCACATTCCACAGCTCAGGCAGCTCATCGAGGCTCATGGCGCGCAGTCGGCGACCGAAATGGGTAAGGCGCTCCTCATCGCGCAGGAGACGGCCATTTTTGTCCAACGCGTCCCTCATCGTACGAAATTTGACCACGTGGAATGGCTTGCCACCCAGACCTGGTCGCTCTTGTCGAAATAGCACAGGTGCACCAAGCTTGGTCCGCACCAGAACGGCTGTCGTAACCAAGACCGGAGACAGAACAACCAGTCCGGCACTTGCACACAGTACGTCGATCGCCCGCTTCATCATGCGCGTAGTACCCACTACACTGAGGGAGACACGGGAGCGTTGGTTGGCGGGGCGGCAGGGCCATTTCCGTCCGAGCCACCGCCCGCCTCGTCCCTCGAGTAGTAGTAGCCACCGCGGTAGTAGTAATACCCACCGTAGCCACTCTGCTTGGCTAGGTCGACATCGTTGAGCACGCAGCCGAGCAGGTTGCAACCCACGGCGGGCATCTGTTTTTGCGCTTGAGCCAGCGCATCGCGCGAAGTGCGACCGCTCTTTGCCTCCATCACGACACCATCCTCCTGCAGCCCGATGATCGCCGCATCGATCACCACATCCACGGGAGGACTATCTAGCACCAGGATGTCGAAGCTCTCCTTGAGCTGAGCCAGTAGCCGACTGAAGCTCGCGGTTCGCAGGAGCTCCGACGGACTGGGTGGAATGGGACCAGACGACAGAAGGAAGAGACCGTCAACCATGGTGGTCTGGCAACTGTTTTCGATGGTCTGCTCGCCAGCCAAAATGGAGGTAACTCGCGCGGACGATCGTCTTTCGGCCGCGCCAGCGATTTTCTCAGAAGATTGGCAGTGCAGCCAGTGTAAACATTGGTCGTTTTCAGGGACTACCACGTTTGAAGCGCTCAAGAGCTTTGGATCCTTGCCGAAGTGGTTCAGGTACTTTGCAATTCTGTCCCACTCGGCGTCGGCTTTGACTCCTGTCATCTGGAAGGCGAGCGCGATCGTATTGGACGCGGAGCCCATGGCAAGAGCAAGGGCTTGAGTATGAACGGGAGGAGTCTTTCTTTCGGCTCCCTCGTTGGGCGGAGGAGCTTCGTTGAGCCGGTGGTGGTGGGCGATCAGGCAGGCGATGATTGAGCTAACCATGGAGGCGTGGACCATGGCCCGTACCGAGGGGCCGGTTTTTGCTCCGATTTCATCCAGGTGCAAACACGACTTGTCGAGCTTGTTGTCGCTCTCGATCTCCCAACGGACGCGATATAGGTCGGCGATCTGGCGTGGACCTACTGCACCAG
>JBBSJC010000163.1:0-14808 GCA_038257655.1 Polyangiales bacterium | reverse complement strand
GCTTGACCCGATAGACGACCCCCATGCCCCCTCTCCCGAGGATTCCCTGAACGAGATAGCGCTCGGCCACCACATCGCCGGGTGAAAGCTCGCTGCGAAGATCTCGCCCGCGGCCCAGGGTGGACAGGGTCGAGAAGAGATCCGCGGAACGGGAAGCGACCTGTCTGCGCAGCTCGTCGTTGAGGATCTGAATCTCATGCCGCCGCCACTCAAGCGTTTGCACTCGACCAGCAAGTTCCGTGTTGAGGCTCTCGCCGCGCTGCAAGGCTTCGACGTGCTCGCGACTCAGCAGCAGCGCCATCAGCGCGAGGAACCCCACGATGCTCAGCGAAGACGAACGGATCCCGTAGAAAGGCTCGAAGAGACCGAACCACGCAAGCACGTCGGGCCAGCCGAAGCAGCCGATGACGACCCAGCACGCGAAGAACATTTCGATATTCTTGGCGCGAGGCTTGAGCCGGAGGTCACGCATCCCCTTTACTAAGTGAAAGCCGATCACGCTCAGGATCGTGATCACAGTCGTGTAAGAGATGGCGGTGCGCGCTTGAAAGGGCCCGGTAACCACCGCCGCCACAACGCAATCGATAAATAGTATGACCAACCAAATCTTCGGGAGTGAACCGCTGTAGAAGCGCTCGTAGCCAAAGGCCAGCGTGAGAATCATCACCCCAGCTATCGTAATTCCAGCCACATTAAGGTCGTAGGGGCCTAGCCACGACTGGGTGATACCGAGAACCCAGGCGGCGTAGAACGCCACCAGGATTGCGCACGACCCGAAGTACAAGTGCGCGCGCCTTCGACGATCGATGGCGTACAGGGTGAGGTAAATCATTCCAAGCAGTGGCGCTTGGGTAAGCATCGTCATCGCGCCCCAAAAATTTACTGCGCGCACGCACTGCATGTGAAAGTCTGCTGCGCCGCTGCGCATCAGCCTCGGCGCCGTATCGAGCCCACGACTCCCCAACCAGCGACTTTTCACCCGCAACTCGAGGCGAACACGCCCCTGCGCCGTCACGTCACCGGGGAGTCTCCATTCCAGCGGACCGGCACTCCGATACGCGTCCTTCGGCTCGTCGTGCAGCGACCACATCGGCACGCCGTTGGCGTGAAGAGTGATCAATGCCTGCGCATATGGAATCCCGATTCGGAGCTCCTGACCGCGAAGCGCTGGGGGGATATCGATTTCGGTGCGCAGCGAGTAAGTGACAGGACGCGCAGGGACCATGGCTGAGAAAATGCCCGGAACGTCTACCGCCATCGATTTGCCCTCCACCTCGAGGGTGAAGCGACGGAGCACAGCAATGGGCGGCTGACTTTCGCACCCTACGAGCAGCGCGGCCAAGCAGGCAAACAGCAACCAAGGACGCCCAGCCCAAGACCGCTCAGGTCTCGCGTACGTCCCTCTCTCCCCCGCCGTCATCGAGTTTAAGACTACTACCGATTGTCATGCTGTGGGGGTCTTGAGGAATTTGGGGATAGATGAAACGGCCGGCTGTCACGAAGTGGCTGGGCCTACACGAGCGATTACGCAGAATCAGGATTGTGTTTGCAATGGCAACATCGGTCGTTTCAGGGCGAGGCACCGGCCCTCGTCCGCTGCCACACGCCGTCGGCGCTGGCGCATGCCGTGGGGGGCGTTCAGCCTTCACAAAGTTCTACGGGGTAGTTTGTATGCGCCGACACAGGGTGCCGACGTTTAGAGCGTGCGCAGTGCGTAGACCAACAGCTCGTTCTCCGCGGGTGTGCCCACGGTAATACGCAGGTGTCCGGCGAGCGGTCCGGTTGAGCCCTTGAACGCGCGCACGCTCACACCGCGTTCGAGTAGCTCCTTGGCGATATCTTCGGCATCTCCCGCCACACGCACCAGGAAGAAGTTCGCGTCCGTGGGGAACACCGTAAGGTAAGGAATCGAATGCAACATACCCTCCAGGCGCGTGCGCTCTTGGCGAATGTCGGCGATCTGAGCTTCGATAATCGGCCACAGCTCGGTCAGCGCTAGCGTTGCCACCGCTTGCGATAAGGTGTTCAGGTTGTAAGGCTGTCTAACTTTTTCGACTTCATCGGCAAGCTTACGTGACAGGCGTACCCAGCCCACGCGCAGCGCAGCAAGCCCAATCTTACTAAGCGTGCCCATCATCGCCACGTTGTCGTAGCGTACCGAAAGTGCGGCCAGTGTCTTGCCGGTGAACGCGCCATATGCCTCGTCGATAATTACCAGCGCATCGGGCGCAAGCTCGATCACCCGCACGATATCTTCTTCGCGAAAGCAGTTGCCGGTCGGATTGTTGGGCGTGGCAAGGAAGATCAGATTCGGCCGCGTGCGCTCGATCGCCATCTGCATCGCTGCCAGATCGAGCTGAAACTGCGAAGTGAGCGGCACGGGTATCGGCTCACAGTCTTCTACGATGGCGCGCATGCCGTACATGACAAAGCTCGGCTCAGGGTACATGACTCGGGCCTGTAGTCCCGCTGCCCGCGGCTGCGAGAGTCCACGCATCAGCATGGCCAATGCTTCGTCCGAGCCGACCCCCAACACCAAGGTATCCGGATCCGACACACCGAGACGCATGGCGAGCGCCTCCCGCAGCGCGTGCGCGCCGGCATCCGGATATCGATGAAAGCTCAGGTCTGCCACGAGCTCAGCGATGCGCTGACGCGCGGCAGCGGGCAGGGGCCAGGGGCTTTCATTGGCATCCAGCTTAGCGGGAAACGATTTTGCAAAGGCCCTGTACGCCGACAAGGGCTTGACGCGGTGCTTGACGAGCTCCTCGACCTTACTGTTCATGGTGTAGTCACTTTCGTCGAATCGGCCGAATCCGCCGGCCCCTCGGTCGCGCCGCCCGCACTGGCGGAATCCTTCTTGGCCCGACCTTTGGCATCCAGATCGCTGGGATATAGGTCCAGGTACAACTCGGCCAAGGCTTCGGGGACCTGAGTCTTACCTTCTGGTACACCGAGCTTGAGCAAGTGCGGCCCGGATACCCAGACCAGCCACAAGTCGCCGCCCTCGCCCTGAATCTCCCAGACGTGCTCGTCTGCAACCTCGCGCGTACGCAACGCATAACCCGGCATGTTGCGCAGGCGTTGGCGTACGGTTTCCGTCAGACCGCGCGGTTGTTCATAGACCGTGACAAATGCTGGCGTGACACGCAGTTGCTGACCACCACGCACGTAGGTCGCGGTGTGGCCGACCGCGGCATTGCCCGTGATCGGGATCTCCACGTCGAGCACCTGTTGGTAGCGGCTATAACGGTAACTACCCACATCCTTTTCGACCACATAGCGCGGCGGAAGCTGGGGGCCGCAGGCGCACAAAAGGGCCAGCCATAGGTAGGCAAGGCATGTGGGAGCGAGGGATAAGACGCGCACGCTGGGGAGGGTAGCTTAGGGTGCCTCGAAGTGCACCGAGCCGCGGTCGGCGTCCAAGCTCGCCTGCGCGCCGAATAACAGCGGCAGATTGTCATCGATGTGTCCGACGGGCGCATTGGCTACGATTGGGATACCAAGCGGGCTGAGCCGCTCGATCAGTACGTGCTCTACCGTAGTCCCGTCAGGCCCAGGCCCGCAGTCGGTAAATTGGCCGAGCACAATCGCGCGTACGCCCGCGAAGCATCCTGCCTGGATCATCGTGGTCAACATGCGATCGATGCGATAGGGGCGCTCGCTGATGTCTTCGAGCACGAGCACGCTGTCGGTCAGCGGCGGCTGAAACGGTGTGCCAACAAGCGCACACAACACGGTAAGATTGCCACCAAACAAGCGACCCTCGGCGCGGCCGCCACAAAGCCGCGTTAGCCCCGTCATGGGCTTCGGCGGTAAGCCTTCGAGCAAGTCAAACCAGGCATCCTGGTACGCGGCTTTGGCCTCGGGCAGCGAGCAGACCATGGCCCCGTGAATCGAGCACAGGCCCGCGCGCGCCCACAAGCCGTGCAGCGCGGTGAGATCGCTGAAGCCGACGAGCCATTTGCCAGCACGCCGAATCGCACCGACGTCGAGCGCGGGTAAGAGGCGCGTGACGCCATACCCCCCGCGCGCAGCGACGACAGCTTCGGTCTCACGATCGTCAAGCGACTGAACTAAATCCGCAAGCCTTGCCGCGTCGTTGCCGGCTAAGTATCCCTCGCGTGCGAACAACGAGGTAGCGAGCTCAAGCACGTAGCGTTGCGAGAGCAGCGCATGGCCGCGGTCGAAGCGTTCGCGATCGAAGGGGCTCGAGGGCGCGATCACGCGCATTTTCGAGCCGTGGCGGAGAGCCGGCGGGCGCTGCATGCGCGCGAGCCTATCACGGCCTTGAGCTACCAATCAGCGCACGAATCAGCGATCAGCCCGGTCCGGAGACCGCTTTCTCGGGACGCTGGCGTGCGCTCGCCTTCATGTAATCGCGATTCATGCGCGCGATGTAGGCGATGCTGATCTCCTTCGGGCACGCCGCTTCGCACTCTCGATGGTTGGTACACGAACCGAAACCCTCTTCATCCATCTTGCCAACCATGCTGATCACGCGCCGGTCGTGCTGGGGCTGACCCTGCGGCAACAGACCGAGGTGGCCTAGCTTGGCGGCCGTGAACAATGAGACCGAGGCATTCGGACAAGCCGCGACGCAAGCACCGCAACCGATGCAAGCTGCCGCGTCGAACGAGAGATCGGCGTCTTGCTTGGCCACGCGTACGGAGTTGGCCTCGGGTGCCGAGCCGGTGCGCACGGAGATGTAGCCGCCGGTTCCGACGATGCGATCGAGGGCGCCGCGATCGACAATCAGGTCGCGCAGCACAGGGAACGCCTTGGCGCGGAAGGGCTCGACCCAGATCTCATCGCCCGTCTTGAAGGTGCGCATGTGCAACTGACAGGTTGTCGTGGCTGCTTGCGGCCCGTGGGCCACGCCATTGATCATAAAGCCGCAGGTGCCGCAGATACCTTCGCGACAGTCGTGATCAAACGCTATCGGGTCCTCGCCCTTGGCCGTGAGCCTCTCGTTCAAAATGTCGAGCATCTCCAAGAAGGATGCGTGCTCGCTGACCGTGAGCTCGTAATGAACGAACTTGCCCTCGGCCATCCGACCAGGCTGACGCCACACGTGAAGGTGAATGTTCAGCTCGCTCACTTGTAACTCCGCTGGCTAGGCTTGACGTACTCAAAGGTTAGGGGCTCCTTGTGCAGCACAGGTTTGCCGGGATTGCCCTCGTCGCCCTGAAACTCCCAGGCTGCGACGTACTGAAAGTTTTCGTCGTCGCGCTGGGCTTCGCCCTCGGGCGTCTGGCTTTCCACACGAAAATGGCCGCCGGCGCTCTCGGTGCGATGCAGGGCATCGTGGGCGAGAAGCTCCGCCATCTCCATGAAGTCGGCCACGCGCCCGGCTTTTTCCAGGCTCTGGTTGAGCTCCTCGCCGCTACCCGAGATGCCGACGTTCTTCCAAAACTCAGCGCGTAGCTCGGGGATGCGTGCGAGCAAGGTTTTGAGCCCCGCGTCGCTGCGCGCCATGCCGCAGTATTCCCAGACCATCAGGCCGAGCTCGCGATGGAACGAGTCCGGTGAGCGCTTGCCCTTGATCGCGAGCAGCTTATTGATGCGCGCTTTGACGTCGGCTTCGACCTTGCGAATCTCGGGGTGGTTTTCGTCCACCTTCGTGATGCCGCCGGCCGCACTCTGCGTCGCGATGTAGTTGGCAACGGTCGAAGGCAATACGAAGTAACCGTCGGCCAATCCCTGCATCAGCGCGCTTGCACCGAGGCGATTGGCGCCGTGATCGGAGAAGTTGGCCTCGCCGCCCACGAACAGGCCTGGAACGTTGCTCATCAAGTTGTAGTCCACCCACAGCCCACCCATCGTGTAGTGGATCGCAGGGTAGATACGCATGGGCGTGCTGTACGGGTCTTCGCCGGTGATGCGCTCATACATTTGGAACAGGTTGCCGTAGCGCTCTTCGACCTTCGCCTTGCCCACCCGCGAGATCGCGTCGGCGAAGTCCAAGTACACGCCCAGGCCGCCCGGGCCAACGCCGCGACCCTCGTCGCAAACTTCCTTGGCGTTGCGCGATGCGATATCGCGCGGCACCAAGTTGCCGAAGCTCGGATACTTGCGCTCGAGGTAGTAGTCGCGATCGGACTCGGGGATGTCGCTCGGGCGCTTCTCGCAGTCTTCCTTCTTCTTGGGCACCCACACCCGGCCGTCGTTGCGCAGGGATTCGCTCATCAAGGTGAGCTTGGACTGGTAGTCGCCCGCGACCGGGATACAGGTCGGGTGAATCTGCGTGTAGCAAGGGTTCGCAAACAGAGCGCCCTTACGGTGTGCGCGCCAGTTCGCGGTGACGTTGCAGCCCTTGGCATTGGTCGACAGATAGAAGACGTTGCCGTAGCCACCCGTGCAAAGCACGACCGCGTCGGCCGTATGTGTCTCGATGTTGCCGGTGGTCATGTCGCGCGTGACGATGCCGCGTGCCCGACCCTCGATCATGACCAGGTCGAGCATCTCCGTGCGCGGATACATGGTGACGGTTTGGGCCTCGATCTGTTCTTCGAGGGCCTGGTAGGCGCCGAGCAACAGCTGCTGACCCGTCTGACCGCGTGCGTAAAACGTGCGGGAAACCTGGGCCCCGCCGAACGAACGATTGTCGAGCAGACCGGAGTATTCGCGCGCAAACGGCACGCCCTGGGCTGCGCACTGGTCGATGATGTTCACGCTCAGCTGCGCCAAGCGATACACGTTCGATTCCCGGGCGCGGAAGTCCCCGCCTTTGACGGTGTCGTAGAACAGGCGGTAGATGCTGTCGCCGTCGTTCTGATAGTTCTTGGCCGCGTTGATGCCGCCCTGGGCTGCGATGCTGTGGGCGCGACGCGGGCTGTCCTGGTAGCAAAAGCACTTCACGTTGTAGCCGAGCTGACCCATGGCGGCGGCTGCTGCGCCCCCCGCGAGGCCCGAGCCCACGATGATCACGTTGTGCTTGCGACGATTGGCGGGATTTACCAGCTTCATCTCGAAGCGATGGCGATCCCAGCGTGTTTCGATAGGGCCGGTCGGTGCGTTCGACTTAAGTTCGATACTCATTTTCGCGAACCTTCCTTTATTCCGCCGCGTCCGCGTCGACGAGCGCCTCTGCGCTGTCCACCGGCTGAAGAACCCCGGTCTGCACCGAGATGGGGATCGAGATGAAGCCAAAGACGATCAGCAGGGTGGCGCCGATGGCGGCCGACTGGCGCAGACCGTTGTACTTTGGATGATCCCCGCCGAGTGTCTGGGTCAGACTCCAGGCGCCGTGGTACAGGTGCATGCCCAGCGCGCACTGGGCCAGGATGTAAAAGCCGGCGACGAAGATGTTCTGGAAGCCGTACACCAGGTTGTTGTAGGGGTTGGCCGCGTCGAACTCGTAGCCGAGGTGCCCAGTCATGCCCAAGGTCAGGTGCAGCAGGTGATAGATAATGAACGCAATCAGCGTCAGGCCGCCGTAACGCATCGTGAGCGCGGCGTAGTTGGTGACCTGATTCTTGCGCTGGGCGTAGCTGCGGGGGCGCGCGTCGTTGTTGAGCGCCCAAAGCGAAAAAGCGGCGTGCACGTGTAACGCTATCGCTGAGAGCAGTGCGATGCGCGTGCCCCACAGCAGGCTTGGCGTGTTGCGCAGGAACGCCGCGTAAGCGTTGAGCTTCTCGTAGCCGCCGAACAACGGGAAGGCCTGGAGGTTGCCGGCCATGTGCCCGACCAAGAAGCCTATCCAGACCAGGCCGGTGATGGCCATCACCACCTTCTTGCCGATGGTGGACCCGTAGAATGTGATTGCCCTCGTAGTCATCGCTTCTCCTGCGGTCTGGGTCTTGTTCCCGCGAGACGACTCGTCGAGCTCGGACCCAAACAGGCTGGGCATGGCGGGAGGCGACTGCCCTCACCGCGTGCAATGACGCGCATAGCATGTCCGCCGCAACCCGGCCAAGCGCGGTGCCCAACAAACCAGCGGCGTGTCCAACAAAACTGTCGGGCCTTGGACAAGTTCGTCGGACCTGAAACGGGGGTTGGGAGCGCACGACGCTCGTTTTGCTTTCGCGCTCGTTTCGTGGGCGTGCCGCAACGCGTCCGGTCTGAGAGGGCGGGGAGCGCGCGATGAACAAGTACTTGGAAATCTTCCGGGTCGGTAAGAGCTTCCGTCGGGACACTCAGGTCACCCGCGTTGTGGCGGATTTCAGCCTGAATGTGCGTGAGGGCGAGTTCGTGTCGTTGATCGGACACTCAGGTTGCGGAAAATCCACCGTGTTGTCGATGGTTGCCGGCCTGCTTCCCATCGACGAAGGCGGCGTGGTGCTCTCCGGTCGCGAAATCGCCGGGCCCGGACCCGACCGCGGCGTCGTGTTCCAGTCGCCCTGTCTGCTGCCCTGGCTGACGGTGCTCGGCAACGTAGTCTTGGCCGTGAAATGCGTGAAGCCGAAGGCCACGCGCGCGCAGCTGCGCGATACGGCCGCCTACTACCTCGATTTAGTAGGCCTTACGGATTGCTTGGACAACAAGCCGCGCGAGCTGTCGCAGGGCATGTGTCAACGCGTCGGTCTGGCGCGGGCGTTCGCCCTCGATCCCAAGTTGCTGCTGCTGGATGAGCCCTTCGGCATGCTCGATTCCCTGACGCGGCTCGAGCTGCAGCAGGTGCTCGTCGAGCTGATCGCAGCGTCGAAGAAAACAACGCTGATGGTCACCCATGACGTCGACGAGAGTCTGTTTCTTTCTGACCGGATAGCGCTGATGACCTCGGGGCCTGAAGCCACGCTGGGGCAGCTGGTCGAGGTCCCCTTTGCCCGACCGCGCGAGCGTCGCGTCGTCCTGGAAGATCCCCGCTACGACCCGTTGCGCGACGTACTTATCGATTTCCTCGAAGCGCAGGTCCACCCGCGACCGAGGGCCGACAAAGCCCCTGCAGCCGAAGGGATTCGCTTCACCAATCCCGCAGAGCAGGGCGTTTCCTAGCTTCTCGTCGCCATCCGGCCGCTGGCAGTCCGGTCGGCGCTAAAGCGCGCCGCTGCTCATGCGTCCGATTCCCGCGTGCTCGTAGCTGCCGAAGTAGAGCGTGTTACCGATGCGCGTCACGCTAGTGAGCGGGGAGTAAGATTCGGCGCGCGGATCGTCCATGAACTTGACGACCTTACCATTGCCGTCGATCGCGAGCGCCATCGCATGTCGGGCAGGTCGAGGGCGCAGCGCCTCCGGTAAACGTCCGACCATGCGCCGCAAAAAGGGGAAGGGTGCCAATAGGTCGAGCACCATGTTGCGGGGTGCCACCAACGCCAACCAGAACAGATCCCGCTCGCGGTCGTAGCTGATGTTGTCCGGAAACCCGGGCAAGTTATCGATAAAGACGTCGCTTTGGCCCTTGCGCGGCCCGTTGACAAAAACTCGTCGCACGCGATAGGCCGCCGTTTCGCAAACCAGCGCGTAGGTACCATCGCCTGACACCGCGACGCCGTTGGCAAAGACCAGCCCATCTTTCAGCAGACTGAGGCGTTGCGTGCTTGGATCGAAAGCAAACAGGCGACCGGTCGCGCTGTGCTCGAGGACGTCCAAATCAAACTGATCGAGGCCAAAGCGCGTGCTCGCATCGGTGAACAGGATGGTGCCATCGGGCAGCAGGTCCACGTCATCGACCAGGCGAAAGGCGCGTCCTTGGTAGGAGCTGGCGAGCGTCTTGATCGCGCCGCCGTCTTGATCGAGCTGCAGCAGCCCTTTGTCCGCATCCGCGATAATCAAAAACCCCTCGGGCGTGAGCTTCATGCCAAGTGGCCGGCCGCCCGTGTTGCCGAGCTCTTTGAAGCGGAGCTTGCCCGGATTTAGGCGCACGATGCGGCCGTCGCGCAGCCCAGTGGTCAGACGCCCGCGCGCATCGGCTACTAGCGCCTCCGGGCCGGCCAACTCGGGAAGGAGCGTTTCGATGCGTTCCAGGGCGCCGTTAGAAGCGAATGCGCCTTCGAACTTGGGCGCAGGCTTGGGCTGCCAGGCGACAGGTTGAACGGGGGTTGGGGCAACCACCAGGTACAGCAACGGCCCGAGCACGAGGGCGAGCACGATTCCAAGCAGACGCATGGCGCGCAGCGTAGTGGATCTGTCGTGCGTGAGCCGTTGTTGAGCGCGCGTTAATTGGGCCGGCAGGCGCGGGCGCGCATTTAAAGTGGCGGGTCGATGTACTCGACAAGCTCGCCGCGAAATGTGCGCAGCGTGGTCACGCCCGCTTCGTGCTTCACCAGATAGTCCGGTGTGACGGGCACCTTGCCGCGTCCGTTCGGGGTATCGACGATGTACTTGGGTAGCGCGATGCCGCTGAGCTTGCCTTGTAAGGCTTCCATGATCGCGATGCCTGTCGCTATCGACGTGCGCAGGTGGCCTGTGCCGCGTACCGGATCAGCCTGCAGTAAATAGTAAGGTCGGACACGCATGCGCACAAGTCCCCGAAATAGGCGTTCGAGGGTGGCTGCGTCATCGTTGACGCCACGCAACAGCACCGTGTGATTCATCACCGGAATGCCGTGATCGGCCAGGAGCGCACAGGCGCGCGTCGACTCCGGCGTGATCTCCTTTGGATGGTTGAAGTGCGTCATCAACCAAGTCGCCGGATGCGCGCGCAGGGCCCGACACAGCTCGGGGGTGATGCGCTGGGGCAACGTGACTGGCGTGCGCGACGCGACGCGAACGTTGCCGATGCTCGCGATCTCCGAAAGCTCAGTCAGCAAGGCCGCGATCCGTTCGCTCTTCATCACCAGGGGGTCACCGCCTGAGACGATCACCTCTTGAACCTCCGGGTGCGCACGTAAATAGGCGAACGCTGGCGCAAGTGTCGTCAGAGAGCGGGCGCCTCCGCCGTGGCCGACCATGCGCGAGCGCGTGCAGAAGCGGCAATACACCGAACAGCGATCGGTCGCGATCAACAGCGCGCGATCGGGGTAGCGCCGGACCAAGTGGGGTGCGACCTCGTTGGCTTCTTCTCCCAAGGGATCGCGCAGATCTCCTGGTACTTCGTCCGCTTCGCGGGCGTGCGGGACGCATTGCCTCCGAATCGGGCACGCTGGATCGTCAGCATCGACAAGCCCCAAATAGTAAGGCGTGATCGACAGTGGAAAGCCTCCGGCCAGGGCCCGGGCGGTGCCAATCTGCTCAGCCTCGGTCAAGGGCACGTGCCGCATGAGCCCAGCCAGGTCGGTGACTGCGTGGCTCAGCTGGTGACGCCAGTCATCAGGACCCGTGGGCCCAAGCTCGCGGACGGGGACTTCGCCGCTCAAAGGGAGGCTCACACGTGCCATAGACGCGAGGATAGTGTGAGAACCGCGACGCGCACCCGGCGTTTTTCCTGGTTCTTGCGCCCGAATGGCACCTCAGCTCACCAAAAAGGTAGGAGAAGTCTCTCGCGCAGTGCGTTCGGATGGGCTTTGCGCTAAACGACGCTCCACGAGCCGCGTGCCCCTTTTCACGCTCGATGGTAGTTTGCCGTTAGGTTCAACTGCCTTAGGGATGGCACGTGTTCTGCTCGTATGCCGTTGAGGGACACGCCTCCCGCCCTGGAGCCCACACGCGATGACGACGACGCAACTCACTAAGAATGCTCTGCTGCTTGCTTGGATTGACCAGACCGCGAAGCTCACCAAGCCCGAAAAAATCGTCTGGTGCGACGGCAGCGACGAAGAGCACAAGCGGCTCACCGAAGTAGCGTTGGCCGAGGGCGCGATCGAGCCCCTCAACCAGGAAAAGCTACCGGGTTGTTTCTACAGCCGCAGCAATCCGAATGACGTTGCACGCGTCGAGCACCTTACCTTCATCTGCACGCCCACGAAGGAAGAAGCCGGCCCCACCAACAACTGGCTCGCCCCGGACGAAGCCTACAAGAAGATGAGCGGTCTCTTCGACGGCGCCATGAAGGGCCGGACCATGTACGTGATTCCGTACGTGATGGGGCCCGTTGGCTCGCCGATGTCGAAGGTTGGCATCGAGCTTACCGACAGCGTTTACGTCGTGCTCAACATGCGCATCATGACGCGCATGGGCAAAGCGGCCCTCGACATGCTCGGCAACTCGGATGATTTCAATCGCGGCGTGCACTCGACCCTCGATATCAATCCCGAGCGCCGCATGATCTGCCACTTCCCCCAGGACAACACGATCTGGTCGGTGGGCTCAGGCTACGGCGGTAACGTGCTCCTCGGCAAAAAGTGCTTGGCCCTGCGCATCGGCTCCTACCTCGGCAAAAAGGAAGGCTGGCTCGCTGAGCACATGCTGATCCTCGGCGTCGAGAGCCCCACGGGCGAGACGCACTACGTTGCGGCGGCATTCCCGAGCGCATGCGGCAAGACCAACTTCGCCATGTTGATCCCGCCCGAGCACTACAAGGGCTGGAAGGTCACCACCGTCGGCGACGATATCGCCTGGATGCGCGTGGGCGAGGACGGCCGCCTGTGGGCGATCAATCCCGAAGCGGGTTATTTTGGCGTCGCGCCCGGCACGAGCACCAAGTCCAATCCCAACGCGATGAAGACCGTGCAGAAGGACACGCTGTTCACGAACGTGGCGCTGACCGAAGATCGCGACGTGTGGTGGGAAGGGATGGACGGCGAAGCTCCCGAGAAGCTCACGGACTGGCAAGGTCGTCCGTGGGTGCGTGGCTCGAAGGAAAAGGCGGCGCATCCCAACTCGCGCTTCACCTCGCCCGCGAAGAACAATCCTGCGCTTTCGTCCAAGTGGGATGATCCCAAGGGTGTGCCGATCAGTGCCATCATCTTCGGTGGCCGTCGCGCCAGCACCGTGCCGCTCGTCATGGAGTCGTTCAACTGGTCCCACGGCGTGTACTTCGGTGCGACGATGGGCTCCGAGACCACGGCGGCTGCGACTGGTAAGGTGGGCGTCGTGCGTCGCGACCCGATGGCCATGCTTCCCTTCTGTGGATACAACGTCGGCGAGTACTTCTCGCACTGGCTTGGCATGCAGAAGCGCATCCCCAATCCGCCGCGCATCTTCATGGTCAACTGGTTCCGTCAGAAAGAGGGCAAATTCCTCTGGCCCGGTTTCGGCGACAACATGCGCGTCCTCAAGTGGATGATCGACAGAGTCGAGGGTCGCGTGCCTGCCCAGGAGACGTTGATGGGCTGGCTGCCGCGTAAGGGCGACCTCGACATGCAGGGCATCGAGTCAGCCCAAGCGGACGTGACCGAGGCGATGAAGGTCGATCTCGCCGAATGGAAGCAGGAGCTCGAATCGCAGGCTCAGTGGTTTGAGCAGATCGGCGAGACGATGCCCAGGACCCTGCGTCTGCAGCGCGACATGCTGCTCGAACGCGTAAATCAGGCGATCGGCTGAGTGAGCGCGGCTGTTTGCAGCGTCCTGAGCGCACGATGCCTAAGCGCGGATGATCGTCTTACGCTCGCTCGCGCTATGCTGGGCGCGCCTTGATCAAATACATCGGCAGTAAGCGTCTGCTCATCCCCACGATCGTCTCGATCGTGCGCGGGCTGCCGAACGTACACACGGTGCTCGACGCCTTCAGCGGCACGTCCCGCGTGGGGCATGCGCTCAAGAGCGCAGGCTACGAGGTGACGGCCAATGATCACACCACGTACGCCTATCGGCTCGCGCAATGTTATGTCGCAGCCTGTCGTAGTCAGATCGTGGCTGACGCGGAAAAGATCATCCGCGAGCTCGATGCACTACCTGGCGCGGCAGGATATTTCACGCACACGTTCTGCGAGAGCTCCCGGTACCTGCAGCCGCACAACGGCGAGCGCGTGGACGCGATCCGCGAACGCATCGCGCAGCTTGCGCTGCCGCCCGTGCTCGAAGCGGTGGTGCTCGTGTCGCTGATGGAGGCCGCCGACCGCGTCGACTCCACCTGCGGCTTGCAGATGGCGTACCTGAAGAGCTGGTCCCCACGCTCCCACAACCGCATGACACTGCGCGTGCCGGACCTGCTCGAAGGCCCGGGTCACGCGCTGCAGACCGAAGCAGCCGCGGCCGCCGCAACGCGTGCATTTGACGTCGTGTATCTCGATCCGCCCTATAACCAGCACCGCTATCTTGGCAACTACCACGTCTGGGAGTCGCTCGTGCGTTGGGACAAGCCGGAGGTGTACGGCATCGCGATGAAGCGCGTCGATTGTCGGGAGTACAAGAGTGCGTTCAATTCGCGCAAAAATATTCGCGATGCATTTGCATCTCTGCTGCAAAACATCGACGCCCGCTACGTGCTCGTGTCCTTCAACAACGAGGGCTATCTCAATCAGGCCGATTTGATCGAGCTTTTGTCGGTGCGCGGCGAAGTGGCGGCGATGGACGTGGACTACAAGCGCTACGTGGGGGCGCAGATCGGCATCTACAATCCGCAGGGCGACAAGGTCGGTAAGGTCAGCCATCTGCGCAATCGCGAGCTGCTGTTGCTGGCGGGTAAAGACGCCAATGCCTACCTGAGCGGCGCGCGTGCACGACATGCGGCGCTGGCCGTTCCCGTCTGAAACGCGGGCTTGGTGATGTTGACAGGCCTCTTTGCGCACCGGGCAAGTTATTCGTGCACGGGCCCTAACTACGCTCGACCAAACGGTCGATCATGAACTTGCTCTGCTCGGTCGCCTCGCGCTCAAAGGCACCGAAAAACGCACGGACTTCCTCAAATACAGCGGTAAACGCGGCTTGATCGCGTTGGGTCAGAGTCTGACCCAAGGACTCGGCCGCCTGCCGAAAAGTCTCTGTCACGCGCTGCGTCAAAGGATTCATCATCTCGATCGGACCGTACAGTGCCGGATCTTGTCCAAAGTGGCGCGCCGCGACGTAGAGCTCCATCAGATAGGCGGGCGACGTAAACTTGAGGCTCTC
>JBBSJC010000162.1:0-14822 GCA_038257655.1 Polyangiales bacterium | reverse complement strand
GCACGTTGGGCACCGCAGGCGCGGCCTGCGCCGAGGGCACCACCACGCTAGCCGCGGGCGCCTCGAGCACGGGAACGCTTGTCCCGAAGGGCATCGCTTCGAGCGGCGCGCCCAGCGCAGGCGCGGCCTGAGGCGCGAGCAGTGCGCCAGGGGCAGGCGGTGAGCTCTCCTTGGGCTTGCGCTCCATCACGTTGGTCAGGCCCGCGCTCTCGAGGCGGTAGCGCTCCGGACTGAGCAGCTCGCCAAAGCGGCCCGTGATGATCGCCATCCACTCGGGCCACTCCTCGACCGCCTTCGCAAGCCGCTTGCACGCCTTTTTGCTCAGCGTCACCACGAAGCGCGGGCCGCCCTCCTCGCCCCCGACCTCGAAGGTGCGCGCGCCGCCCTGGTCTTCTGTAAAAGCCACGGGCAGCTGGGTGAACTTGATCGTCAGCTCAAGACGCGCAGGGGTGGCCTTCATCCTTCAGCCTATGTGCGCAGCGAGACCCGATCGTCAAGTCTGAACCGCCCGCGACGGTCCGCCCGCTGTGAATCCGAGGATGAACAGCCCACGGCATCTTCCCGCTTGTGGAGGAGGGCTGGGACCGTTAGTGCATGAGACACGATGACCATGAAGCGGAAAGCCCAACCCCCGAGAAGAAGCTGTGTGCAAAGCAGCGCGCGACACGCTTCGCATCGAGCTCAGCATGGAGCACGCAGAGTCCGTCCGGCCAATCTCCATTGTCGATCTGCGGCGAGCCCTCGAGCAGGCGTATGACCTTGGCCGTAGGTCCGCACTTTCGTAAATCGTCCGCTTCGACGATCCGTCCGGGCAGCGCAAAGACCTTGAAGAGCCATCGAGCCATCCCGAATCGGATCAACTGACCGGGCGCGAGCTATCGCCGCCTGACGACTCACCGAGGAGTGCAATGCGTGCCCCCACGCTCTCGAGAAGAGGGCGGAGGAGTTGCCACGTAGCGCCCAGGCGGCTTGGGGCCGCGCTGCCATAGCGGACGACCTACGGTTTACGAAACCGTTGCTCTCCGCCTTTGCTGGAGCGTGGGCGTGTCGTGCGTTGGACCCAGCTGCCGGAGTCGAGCGGGACGCTGTCGTTTCTGCGCCGTGTTTTTGAGAACCGAGCGCGCGAAAAGCTTGAAACCGAAAACCAAAGCGTGCGAAAACGAATCCCGAGTCAGCGAAGGGCGCGCTTAAACGTTCTCGCTTTACTCGAACGATTTTTGGCCACCTCCGGAGCGCGCCCGTGCCGACTGAAATCGCCCGCTACTTCGAAGATGAGCGGCGCTGCGAGCAGTGCGGCGAGCGCTTTTGGGGCAACACGAAAGCGAACTTCTGCGGCGCTGCGTGTCGGTGCCGTGCTTGGCGCCAGCAGCGTTTGATGATGGGCGGCGTCGACGTGGCCCGGCTTTGCGGCGAGGTGATGCGGCGGCGCAAAAGCGGTGAAGCCTACTCCAAGCTGTACCCGCAACTGTTTCGCGCGCTCGCCGCGGAGCTGCGCAAGAGCGGCTGGGATCCGATCGAGTTGCTGATGACGCGGCCCGATGAGCCGGCTAGCGACGCGGATACCTCGCCCGGAGGGTTTGAGGGCCAGGCGCCCACGCGTCGGCGCTGGCTGCACCCACCGGAGCGCGAGCTTGAGCTGCTCGAGCAAGACATCCAAACCCGAAGCGCAGAGGGCCGCTCGGTGGCCTGGCACAAGGAGAGACACGCTCAGTTGCAGGCATTGCTCCAGGCACGCGCCACACGCCCCGACGCCCTCTAACAATCCGTCCGACACAAGTTCGATCCGCCACCGTTCGATCCTTCTATGGCCATCTACCGATTCAGCGCACAGGTCATCGGCCGCTCCAGCGGGCGCAGCGCTGTGGCGGCTGCGGCCTATCGAGCCGGCGAGCGGTTGCGTGATGAGCGGATTGGGCAGACCTGGGACTACGAGCGCAAGCTGGGCATCGTGCACAAAGAGATCCTCGCCCCCGAGGGTTCTGCCGAGTGGGCTTTGGATCGAAGCACGCTCTGGAACGCGGTGCAGAAATGCGAGAAGCGCAAGGACGCTACCCTCGCCCGCGAAATCCAAATCGCGCTGCCCACGGAGCTGACGCACGAGCAACAGGTAGAGCTATTGCGAGAGTTTGTGCGCGAGCAGTTCGTGGCGCGCGGCATGGTCGCCGACGTGTGCCTGCATCGTGAGGAGCCGAGCAACTCGCACGCGCACGTCATGCTCACGATGCGGCCCCTCGGGCCGGATGGTTTCGGATACAAGGAGCGCTCGTGGAACGACCGCAAGCTCTTGTACGGCTGGCGAGCAAGCTGGTCTGAGTATGCCAACCGAACGCTTGCGCAGGCAGGTCACGAAGAGCGGATCGATCACCGCAGCTACGTCGATCAGCAGATTCCCCTTGAGCCGCAGCCGAAGCTAGGACGCAAGCTTGCGGAGGCGCCCAGCGACGGTCGCTACCTGATGGAGGCCAGGCTCGAGGCGTACCGTCGGGTCGTCTTTGAGAACGGCGAGCGCATCCGGCAGCAGCCAGAGATTGCGCTGCGGCTGCTGACGCAGCAGCGAGCGACTTTTCGTCGTGAAGATTTGCTCAAGGTCATCAACACGCACACGCTCAACGCCGAGCAGTTCGATCAGTGCCTTGCCGCCGTGATGGCTTCACCTGAGCTTGTGAAGGTTGGGCTCGATGCCAAGGGCACCGAGCGCTTCAGCTCGCACGAAATGCTGGAGAAGGAACAGCTCCTGGTGGACCTGGGCGAGGCGATGGCGCTCAGTCGCAAGCACCGAGTCGCAACATCGTTCACAGCGCAGGCGATGGCGACGCATCCGACGCTCTCGGCCGAGCAGCGGCAGGCGCTCGCTTACCTGACTAGCGGCACCGATTCCTTGGCTTTGCTCGAAGGGCATGCGGGAACGGGCAAGAGCTTTTTGCTCGGAGCTGCGCGCGAGGCGTGGGAAGCGCAAGGCTTTGTTGTCGTGGGCGGAGCCCTCGCGGGCAAGGCGGCCGAGGGTCTGGAGCTGTCCAGTGGGATTGCAGCCCGTACGCTTGCAAGCTGGGAGCATGCGTGGGGTCGCGGCGCAGAGCGGCTGACCCCACAACACGTGCTCGTGATCGACGAGGCGGGCATGGTGGGCACCCGTCAGCTTGCCCGTGTGCTCGCGAACGCGGCCCAAGCCGGCGCCAAGGTGGTGCTGGTCGGCGACAGCCATCAGTTGCAGGCCATCGAAGCGGGCGCGCCGTTCCGTGCACTAGGCGAGCGCCTCGGCTCTGAAACGCTCTCTGAAGTACGTCGGCAGCGGGTGCCATGGCAGCGAGAGGCCACGATGGCATTTCCAGCGGGCCAAACCGCCGAGGGCGTCAAGGCCTACCAAGAGCACGGCCACATCAAGGCCCACAAGACGACGGACCGAGCGCGCGCAGCTCTGGTGCGCTCGTGGATGGAAGATCAGAAGCAGACGCCCATCCACGAGCAGCTCATCTACGCCTATCGCCGTGATGATGTGCACGCACTCAACCAGCTGGCTCGAGCAGAACGCTGCAAAGCGGGCAAGCTCGGTTCTGAGCAGCAGGTATTTGCCACCGAGTACGGCGAGCGCGCCTTTGCCACGGGCGACCGGCTGTTCTTCGGCAAGAACGACCGCAGCATCGGCGTCACCAACGGCACGATCGGAACCATCGAAGCCATCGAGCAGGGCGTGATGATGGTGCGGCTGGATGGAGGAGGCGGCGAAGCCGGCCGCTCCGTGTTCGTGAACCCGCTTGAGTACCAGCATCTGGATCACGGCTACGCCGTGACCGTGCACAAGAGCCAGGGCGTGACGGTCGACCGGACCTACGTGCTTGCTAGCAAGCTCTTTGACTCGTCCACCACCTACGTGGCGCTGAGCCGGCATCGAGACAACGTCGAGATGCATTGGGCGCGTGACGAGTTTGGAACGCTTGCTTCCCTCAACCGAACGTTGTGCCGCGACAAGCCCAAGGAGATGGCGCTTGAGCTGAACGAGCTTGAGCTCATCGAGCGAGGCGGCCTGACTCTCTCTCAAGTGCTCGAGGACGACAGTCAGTTTGCGATGCTCAGCCCGGACGTTCAGAGGCAGCTGCTCCAAGAGTACGCCGGTGAGCTGGAGGAGCAGCGACTCAAGAACCCAACGCGCTCTTCGCACCAAGTGCTGCAAGGCTTGCCTGAAATCGTGGCAGCCGATCAGCGCTCTGCTGAAGCTGCCACGCAACACGCTCAGGCCGCCCGGGCCTTTGATGACTATGGGCGTCTCGGGTTTATCGACAAGCTACGCGTCTCGGAAGACAAGCTACGTCAGGCTCTCGTCACCGCCGAGAACGCTTTGGACGAGGCTCGCCGAGCTCGGGCCAAGCTCGAGCGTGACCCCAAGCTGGTCTCTACAGCCGAGCAGATTGCATCCGAACACAATCTGGGTCTGCACGCCGCGCACCAGCGGCTCAAGCAGTGGCGCACTCAGCTCACCGACGTGGAGCGCGCGGAGTTGATGGAGCACGCGATCGAACACTTCAAGAGCAAGGGGTTTGAGTACCAGCTTGCAAGCGACCAGGAGGTTGGGCGCGAGCTGGAGGTGTTCGGCGACCCGGTAAAGCTAGGCAAGCTCAGCGACGGCTACGTGCTGCACGCCGTGGCGCTGCGCGATGCCCATGGTGATGCGCAGGACTCTGGCAAGGGTCGTCGTTTGCTTTTCGAAGTGAACCCGGCGCTTGCAGAGCGACTCAAGAAGCACCCACGCGTCACGCTCGCACGTCATCAAGGCGAGCTGGTGCTCAACGCTGTCGGCCTGGACCGTGGGCGCGGAGACCGTGGGCCCGAACGCTGATCGGCTGACATGAGCGCCGCGCGCACGAGGGAGGCGGGCCTCGTGGCTTGTGCGGATCGAGCCTGCATTTTGCGCAAAGTTGCCAATCAGATTTCGGACAGGTTCTGATTTTGGAAAACTAGCCAGCACTGGGTTCTCTCAGCTTTAGTCTGCAGATTCCTATCATGGTCAGGAAAGCTGCAACACTCAGGGTTGGTACCCTTCGAGATGCGCAACACCTCGTTAGGAAAGCTGCATAGGGGCCCTTTGAAAGCTGCAACAGCGTGCTCGTGGCTCGACGGCCCGCACCGTGGGTTCCGTCATGCGAACGGCTGTTCAGGTCTCGGTTGCCCAGGTCCACCAGCCCATAAGCTGGCTTACAATCCAGGTCGGGCCTCGAGCACCGGCCTTCTAAGCCGACGGTCAGGTGTTTGAGAAATGCCAGCGAGCCCAGCACCGAAGCGCTAGGCAAACTCGTTCACTGGAGTGGCTATGAGCGTCCCTAGGGGACGCGCTGAGGCTTGGCCGCGCGCAGCATCGCCTGCAGCTCTTCGCTGCTCGGCACGTAGCCCCCCCCTACCCCTGGAGCCGTGCTCGCGCTGCTGTTGCTTCGGCTGGCGCTAGGCAAGCTTTGCGTACTTGGCTTCTGTTCGCGCTCCCCGAACAGCCGCACCCGCGTCGCGCGGCCCAGCGCGCGCACAAGCTCCAGGCGCGCCTTGGCCGTGTAGCTCTGTCCCTTACGCTGGGCGCGCTTCACGCGGTTGGTCAGCCCGGAGCTCAACCGCTTGAGCACGTCGGTCGCCGTGTCCACGCAGCATCCGATCAGCGAGGCAAGGCCGCGCGCTGTCACCACCATGTGTCGGCCGACCAAACGGGACATGCGCAGGGCGCCGTAGCTCTGCAGCTGGATGAGCGTCACAGCCTCCAGGTTCCCTAGCTCCCGCACGTGCTCGAGCCGCACTTTCAGAAAGCCGCCCTGGTCCGAGAGAGCGCCTGCGATGGGGGCATCTTCATGATCGAGTAGGCCCACTTCACGTAGTCGCGTGAGAGCACGCCAGCCCGTCGTACGGTCCCAGCCGAACGTCTCCGCGATCTCCGAAGCCCCAATCCGGCTTCCAATGCGGTCTCGGTACAGCACCAGACCCAGCGCCAGCGCATCGCGCACATCGAGCTCGGGGTGCTTCAGCGCCGCGCGCGGCACTGTCACGAAATCAGGACGTTTATGAAGCTTCGGAGCACGCCTGCGCTCACCCAGCTCCCCCGCGTCGTTCGCCGCGGGCTCCGGCAAATCCGATCCCAAATTACCCGATTCAGCCGCTTGCGCGCTCTCCGGTGTGAATGTTTCTTGGCGCGGGGGCGCACTTTGGGTAAGGTTCATCGCGTCGGGCCTGTTCTTTCAGGTTCGGCATCCGAAGCTCTCGTGTCTCACCACTTGAGCTTCAAGTTTCTCGAACCGCGAAGGCTGCCAGGCTTTCGCGGTTCTTTTTTTCCGTCTCCTGGACGGGCTAACGGGTGGAACATCGCTCCCCCGATCCCATGGGTCAAGAAAATGCGACCCGCCCCCCCTCAAGAGCCCTCAATTCGGCCAAATAGACCCGCGCCCACGCCCTTGCGCAGATCGCGACTATCTGTCTGAGCGATCGTTGACGACAAGTCGCGCACAGGACACGCGATCAACATGAGCGTGCTGAAACCAACCGACGACGAAGACCTGCCGCCGCGCATCCCCGAGCAACGCAAGGACATAGAACGCGCGATGCTGCTGCTCGGCAACCGATGGCGCACCGACCTCAACCCCAAAGCGCGCAAAGAACTCGAAGCGCTCGTGGGCCGCTATCCGAGCAGGGCGCAGGCGGCTGCGTGGAAGACGGCCCTGCGGGGGCTACGCGAAGAGATGGTCGCCCTAGATGACCCCGACTAAACGATCCCCGCCGAGAAGCCTAGACGGGCTCTTGCCCTACCTTGCTGCAGAAGGTGCAAACGCCGTCCAGCTCATCCGCGAGCAGCCCAAAGGTCACACGCATATGGATGTTCGCGCTTGAATCCCGCTCCGCCGTGCGTTCGCGGCGTTGAGCCTCTGACTCGCGGCCGGATCGATCGGCCGAGGCTTCACACTCGCGAGCACCTCCCGAATGCGTGCGGACAGCGCCTCGGGCGTGCTCGGCATCACGAACGCTTGGCTGCACTGAGTGCACTTGCGCTCGGGGACCTCGCTCGTTGCACAGGCAGGGTTGACGCAGACTAGGCCAGCCCAGTTAGCGCCGGGCCTTCGTTCCATCTCCGCGTCGCAATGGGCGCAAACGTGCTGCTGCTTCGGCATTTGGAGATTCCATGTGTGAGGCGGGACCTGGCGCGAGTACTAGTACCAGTACCAGTACTGTCACTCGCACTTTCTACAACACGTGCGTAGAGGAACATTCCGCACTCTAGCAATTTTGATCGTCATTCCTGCCCCGCAAGGCTACCTAGACGGCCCGTTTAGACGCGAGGCATAGATAAGGGGCGCCTAAAGGCGCCTCCTCGTCAGAAAGCGCCGTCACTTTTTTCACCTAGTACCAGTACCAGTGCTAGTACCGGTACCGGTACCAACTCACGAAGGATCGGCACCTATGATCACACTGATTGGCGGGACCAAGGGGGGCACGGGAAAGACGACCGTTGCTACCAACCTATGTGTTTACTTGGCGCACGCTGGGCTTGACGTGCTGCTGCTGGACGCAGACCCTCAAGCCACGAGTTCGATGTGGGCCAACGAGCGTTCTCAGCGCAACGACTTGCGCCCCGTGCATTGCGTGCAGCGTACGGGCAATTTGATTCCCGCTCTGCGAGACCTCGAAAGCCGCTATCAGCACATCGTTGTTGATTCTGGCGGCTTCGATTCCGAGGGCTTGCGCTCAGCGCTCGTAGTGGCGGATGCGCTGTATTCTCCAGTCGTCGCAAGCCAATTCGATTTGTGGACGGCTCGAAAGATGCTTGAGCTTGTCTCTCTGGCCGGCTCCATGAATCCCAAGTTGAAAGCCCATTGGCTCCTCTCGATGTGCGAGACCAATCCCTTGATTCGCGGCGAAGCAGACGACGGCGTTGAGCTTCTTCAAGAGCTGTCGTTGCTGTCTGTCGCCCGCACGCGCATCCATCGCCGCAAGGCGTACCGTGACGTAACCACAGATGGCCGCGGCGTAATCGAAACCAACAACATCAAGGCGTCCGAAGAGATCACAACTCTAGCCATGGAGGTATTCGGTGGGACGGTTCAAATCGGCTCCAGCACCGCTCATGCAGCCACAGCCGTCGCTTGAGCCTGCGGTGCAGGCGTTCATCAGCGGGGCTGCCACACGGTTCCCATCGGGGATCGCGCCAGCGCCGAAAGGCCCGCCATGGAGCGCTCACGACCCATCCGCCATCGCACGCAAGGGGATCAATCTTCGCCTCAACGACTGGGAGCTTGCCGTGTTGCGACACGCCTCGGAGAGGGAAGGGTGCTCAATTCAGCAGGTCTTGAAAGCGATCTTGACGCCGGGAATACAGACCTACGCGCGGACAGAAGAGAACAGCAACCACGGTACCGGTACTAGTACCGGTACCGTGTAGGCGAGCCTTGCTCGGGCACGTGATCGTGTTCTGTAGCGCTACAGCATCAAGGTGCCCGGAGTGACTTTCCGCGCGCACTAGCCGGCTATCACCCTGACCAAGGGTTGCTGGCCCCCTGCCAGATGCTAGCTGGAACCAAGCGCCAGCCGCGTCTCTCCGCCCCGGGGTTTAGCCCCTCCCTCTCTTCTCTTAGAGGGGCGAGCTGCGCTGCATGCCCCATGCTTGCCCGAACTAAGGAGACGTTGTCGTTATGAATTCAGAACGTTACGTGCCGGCACTAAGCCGACGCCACGTGCTTCTATCATTGATGTTCGTTTCCCTGCTGCAGGCATGTGGCGGGGGTAGCGAAACGCCCACTGATTACGGCGAAGACGCCGCCATTGGCAGCACTCGACAAGCAGTGACGGCAACCATGAGCTGCCAGGTCGCAGCTTGGAATGGAACCGAATACCGCATCTGCGATGGCTTGCGCACGTGGAGTGCAGCGCGAGACTACTGCGCCTCGTTAGGTACTAAGCTGCTCAAGCTCAACTCCAAAGCGGAAAACGATTTTATTCAGAGCAAGGTAAGGTTTGCAGCGTGGACCGGTGGAAGTACCCCATCCATTGGGGGAACCAAGTGGTCTTGGCAGTTCGACAACTCGCAGTTTTGGACGAGCGGCTGGACGCCTGGTTCCGGCAAGGCCGTCAATGGGGCTTACACTAACTGGGATAGCTTCGAGCCCGCCTTCGGCGGCACCTGCCTTGCGCTCGACGCGATAACCAATAAGTGGCACGCGGGTGCGTGCGGCGTCCCACTCGGCTTCGTTTGCGAGAACCCTGACACTTGCCCCAACGATCCCCTCAAGACCGCACCAGGGAAGTGTGGCTGCGGCCGAGCAGACATCGACCTAGACAAAAACGGCATCGTGGATTGCTTACAGGTGACTCGACCTGGCGACCCCAATGAGACCGACCCTGCGGTGATAGCGATTGCCACGCGCCCTCAGTCCGATACCACCCAGGGTGCCATTTCGTTTGTGGACGGAACCCTCAGCATGGGCGGTTACTACTGTCTCGCTGTGGACCGCTCCGACAAACGCAATGCCATCTTTGCGAGTCCATCCCTTGCGGCAGCCATTCTAGCCGGGGATGTGGACGGCGACTTAGTACCCGATTCCTTGGATCAGTGCCAAGACACGCCACCACTCACTCCTACGAATGATGCTGGGTGCAGCGAAGTCTGCACAATGACCTTTAGCGCCGAGGACGAGAAAACCGTCCGAGAAGCCGTAGGCGATTGGGAGATCATCAAGGACAACACCAGAACCAAAACCGACTGCGCGACGGTAATTCCTGATACGCCCGAAATGCTGGCGGGCTACGCCAACAACACATTTTTAGACCCCAATACCGTCGCGATTTTCTTCCAGTTCACTCGCCCAACCTGTCCGGTACGTCTGCGCATCGAGATATCTACGAACGCAGCTACTGGATGGCCCTTCGGCGGCGCGCGGGTACTGTACTTCGAACCAGGACCCCGCGATTTCGGCAATGCTATTAGCGGCAACACCCCCATCGATGGGGCCATGTCAGTGCTTCTCCGAGCGCCTGAGTTCAAAGACATTTTCACAAATCTCTGGACCGCCATTCCAGACCCCGACGGCAAGGATGCCAGCGGCACCGTCGTTAATCCGTCACCTCGCGTGCTTGCGCGCGCCATGGCGGTCTACGGTAACGGCAAAACGTCCAGCTGGTCGAACTACGTTCAAGTTCGTACATATGGGAGTCGACGCTAATGATGAGCTCCCATTTCGGCGCCCTGGCGCGATGCAGTGGCCTTGCGTTCATGCTGGTAGCGCTTGCCGCAAGCGCACCGGTTGCCATTCACCTTAACAACAAAACCGTACTTGAGCGGGCAGACCGCTTGTTCGAGTTCTCCTCTGTCCATGCTGCCCCCCCCTCAGTTAAGGCGCGAATTGAAGCCAAAGAGGAACGCGACATCTCGCTCACACAGATGTATGGCGTGAACGCCGCAACGCTCCTGGGGCAAATGCCGCCTGTTCAGCTCGAGTCTGGGCTCACCACTCTCTGGGTCTCTCCATTCTTGGCCTTTCTGTTAGCGATGGTCTTGCTCCGTAGGCGTAGCGGAAAGCCTGAGATCGCCCTGGTTGCGGTCTCAGGCTGGACGATAGCCGTGTGCGCCTCGAATGCGATCATCTCCCTGATCGCTGTGCGGACACTCGACGCCACGTTCGAGGATGTTGGTGGAGCTGCTCTGCGCATGACTCTTACTCAGAGCGTGACTGGTGGAGCCTATCTATGTGGCTTCGCTGCACTGTCCGAACTCTCTGGGCGGTCATTGCTGCGTTTTCTGGGCACTTCTGCTGCAACCTTTTGGCTCGTGGGCTCTACGCGCTTAACGGCCGGCCTTTTTGATGAAAGGGCAGCTCGTTATTTCTTAGGCGGCGCCGAGCGCGATCTGTTCGACCCATCATACGCCGTCCTCGCTCGCGGCTTAGCTGTGACCACCGCGTGGGCGGTCTCCTTCACCCTGCTGGGAAAAGCGCTTGAACGCAGGCGCCTCCGCACCCAACTCGATAACCGCTTTCACCTTACTGTTTCCTCGGATCAGGGAGCTGCTTCATGAACCACGCATCCTTCAAGCGAGCCCAGATGGCCTTCGTTTCTCTGCTGCTCGCTTGCGGCCTTCTGTCCGCAAGCCCTGCCGCGGCCTACAACGAGAAAACGCACCAGACCATGACTAAGGTCGCCTTCGACATCATGCGTTTGGTCGCATACGAGCAGAAAACGAACAAGAGCTTCGTTCCGTATGAAACGTCTCTAGCCACGCCGCCGCCGGGGGTCGCGGCCGCAGAGTGGAAAATGTTCATTGACGCCGTTTCGAACGGTACCTGGCGTATCCTCCGTCAGAAAGCCAGCCTTCCCAATTATGGGACATGCGGAGGGGTGGCAGGCAAGCGCCTGTTCGAACTCCCGAAGCTCGATCCCGAGTTCGTGATGGAATATAACTTTCAATATCTGGATAAGGAACGTGACGGTAAGAACAAGTGCCAGCAGGCACAACATAAGAGAGGTCCTCTTTTTAGTAAGTTCAACGTCGCGTTTCCTCACGGCTCGATGGCGGGCTCAGCCTTAGGCGTGCATGCCGCTGCGCCGGATCGGTACAACCACGACTGGTATGTCTTCCACGATTACTTCCAATCGTACTACATGGGGCAGGTCTTCGACGTACTAGACGCTGTCAACTCCATCGGGTACGGAGTGGCTGTTGCCCCGTTTTACTGTATGGCGCGGTTGATCAAAGGCAGGGGATTGTGCGGTTGGAACGACGTCAAGGATTTCTCTGACAGAGTCAATCCAGACCCGCAAGTCCGCGGTATCATCTCCGCGCCATTCTCTCTAGCTTCTTATAAGATTCCCGGCGATTGGGGCACGGGAATCGGGCATCTAATGAACTATTCCCCCGCCGCCCAAAACGTTTTCGACGATATCGAAGGCTTCCACCAAGAACGCTCAGGATGGCGGGGCCGGATCGGCGTAACGGATATGATGATCATGGTTGCGGGCGACCTTGCGGGCCTTTGTGTGGACCCGCGGGAAAGCAATGGCGCGCGTGACTATGAGATCTGTGACGGCTCAGGGTTCTGCGGCGACAACGAGGTTCGCGATGGACATAAGGCATCATCTCGCCGCACCAATCCTTATTGGCGCGCGTCCACATTGGGCCACCAGGCGTTCACGCCACTCGACAATCTCGCCTACTACGGTTGGCAAAAGGCGCTCAATTACAACTTCCCAGGTGTCGGCCCGGGTGCCCCCATCGAAGTCACGGTTGAAGAGCTTGCGAGGCCATTACACGCGCTCGGTGACATTGCTGCTCCGCACCATCTGATCGCTGGATTGGGCTGGGGCCATCGTATCTACGAGCCCATGATTGAGGAGTTCTGGGAGGAGATACAGACGGTGGATAATCCGAAAGTGTCGGAGGCGACCCAGTACCGTGCGGCACGTTCTATCCTCGCGCGCGCTTTCGTCTGGTACAAGTACGTTCTCGAAGCCCGGAAGGGCGGGGAGCTCAAGTACGCGAACGACGTACCCGTACGCGATATGATCAGCGAAATGGGAGCGCGCAATTACTCTTTTATCGTCTCTGGCGATGAAATGAAGTACTCGAACTTCCGTAAGAAAGTACCCTTCCTTGACCACCCAGCGCGAGTCTTCCCTTTCATAGACCGCGTGCATCGCGACGGAGGAAAAGAAAGTCAAAGGTTCGTGAAGGAATGGCTTGCGAATGACAAGGCAGGCATTCAATGGCTAATCGATAGCGGTATCGGAGGCACTCTCGCGTTCCTAACTGCATCGTCTGACTGGATGAAACCCGTGTCATGCGGCGATGGTATGGTCACGGGTGGAGAAGCCTGCGACGACGATAACGACAAGAGTGGCGACGGCTGCAGCAATACCTGCCAGGTAGAGCCTGGCTGGCAATGTGACGTGGCTTGGCCGTCGTTCTGCGATAGAATAATTATTCTAATCTAACTTTCGGACTTCGCCGTTCCCAAAGGCTTCAGCTTGGAGCTTACTCGCAAACACATACCGCGGCATCAGAGTCTGCAGCGCACTTGCAGGGCGAAAAGCAGTCTTCGGTAGCTTGCCAAAAACCCTCCATGCAGCGCACCGGAGCGAGTCCGTTTTCACATCGCTCAACTCCATCCGTAGTGCAGGCGCCGAAGCATTTAGGCCCCCTCTGCCAAGCACCTTTATCGCAGTACAGAATGCTTCCGCCTTCGCACTTCGGTGGGGAGCTGAGATTACAGCGCTCCGAGCTCTCCGCGCAAATGGCTTTTCCACCTTCAAGCTCCACGCATGACTGATTTCCACAATCGACGATCAAGCCGGGCAGCTCTTCGTCTTCGCGGCAAGAGGCGATGCGAGTACCCGCGCAGACTTCCCTGATTCTGCCTTTGCAGTCGAAATCTGGAATTCCGCAGTAAGGAAGATCAGCGGGGACGCACACGAGCCCTTCCTCTGAGCAGTCATCTGTGCGCAGTGAACGCTTGTTCAAAACCTTGTTACCGGTGTCTTCGCAACGGTTGAGCTTGTCGCCATCACACCATGTAGCGTTGGTGCGACACTCCTCTCGGCAACCCCCGATAACACCGACGGAGAGCGATAAACAAAGGCGAACGCTACGTGAATAGGATCCCACGTATGCAGGCTAGCATGACTTGGAAACGCCGCTGACTACTTCAGTGTAACCGCATTGTCGCAGCTCGGTGGAAGCGTTGTCCGTGCGCAATCCTGCGCCTTCACTTGCCGTATGCACGTCTCGTATTGCAGGTTTACGGAAACTGCCATGTTGCAATCGATCTTGGCGGCGTAGGCCTCTTTGCATTCTGCTAATGACCGAGAATCTCCGCAGCGAGCCTGCCAGCTACATACCGTTTCCGTGAGATCGTCACACATCTTGATTGCAGGAGCAGAGTCAGCGACGTCGACAAGTTGGCACCCTTCAATGGAAGTGCCGCACTGAGCTTTGTTGAGCGTGTTGGAGCAGTCGCTCGCCTGCTGGTCGGACTTACAAACGACGCCTTGGAACTGTGCATCGCATTCAGCGCGCGAGTAGAAGTTGCACTCGTCGGCGATGAAGTCGCAAGCCGCATCTTGCCAATCCTGGCAGGCGGGCGTGCCTCGCCCGTCAGAAGCAGAGGAGTTCTCTTCGCTCGAAGAAGCACCACCGTCGCTACCGCAGCCAATGGTTAGCGAGAAGCAAAGCGCGGAAAAACTCATAATGGGGAATCGACAAAACATGTAGCCTCCTGTCGGCGATCGAAGCGCAACGGCGCTTTGGCGCGGGAAAAGGGGAACGCCAAGCTTGACTGCCTGACTGGTGCCGACAAGCTCAAGCGAAGAACCGGGAGTTGCGTAAGCCCGCTGCTCCCCGTTGTCCAGTCCTAGCCATCCCACAAGACCACAGAAAGCAGGGCAGCAGCGTGCGCGGCTCGCGCGGGGATGGGCGGGCCCGCGCTTACGCGGGGGACGCCTATGACTCGCGGGGAAATGGTGCGCGTGCTTTGGCCAGAGCAAGCCGAATGCGCTCATTGAGCGTCTCGGTCAACCTCGTTAGCACACCGTTAAAGTGAACGAGCGCCGCCAAGCTTCCGATAAAGGGAATTGAACAAAGCCGCGTCCGCGGCAGGCCCAGAGGCGCGCTTGTCGCGCCGTGAAGCCCGAGAGGGCTCGCCTCCCCGATAGCAATTGTCGGCCCGCCAGGACCTGTAGTGTGCCTGCGGCACGCGTGCGTGAGTTCGCGTAGGTGATGCGGGAGACTGACAGGGCCGAAGGCCGTGTTCGCTTGCCCCACTGCCGCTACCGTTGCCGCGCGGCCGCTTGTGGGCGCCACGCCCGCGTTCGCATGCTGG
>JBBSJC010000161.1:0-14835 GCA_038257655.1 Polyangiales bacterium | reverse complement strand
CGTGCGGCTCGAGGACGACGTCGCGCGCGTATCACTACGGCGGCACGCGCTCAGTGTTCATGCGGGGTACATGCCCTTCGAAAGCCGCCGCTTTCTGCTCAGCCTTGCGCTGGGTGCAGGCGCGAACCTGTTCGTCAGCGACGTGGACGGGCGCGCTGCTGATTTCGACCCAGAAAACGCCACAGCGCTCGTGCCCGTGGTCAGTGCCGACGCGACCTTACGCTTTATGCCGGACTGGGCACGGCAGCGCGTAGGTGTGGCAGTCTTGCTGGGGGGGGACGTACTGCCCCAGGTTTTGGCTATCGGTTACAGCGCGCCGGATGGTGACTTCGTGCAGCGCGACCGGACGCGGCGCGTGTTACCAACGGTCTCGCTTGAGCTGGTTGTGCGCATGAAATAGCGCACATAAAAATGGCGCCTGAAATAGCGCACATGAAAAATGGTGCGCCTGAAATGGCGACCTATCAGTTGAGGGTGTAGGGCATGCTCAACGAGAAGGGCGCGATGGTCGCGTTGAAGGTGGTGCCATCATCGCGGCGCATCTCGTACGTGCCGTGCATCGTGCCGTGGGGCGTCGAGAGCACGCATCCGCTCGTGTATTCGAAGTGTTGATCGGGCTCGAGGCGAGGCTGCGCGCCGACGACCCCCGGCCCCTTCACCTCTTCGACCCGGCCTGAGCCGTGCGTGATGATCCAGTGACGGTTGATTAGCTGGGCGGGTTTCTTGCCCTGATTCGCGATGCGGATCGTGTATGCGAACACGTATCGATGCTCACGGGGCGCGGACTGCTCAGGGACATATACACAGCGCACGGCCACGCGGATACCCTGGGTAATAGCTTCGCTCACGTGCGTGTTGTAACACGAAACCGGCTGCACGCCTGGCCCGCCTGCGGCATTCTTTTGCGACACGATTCGTAAAGCACGCATCTTGCACGACGCACAACCGGAGGTTTGTCATGGGCAAGAATCAATTGCGCACGGTCGTCGTGGGGGTCGACTTTGGCAGCAGCGGCGATGAGGCGATCATCGAAGCGTTCAAGTGGCTGGAAGCAGGACACGTTGGCAGCTTGCATGCTGTGCACGTGCTCGATCCCCGGGATGTGATCGACGACAAAGATCAGCCGGCACTGCAGACGGAGGAAGCATTCGTCGAGAAAGCGCCGGGCATTCTGTCGCAGCGTATTGCGCAACTTGCGCAAGATGGCGGATTCCAAGTGGACATGGGTAAGGTGCACACCCATGCACGCATCGGCAAAGCGGCTCCAGCGGTTCATCAGGTCGCGATCGATTACGAAGCGGATCTGATTATCGTCGGCACGCATGGCAGACAGGGGTTTGATCGACTGGTGCTCGGCTCCGTGGCGGAATCATTGGTGCGCACCGCCCACTGCCCCGTCCTTGTAGCCAAGCCGAAGGACTACAGTGGCCTCGAGAAAAGCCCGAGACCTCAGCAGCCGTACGCTCCCGGCGAGGCGCCTGTATACGAGGAGCCTTCGCGCGACGTGCAGGACCACATCACGACGCAACAGGTCAGCTGGAGCGCGGACGAACAAAAGCCCACGGGCGTGCGAATCGTCTAGTCGCGCGCTCGGCGGGGCCGTGGGTTAAGGAGACCCCCCCGGAGACGCCTCGTTCGCTCAGTCTCTCCCAGAAGAGCGGCGGCGTCACGGCGGGGGGATCGTGGCTCCGATGAGGGGGAACCTCGCGAAGACCTGCTCAACGTAGCGCGCGGAGCTTGCGGCGCAGCCGATTGTCGGGGTGATCGGGCTGGTTTAAGACCAGCGCGCTCTCGCGTGGTATCTTGCGCGCCATGCCTAATCCGACCGCTACCCTCAAAACATCGCTCGGGGATATCGAGATCGAGCTGTTTGTCGATAAGATGCCCCTTACTGCAGGCAATTTCATCAAGCTTGCCAAAGAAGGCTTTTATGATGGCCTGCACTTCCATCGCGTCATCAACAAGTTCATGATCCAGTTCGGCTGTCCGAACAGTAAGGACCCGAATAGCCCGCGCGCAGGCACCGGCAATTCGCCGCACGGTACGATCAAGGATGAGCATCCAGCGGATGCCAAGCTTTCGAACGAGCCTGGCAGCTTGTCGATGGCCAACACCGGCAGCCCGAACAGCGGCTCATGCCAGTTCTTCTTGAACACGGTGCACAACGCCTATCTCGATTGGTTCTCACCCGGACAGTCCAAGCATCCTGTGTTTGCCAAGGTGACGCAGGGTATGGACGTGGTGAAGAAGATCGAGAGCACGCCGACAGGCCCGGGCGATCGTCCGAAGACGCCCGTGCAAATGGTCAGCGTCACCGTTCACGACTGAGCGTGTTCGTCGACCTGCCAGCATGTTGGCAAAGGGCCCTCGGCGCAGAGCTGGGGGCTTCTTACTTTGCAGACCTTTGTGCGTTCGTCGACCGCGAGCGCGCATCGCATGTGGTCTATCCGGCCGAGGCTGCAGTGTTTCGTGCCTTCACGGCCACGCCGCTTGCCGCTGTGCGCATCGTGCTGCTCGGCCAGGACCCTTACCATGGTGAAGGACAAGCCCAAGGCTTGTGTTTCTCCGTGCCGGCGGGCTTTCCGCATCCACCTTCGTTGCGCAACATCCTGCGCGAGCTGTCCACGGATTTGGGCGTCCCTGCGCCGAGCAGCGGCGATCTGAGTGTTTGGGCAGCGCGTGGTGTCCTGTTGCTCAATACCGTGTTGACGGTACGCGAAAGTTCGGCAGCCTCCCACGCCAAACGCGGCTGGGAGCGTTTGACCGACGCTGTGATTTCGGTGCTCTCGCAACGGACGCAGCCGGTCGTGTTCATGTTGTGGGGAAAGCCCGCGCAAGCAAAGGTCAATCTGATTGACCTGTCGCGACACCGCGTGGTCGTGCGCGCCCATCCTTCGCCGCTTTCTGCGCATCGCGGCTTTCTCGGCACGCGGCCGTTTTCAGAAGTGCAGCGCGCACTGCGCGAGCTTGGGCAACCTGCGCTCGACTTTGCACTAGACTAGCAGTCGATCGACCAGGCCCGACTCGCGATGCAGGCGCTGGCTTATCGCTGCGCGCAGCACGTCGGGCTTGGCGTAGAGCGTGACGCTCTGTCGGGCGCGCGTGATCGCGGTGAACAGCAGCTCGCGCGTAAGCACCGGCGACAAGCGCTCGGGTAAGACGACGGCGACGCTATCAAACTCCGAACCCTGGCTTTTGTGCACGCTCATGGCGTAGACGCTCTCGTGGGCGGCGAGCCGGCCCAGAGCCACGCGCCGTACGCCGCTTGAGGCGCGCAGGTACATGGCGAGATCGCGTCTACCCTCCGCGTGGATCACACCCACGTCGCCGTTGAACAGGCCCGTGCCGTAGTCGTTTTGGGTGATCAGAATCGGGCGACCCGGATAGTGCTCGCCCAGGCGTGCGGCCGATCCGCGCAGCGTGCGTCCGAATTCGAGGTTGAGCGCTTCGACGCCTTCGCGTCCCTTACGGTGTGCGCACAAAACACGAAAGCCGTTCAACGCGCGCAGCTTTTCGTCGAGGTCCTTGGCCTTTAGCTGGGCGTAACCGGTGCGCGCTTGCGCGCTGAGTGCGCGTGGCAGGCCGCGCTCATTCACGCTTGGCTCGAGGCGCACGTCGTCGAAACGGCCTGTGCTCAAGATGTCCAACGCTTGGTCGCTGTCTTGCGTGCGCACGGCTTCGGCGAGCGCAGCTACCCCGGTATCGGCCGCGTAGCGATGACTTTCGGTCAGGCGCGTGACGCAGGCGCGAAGGGGACCACCGGCCTCGGCTGCGGCGCACAGGTCGCTCAACACGCCGCCTGCTTCGACCGAGGCGAGCTGATCGGGATCGCCGAGCATGATCACGCGTGCATGACTCGGCAGGGCATCGAACAGCCGCCGCATGAGCGCAAGGTCGACCATCGAGGCTTCATCGAGCAGCATCACGTCGCATTGCAAGGGATGTTCGCGATGATGGCGAAACTGGGTGAGCGAGCCTTCGATCGAGCCGAGCGCGCGATGCACGGTTTGCGCACTGCTCGGGATCTCCGCCAAAAGCTCCGGATCGAGCTCAAGCTTGGCGCGGGCCTGTTCGATCGATTCGCTCAAGCGTTGTGCGGCTTTGCCTGTCGGTGCGACGAGCAGAACCCGCGGTAACCTGACTCCCTGGTTGCGTGCATCGACAAATAGTAAGGCAAGTAGCTTGACGACCGTCGAGGTCTTGCCGGTGCCTGGGCCGCCGACGATCACACTCAGCCGGCGAGTGCGGGCAGACAGGGCGGCTGTGCGCTGCAGGTCGAGTTTGCCGGTGCTGGGGAACAACCGTTCGATCATCTTGTCTGGTGTAGGCGGCGCCTGGAGCACACCCTTGGCGAGGGCGAGCACACGTTCAGAAAGTGCGCGTTCGTGATCGTGGTAACGGGCGAGGTAGAGCCGGTCTTGCGCGTCGAGCACGAGCGGGCGCACGGAGTCGCGTAGCGTATGGTCGCACTCCACGAGTGGGGAGCTGCGCAGGGCAGCGAGCAGTGCGCTCGGCTCGGGCAACACCGTGCTCAGTTCTTTGGCTTCGAGCAGCCAGTCCTGATGGCTGCGTTTCAGATCGAGGCAGACGTGACCTTGCTGTACGTTGCGGCTCGAAAGGGCGACCGCCAGCTGCATGATTTCGCCGGGCTCGCTGCCGATGCGGCACAGGCTGCGCGCAAGCTCCACGTCGAGCATGGAGAAGAAGCCGACGCGCTCCAGATCACGCAAGCTGCTGCTCTGCAAGGGGCCATCCTGGAAGGGGCTGTCGTTGTAGGTGCTCATGGCTGCTCTCCGCCCTCGGGACGCATCAAAGCGTCCAGCTCCATGATCAGGGCGCGCTGAGGGCGATCGAAAAACACGCCGCTGCCGGGGGCATGGTGCTCGGACATGCCGCGCAAGAACAGATAGTAAGCTCCGCCCATATGACGCTCGTAATCGTAGCCTGGGATGCGCTGGGCAAGATGGCGATGCAGCGCGAGCACGTACAGGTGGTACTGCAGAAAGTACTGATGGTGTGCCATCTCGTCGAGCATGCGCGCCGGGGCGTAGTCTTCGACGCGCGGGCCCAGGCGGTTGGACTTGTAGTCGGCGATGTAATAGCTACCGGCGTGCTCGAACACGAGATCGATGTAGCCGCGCAGAAACCCGCGCAGGGCCTCGAAGCTCAAGCCGCGTAAGCTTCCGAGCACGCTGGCGCTGAGCGCAGGCGGTAGATGCGCTCGAAAAGTGCGCTCCAAGGCGCGCGGCATGAGCTCGCTTTGCACGGGGAACACGAACTCCATTTCGCTGATGCGCCGGGCGCTCGTGATGTCGCGCAGACGCAAGTCCGAGCTACCGGTGGCGTCTAGTGGCGTGCGCAACACATCGGAGAGACCACGCGTCAGCATCTCGACCAGGGCGGCATCGTAGCCGCGCGCCACCACCGCGCGGGTGACTAGCTCTTTCAGCGACAGATCGTCGGCGGTGAAATCGTGATGCTCGAGCACCTCGTGCATCAGCTGGCCGGCCACCGCGCCGCGCGGGAACGCATCGAGCACCAGTGTGGAGGGTCCCTCGTCGACGGCTGCGCTATCCGTGTGCGCATCACGGTCGGCCGCTTGATCCAGATGGCGCTGTTTGCTTGCACCCGCGATAAGCGACGAGAAGCTGGCGGTGCGTAAGGTCTTGTCGAATGCGCGACTGATCGTGCGCGCTTCAAGCTTACGTCCGGTCGGCGCTGTCGGGGCCAGGCGGATTTCGGAACGGGGCTTGAGCGTGGTGACCGAGACGGTCTGAGTGTCGGCTGCGATCGTCGCAAGCAAGGCGTGCAACTCCGCTGGTGAAAGAGCCTTGATACGCGCGGCCAGGGCGCATCGATCGCCGCCGCCTGCGAGCAGGTACGATAGCGCGGAGCTAGCGAAACTGGTCGATTGGCCGATCGGCACCACCACGCTGACGCGATGTTTGGCGCGCGTGAGGGCGACGTAGATCAGGCGCAAACCCTCTGCGAGTGCTTCCTCTTCCGCTATCAGTTGGTGCGCCTTTTGGTCATCGGAGCCCAGATCCAGCGTGTAGACGTGCTCGGGGCTGTGATCGTGAAAGCGCAACAGCTCCTTGTCGTCGGTTCGCAAGAGCTGTCCGTCCCAGGCGAATGGCACGTACACCACCGGATACTCGAGACCCTTACTCTTGTGGATCGTGGTCAGTAGCACGGCGTTTTCGCTGGTTTCAAGGCGCAGCTGTTGCGCTTCGCCGACGAGCTCCCCGCGCAAGGAGGCATCACTGCGTAACATGCGCAGCACGCGCAATACGCCGAGTGCGTGTAGACGTTGACTGGTGGCGACCTCGGAGAGCAACTCGAGCAGATGCCACAGATTGGTGATGCGGCGTGGACCATCAGGTCTTCGCAAGAGGTTGCGCTCCACGTCATAGACGCGCGCCCAGGTGCGCATGGCCTGGGCGAAACCTCGGTTGGTCAGGATTTGGGCGACGTCGTGCACGCGTGCGCGGTGCTCGTCCCAGCGTTCATCGTCGGATTCGAGCAGACGCAGCTGGGCGGCATCGAGCCCGCCGTACATGGAGCAGAGCATGGAGCGCATGGCGCGCGCATCGCTCGGGTTGGCGAGTGATAACAGTACGCGCTCGATTTCGTCTGCATCCTCGGACTCGAAGACGCTGGCATCGCCCTGCAGCACACTTGGCACGCCGCGCTCGGTCAGGTAGCGCTGCATGAGCTTGGCTTCGCTGTTTGTGCGACACAGCACGGCCAGATCGCGGGCGTAGAGGGGCCTGTGACGTGGTTCCTTGTCTGGGCCGTCTTCCAAGCGGGTTGCGCTGCTCGATAGTAAGGTTGCGATCTCGGCAGCGACACCGCGCGCGATCTCGATGCGAAGTGCCTCGAGCTTGGGCGCAGCGTCGATCAGCAACAGGTCGATCGGCGCTCGTGCATCCTTGCTTTGGAAGCGAGCGCGCGCGGACTCCGGCACGCTCACGGCGTGATAATCGATGCCGGCCATCACGAACGGCCGCTCGATGCGTGCGTAGAGAAGATTCATGGCCTGGACGAGCTCGGCGTCTGAGCGTCGGTTGACGTCGAGCGTGTAAACGTTACCGCCTGCGTCCGCGCGTGCGCGCAGGTACGCGAACACGTCGGCGCCGCGAAAGCCGTAGATCGCTTGTTTGGGGTCGCCTATCAGCAGAAGCGGCAGCGACTCGCTACCGAAGAGCGTGCGAAAGATGCGGTACTGCAGCGGATCGGTGTCTTGGAACTCGTCGACCAACGCCGCGCGAAAGCGCTCGCGTAAGATGGCGGCAAGCGCACTGCCGCGTTCGCTCGTGAGCGCACGGTCGAGATCGGTCAACAGCGCATCGAAGGTGCGCTCGTTACGAACGCCAGCGCGTTTCTGTCGCTCTTCCTCGGCATAGCTCAAAAAGCCGCGACGAAAGCCGACGACGGCCGAGCGCTCGGCGTTGACGTAGGCGCAGTCAAGCTCGAGCAGTGCCTGCGCAGCATCGATGAATGGATGTGGAGCAAGCGTCTTTGGAGCGCGCTTGGCTTCGTAGCCCGCGCGCGTGAAATAGCCGAAGCCTGTGGCGAACTTACCGTTTGAAAATCCGGGTCGGCCGGTCTTGAGCAGCTCGTCCATTTGCTCGGCCCAGCCGGTCAGGTTCTTGCTGGACACCCTGGACAGGGACTGCACGCAGGCGACGACAGCGTCGCGCTCGGCAGACCAGAACCCAGCGCACGCAGTACGTTGGCCAAGCCAGGCGTCGGTCGAGAGATCGACAGGCTCCACGTCCGGTACGAGCCGGATGCCTAAGCCCTGTCCGGCGCGTGCCGATAGGCGTCGCAGCTTGTCCGGTGTGATCTCGCGCAGCGCCGCTACCTCGGGCTCACGTCCGTCGCAGAGCTCACGCGCGTAATAGTCTTGGGCGATTTCATCGAGCAGAGGGCCGTCGTCGTTGCTCAGGGTGGCATCGAGGCTGCTGCCCGTATCGAAGGCATGCTCAGACAGCACACGCTGGCAGAAGCCGTGGATGGTCAGCACGGGCGCTTCGTCAAGATTGGCCAGGGCGCGGTCGAGACGCTCGGTGAAACGTGAAGTGCGGCCATCCACCTGCGCGCGTGCATGGAGAGCGTTGACCTCGAAGTCTTGCACGGGTTCGCCCTGAAAGCGTCGTAGGGCAACGGTAAGGCGCCTGCGAATGCGATCGCGTAGCTCGGCCGTGGCCGCGCGGGTGTAGGTGACGACGAGGATTTGCTCGATCGTAAGGTCGTGCTCGAGCAACAGGCGCAGCACGAGTGTGGTGATCGTGTAGGTCTTGCCCGTGCCGGCGCTGGCTTCGATCACGGTGGTGCCTGCAAGCGGCAAGCTGAGGGCATCACACGGCTTCATGAGCGGCCCGCCCTCTCCGCGTTCGCAAGCATCGGGCGCACGATGCGCAAGGCGAGCGTTGGAAAGTCTGTGCCTTCGCTGTTGCCCGGGGCGCGCAACGTGCCGAGGTCCTCTGCGCTCAGCGGCCCGAACACTTGGCGCACGTAGGGGTCGTCCACGTCGCGACGGACCTCTACCTTACCTGCGCTGCCTGCGATCGACGTGAGCGCGGCTTGGTGCGCGTCGCCCTTGTTGATCGCTTTGACGTAGCTGTCTGCGGCATCGATGAAAAAGGGTAAGGGACAGGTGCGGCCGAGCTCGTATAACGTCACGAGCTCGCTGAGCAGGGCGCGCGCGTCGGGCTCGGGCTCGAAGCGATAGGTCTTGGCTCCATCCTTGGCCCGGCCGACCAAGACGCTTTGCCAGGGCGTCTGCGGGTGGGCTGCGCACAGCGCCAGATGGCGCACCCAGCAGGCAAGCAAGTGTTTGGTGCGCGGGATTGAAAACGTGCGCTCGCTGCGCGTGGTACCACACAGGTCACGGACGGTACCGACCAGCTTGCGAGCGCCGAGCTCGATTTCGAGCGCCAAATCAGGGCTGCGCTCTGCTTGCGGACAGGCGGAGTCGATCGCCAGCGCTGTCAACTCGACGTCGCGCATCCACAACTGACCGAGCGTGCCCGGCGGGATTCTACCTTCGCGCGCAAGACGGGTATGACGCTCCTCTGGCGAAAGATCCGACAGCTCATCGAGGATGTCGTTGCCCACTTCCCAGCGCTCCAGCGGATCGGGCGCGAGTGGCTCGCGGTCTTCGATCGGATCGAGCTCGCGCGGCAGGTAAACTCCCAGGCGTGTCTGCAGAAAGTGTTTAGCGGGCAGGCGCAAGAAGCGGATCAGCTCCTCGATTTCTAAGCTCGCGTCTGCGGGAGCATCGAGCTTGATCGGCGCTGAAACGAATGGGGTGAGCGTTCGCGGTTTGTCATCGAGCCAGGCGCGCGCCACTTCGCAGCCGCTGGGGTCATAGCTGAAGTAGACAAGATCTCTGACGTTCTTGAAGTAGCGTCGATCAAAGCGCGAAAGCGCGTGGACGTGACTTATCTGCTGGGCGGTTGAGCCTTCCAGTCCGAGCGATAGGCTCGCGTCTGCACCGCGCAGGATCGCGTGGCTGTCGACGACGCGCAGCAATTGATCGAGCAGCACGGATGGTGGCCTTACCGTGTCGTCCTTGGGGCTGCGGCCGCAGTAGGTGATCAAAATGGCATCGCGTGCGGACAGCAGCGCCTCGAGAAAGAGCTGCCGGTCATCATCACGCAGCGCGCGATCGCCGAGCCTGGGTTGCTTGGCCATCAGATCAAAGGATGGGCGCGTCGATCTGCGCGGAAACGATTCGTCGTCGAGGCCGACCATGCACACGATGCGAAAGGGGATGGCGCGCATCGGCACGTGCTCGCAAAAAGTGATGCCGCCCGAGAGAAAGCCCGCATTGGCCCGTGTCTGGTCGACGCGCTCGGCCAACGCACGACGCATGGAAGCGAGGGAGATCGGCGCCTGCAAATCGGCTGCGGCAGCGTCGTTGAGCAGATCGGCAAGCGCTACGCGCAGCGCGTAATGACCGAGGGCCAGCTCGCCTGCATCGGAAAGCAAACGCGACAGGGCCGTGCTCATGCGTAGTGCCCAGTCGGCGGCTTTACGCGGCACGTTGAGCTCGCGCGCGGTCTGGAACAGCTCTTCGAAGTAGCGCGATACTTTCGCCAACGTCAGCGCTTCTTGTCCTTCGATGTCGGCGGTGGGCAAGACTTCGCCAAAGGGCTCGGCTTGGCCGCCGCGCGTGACGAGCCCAAGCAGCAGCCGATCGAGGCCGAAACGCAGGCTGTTTTGCGCGAGCTTGGGCTGGCCTGAGCGTTCGCGATGCTCGGCATCGATCGCCCAGCGCGCGCCAGCTTTGACGAGCCAGCGTTGCGCGAGATCGAGGTCGGCATCGCCGAGACCAAAGCGCAGGCGAACCGGCGAGCGATGCAAGAGGTCGAGTGCGTCGCTCAGGTAGAAACGCGAGCTACTCAGGTCAAGCAGCGTGAGGAACGTGTCGGTGACATCGGAGACGCGCGAGGCACGGCGGTCTGCGATGCGATAGGGGATGGCGGTATGATCGCTATGGCTCACTGCGCCGAACACCGATTCGATCGCGGGCACGTAGCGCTCGATGTCTGGTGCGAACACGATCACATCGTGGGGCGAAAGCGAGCGATCGGCTTCGAAGCGCGCGCGCAGCTGATCGTGCAGGACCTCGATCTCGCGTTCTGGGCTGTGGCAGGCGTGAATGCGCAAGGAAGTGTCGTGTTCCGAGACGCTCAGGGGTGGCTCGGCGCTGGGGCCCCGTACCGTGAGCGTCAGCAGATCGGACTGCAACACATGCAAGAGCGAGTCTGGGGCGGGCGGCAGGAACAGGTCGCGCTCGATCATGTCGACGTCCGTGAGTTGCTCCATCAGCTCGCGTCCGACCTTACCGAGACTTGCGAGTAGGGAGGTCATGTCGTGGCCCGTGCCCAGCTTGCGATCGAGATCGCCGTAATACTCAGGCGTGGGTGAGAGCATGAAAAAATGCACGTCGAGCACCCGCGACAGCTGCGTCAGGATGCTCAGAAACGCAGGTGGCAGGGTCGACACGCCGAATACGTGAATGCGTGGCGGCAGCTTGTCCCGCAGCTTGCTTGCGAAGTCTGGCCGGCTGAGGCTGCGCTCAAAAGCGGCGCGTCGGTGTGCGATGTGGACCGGGCCTGCCTCCGTGCAGACTGCACGCCACAGCAGGGCTTGAAACTGCCGCTCTGACGAGCTCTCCCAGCCGAGCAGAAGCTCAGGTCGGTAGATCAAGTACTGGTCATAGGTGCGCGCCAAGCTTTCGGAGAGCGCGAGCAGACGATCCCCCTGCATGTCGCCCGCCAGATAAGACGACACGTCGTGTAGCTCGCCCTCAGCCAGCAGGCTCGGCAGCAAGCGTGCGATCAAGAAGGCGAGGGCACCCGGACGATACAGCTCGGCAGACTGCGGCGCGGGACCGAGCGTCGCTTCCAGCGAAAGCTCGATCAGGGTTCGCGGGAATGGAAACCAGGGATTGGCCCACACGCCCAGGCGCTGTGAGAGCTGCATCGACAGCCAGCGCTCCATGCCGGGGCCTTGGACGACGATGAGCTCCCGTGCGAGTGCGCTGGGCAGCGGCTCGCGCACGACTTGCGCCAGTGCTTGGGCCAGCTGCTCCACGCGATTGCTGCGGTAAAGAACGAAGGGCACGCGCGGCGAGTGTAGCCCGCCGCATAGCCAGCTCCTACCGGACTCTACTCGCCAGGCGTGCAGCCTTCGCGCGCTGCAAAGCCCTCGGTCTCGCTATCGATGATGTGGAATTCGACGCGGCGATTGGCCTGGCGACCTTCCTCGGTCTTGTTGTCGCCGATCGCAAGCGTTGGGCCGCAACCGGAGGCACCGAGACGTTCTGCCTCGACGCCGTGCTCGACAAGCCAGCGCTTCACCTCGACGGCGCGACGCTTGGAAAGACGAAGATTCATGGCTTTTCCACCGCGATCGTCTGTGTGTCCCTCGACGCGGAACTTCGTGCTCGGCGGGGTCGAGCGCATGCTGCTGACGACCTCGCTGAGCAGCGGCTCGCTCTCGGGCAAGATGCTGTCTTTGTTCACGGCGAACTCCACTGTGCCCGTGATTTCGATTCGGTTATTTTTGACTCTGGCCGCGCTTGGGCAGCCCTGCGCGTGGGGCTCGCCCGGCGTGTTGGGGCACTTGTCCACAGCGTCGAGCACCGTGTCTTTGTCGTTATCGAGATCCGGACAGCCGTCGTCGTCTTCGAAGCCGTCTTTGTCCTCGGCCTCCAGCGGGCACTTGTCCGCAGCATCGAGCACGCCGTCGCGATCGTTGTCCGGATCGGGCACACCGTCGTCGTCTTCGAAGCCGTCTTTGTCCTCGGGCTCAAGCGGTGCGCCGTCGTCCAAATCGAGCACGCCGTCCTGATCGTTGTCGGGGTCGGGGCAGCCATCTGAGTCTTCGAAGTCGTCCTGGTCTTCCGGTTCTAGCGGACAAGCGTCGACGGTATCGAGCACACCGTCGCGGTCGGAGTCTCTCGGGCTTTCAAGCTGTGGCTCGGGCTTGCTAGAAAAGCCGACCATGGCGATGGCGCGGTAGGCGGGTGAGCCGACACCGCGCGTCAGTCCTGGGCCAAAGGCGAGGCCTGTGGTCCAGCTTTCGGATGCGAACCATTTGCCGCCGAAGAGCAGCTCGAGCGGGCTCGCTTCACGGGCGAAAAAATGGTTGAAGTCACTGGCGCCATAACCTTCCGCCGTGAGCGCGAGGGACTTGTTGACGTCGACCGTCAGACCGAGCCCGCCTTGCAGCTCATGCCCAGTTTTGGCGAAACCGATCGTCGCTTCGGGAGCGACCCTGACCCCAAGATTACCGGTGATACGCACGGCCGCGACGCGCGCCTCAGCCAGCGCCTCGATCACGCCGTTGACAGTGCGCGAGCCGGCGTAGGCCTGTTTGTCGTCAGCGAGCTCTGCCATCGGCACAGTCAGGGTCGCTTGACCCGCTAAGGCAAAAGGGCTGCGCGCTCCTCCGAGCAGACGTACGCGGCCACCAAGCCATAGATCGCCCACGGAAGTTCCGTCCGCGCCCGGCACCCTGTAGCGCTCGACGTCTTCACCTTCCATCAGCAATGTGACGGGCATACCGCCGTAAATCACCAAGCGCTGCCACAGACCGTAGGCAATGACGGCATGGGCCACGAGCTGATGCTCGACGACCTTGGCGGCCTCTCCCTTGGCCGTTTCGACGACCAGCGGATCGTGTGCATACGAGAGCTGAAGCTACAGTCCGAGCTCGTGATGACCCTGGTCTGCGGGCCGACTCAACGCGAAGCCATCGCGCACCGTTTCCGCGGCGCGATAGCGATCGAGCGTGACGCCGGTGTCTTGTGCCTGTGCACTCGAGGCGCCGAGCACGCAAACTGACCAGGCGAGCGCAGCCACGCTGCTGCGGCGCCGACGCGTGCGCAGCAACAGTAAGGCCAGCGCCGCTAGCACGAACAGCATGTCCTTCGGTGAGCTCTTGGAGCCTACCGAGCAGCCCGCACCACCGACGAGCTTGAGCTCGAAATCATCCTGGAGTCGGTCATCGACGCCGTTTTCGTCGACGTCGCGGCCTGCTTCCTCGGAGGTGGGAATCCCATCGTTATCGTCGTCGGTATCGAGGTGGTCGGGCGTGCCGTCCCCATCGGTATCGGTCGGCGTCTTACCGTCGCCGCGCTCGTCTTTTGTCGGCACGCCGTCGTCGTCGTCGTCGGTATCGAGGTAGTCGGGCGTGCCGTCGCCGTCGGAATCGCGCGGCTTCTTACCGTCGCCAAGCTCGTCCTTGGTGGGCACGCCGTCGCCATCGTCGTCGTCATCATTCCAGTCGGGCTTCCCATCTCCATCCGTATCGGTGTCCTCGCCATCGGGACCCATGTTCTCGATGTAGTCCGGGATGCCGTCGCGATCCCTGTCGCCCGGGAACACGCTCGCATCGATGTAATCGGGAATCCCGTCCTTATTGATGTCGCCGGTACCCGCGTTCTCCGTGGCATCCGGCGACCCGTCGTCGTCGCTATCGGTGTCGAGGTAGTTCGGCTTGCCGTCGCCGTCGGTGTCTTGATCGACGTCATGATCGTCAGCGTCTTTGATCTCGTCTTGGGTCGCCTTGCCATCGCCGTCGTCATCTGCGTCCACGTAGTCGGCACGCATGTCGCCATCGCTGTCGACGGTGCCTTCGTCTGCATCCAGCACGCCGTCGCCGTCGCTATCGGTGTCGAGATAGTCAGGCTCGCCGTCACCGTCGGTATCCGGAATCGGCAGGGGAGCCGCGGCCAGCGCGTCATCCATGCCATCCCCGTTCGCGTCAGTGAAACCGTCGACCTTACCGTTGTTGTCCGCGTCTTTTCCTCCTGCTTCGACGAGATCTGGGATGCCGTCGAGATCGGAGTCTAGGTCCCGGTGGTTCGGTACGCCGTCGCCGTCTTGATCGGCGCCCGTTTCCTCGGCATCTGGCACGCCGTCATTGTCCGAATCGAGATCGAGGGAATCGATCAGACCATCGCCATCGGAGTCGGTCGCTCCGTCTTCAACGTCGTTCAAGCCATCGTTGTCGTCGTCTTCGTCACACGCGTCGCCGCCGTCGCCAGCGCCATCCGTGTTTTTCTGGTCAGCGTTGCTGATCGTCGGACAGTTGTCTGTGGCGTCCGGTACACCGTCTCCATCTTGATCTGCTGCGCCACACGCAACGCACGATCCGCCGCAGTCCACGGCGGTCTCGTCGCCGTTGATGACGCCGTCCGCGCAGGAGGCGGCTTGGCAGATGGAGCCTGTGCAGACGTCGCTGGTGCAGTCCGCCGCGATGGCGCAGGTGTCGCCGGGTTCGCAAGCTGCGCACGAGGCGCCACCGCAATCG
>JBBSJC010000160.1:0-14986 GCA_038257655.1 Polyangiales bacterium | reverse complement strand
TCGGTGCAAGCGACGAGCGAGCAACTCGGCAGCGACGCGCGCGCCTATCGCAAGCTGGTGGAGCCATTTCTACGGACGCCCGAAACCCTGCTCTCGGACCTCCTGGCGCCGCTCGGCTGGCCACGGGATCCCCTTACCTTTGTCCGTTTCGGTCTCAAGGCCATGCGCTCGGCCCGGGGTCTTGCGCGCGGCACGTTCGAGACCGAACGCGGGCGCGCCCTGTTTGCAGGCAACGCCGCCCACTCGATCTTACCCCTCGATTTCATGTTCACAGCAGCGGTGGGCCTGGTGTTCTCGTTGACCGGGCACATGACCGATTGGCCGGTGGCCAAGGGCGGCTCCCACGCGATCACGAAGGCTTTGCTCAGCTACATGCAGAGCTTAGGCGGGCAACTGGTGCTCGGTCAGATGGTCAAGTCACTTGATGAGCTGCCGCGCTCGCGCGTGGTGTTGTTCGACACGGCTCCAAAACAGCTGATCGACATCGCCAAGGCTGTCCTGCCGAGCGGCTACCTCAAGCGTCTCGGACGTTACGTGTACGGGCCCGGTGTGTTCAAGATCGACCTCGCATTGAGCGGACCTATCCCGTGGAGGGATGCTCGCTGCGCTGAAGCATCGACCGTGCACGTGGGCGGTACGCTCGATCAGATTTGCGCTTCAGAGCGTGCGGCATGGCGCGGGGACCACGCGGAGCGGCCGTTTGTGATGCTCACCCAGCAAAGCAACTTCGATCCCTCGCGAGCGCCTGTAGGCCAGCACACTGGCCATGCTTACTGTCACGTTCCCAACGGCAGCACGATCGACATGACCGAGCGGATCGAGGCGCAAATCGAGCGTTTTGCGCCGGGTTTTCGCGATCTCATCCTCGCCCGGCACGTCACCGGCACCAAAGAGCTCGAGTCCGAAAACCCAGCCCACGTCGGCGGCGCGATCACGGGTGGTGCCGCCCATCTACCCCAACTGTTCACCCGTCCCGTGACGCGCCTCGACCCTTACTCTACGCCCAATCCGCGCTTGTTTTTGTGCAGCGCAGCGACGCCTCCAGGCGGTGGGGTACATGGTATGGGTGGGTATTGGGCAGCTCAGAGCGTCCTCAAGCGCTTGGGGGTGAAGCGTCTGGCGCTACCAGCTTCTTGAGTGGACTGCTTAGGGCCCGTGCACGAATAACTTACCCACTTCGACGCCGACCCATCCCGCCCAGCGGCGTTGCGAAACCTAAGAATGCAGGGAGCATACTGTCGGTTCCGCGCCTTGCTGGACGGGCGTCTCGACGCCGAACCGGGCAAGTTATTCGTGCACGGACCCTTAGCCAGGTACCATGCGCCGCCATGGGGCATTCGGTGTTGGTGCTAGGCGGTGGCGTCGCGGGTATGACGGCTGCCCACGAGCTTTCAGAGCGCGGCTTTGCAGTTACCCTGCTCGAAGCCGGGCCTATCCTCGGGGGTAAGGCGCGCAGCCTGTCGGTGCCTGGCACCGGCCGCGACGGACGGCCCGATTTGCCGGGCGAGCATGGCTTTCGCTTCGTGCCGGGCTTTTATCGCCACCTGCCCGAGACGATGAGCCGCATCCCGTACGCTGCGCAACCTGACGGTGTTGCAGGTAACTTGGTCCAAGCCACGCGAGCTCAGAACGCGCTCACGGGCGGCCCCGATCCGATTATCCACGCGGGCTGGCCGGAATCTTGGCTCGATGCGCTGAGCGGCTTTTCAACCTTACTGACCACGCGCTGGGGGCTGTCGCTGCGAGAGCTAAACGTGTTCATGCGCAGGTTATGGGTGTTTGCAAGCTCGTGCGAAGAGCGGCGGGTCGAGCAGTGGGAAGACGTGTCCTGGTGGGACTTCGTGCGCGCACCCGAGATGTCGGAAGCTTACCAAACCTTACTTGCCAAGGGCATGACGCGCTCGCTCGTGGCGGTGCGTGCGGAGCATGCCAGTACCCGCACCGTGGGCGCGATTGCGCTGCAGCTCTTCAGGGACATGTGGCGCACCGATGGTACGTTCGACCGACTGCTGAACGGGCCGACCAGCGAGGTATGGATCGAGCCCTGGCGGGTGCTCCTAGAGCAGCAGGGCGTCCGCGTGCTCACAGGCCATCGCGTGAGCGCCCTCCACATGCAGGGCAGCCAGCTAAGCGGCGTCGAGGTGCAGCACCAGGGCAGCACGCAAACCATGCAAGCGGATGATTACATCTGCGCTTTGCCCGTGGAAAAGTTTGCGCCACTCGTCACGCCCGCGATGCGCGCGCGAGAGCCGCTGCTCGGGACGCTGCACGAGCTTCAGCTCGAATGGATGAATGGCATCCAATTTTATTTGCGTCGCGACGTGCCGCTCGTGCACGGCCATACCGTTTATCCAGACACGCCCTGGGCGCTCACCTCGGTGTCCCAGCAGCAATTTTGGCGCCGCCCGCTCAGCGAGTACGGAGATGGAACGGTGCAGGGCTGTCTGTCCGTGGATATCTCCGATTGGAAGGCGCCGGGCGTTCTGTACGGCAAACCAGCAGAGGAGCTACAGGATCGTGAGCACGTGCGCGCCGAAGTGTGGGCGCAGCTCAAGCGCGCGCTGCACGACGACGAGACCGCCGAGCTCACCGATAGTGACGTCGTGACGTGGTTTCTCGATCCGGGCATCGTGATGCCCAACCCCTCGGGCGTAACGAACCTCGAGCCGCTGCTCGTGAACACGGTGGGCTCGTTGCGGCTGCGACCTGAAGCGGTGACGCGCATCTCCAACTTCTTTCTCGCTGGCGACTATGTTCGCACGTTCACCGATTTAGCGACGATGGAGGCAGCCAACGAAGCTGCGCGCCGCGCGGTCAACGGCGTGTTGTTTGCGAGGGGCTCGGGCGCGCCCAAGTGCCAAGTCTGGCCCTTCGAAGAGCCTGCGCTGCTGGACCGTTTCAAGCGCCGCGATGCCGTGCGTTTTGCCCGTGGTATGTCGAATTACTTCGATGTCTGAGCGAAGCGCGCCACGCCTGTCCTCGCGCATGCCATTGTGAGCGCCATGGTCTTCGTGCCATCCTTAAGGAGCCGAGCTCCGGGATTGAGTGCGGTTCTCTGGGGTGGTCCGTGCCGGGTCTAGTCGCATCTACCTATGCAGTCGGCGCAGTCGGCGCAGTCGGGCCAGCCGGCTTCGCAAGCGGCTCAACGGGAAGCTCATCGGGCGGTGGCGCGCATGGGCCTATGAATGGCCCCGCGTTGGGTCCGCGCTTTCAGGTGTCCGCTGTGCTCGGCACAGGGAGCTTCGGCACCGTTTATGCTGCGCGCGATCTGACCAATGACACCCGCGTGGCGCTCAAGTTATTGCACCAGTCGAGCGCGGAGTCCTTGTATCGCTTCAAGCGCGAGTTTCGCTCGTTGCGCGATTTGCAGCATCCCAATCTCGTGCGTTACGGCGAGCTGCTCGAGCATGGGCGACGCTGGTTTTTCACGATGGAGCTTATCGAGGGCACACCGCTTATCGAGTACGTGCGCAGCGGGCACACACGTGCTCTGGACGTTGCGCGACTCACGAGCTGTATGCGTCAGCTCGCTGACGGTTTGCTTGCGTTGCATGCGCAGGGCTTAGTGCACCGCGATATCAAGCCCTCCAATATTCTCGTCGATCAACACGGTCGCCTGGTGTTGCTCGACTTTGGGCTCGTGGCCGATGCGCGCGAGGGGCTCGGCGCAACCAACAACGTGGTGGGTACGGTTGCATATATGTCGCCCGAGCAGTCCGCTGGCGTGCAGCTGACGGCCGCCTCGGACTGGTACAGCGCAGGCTGCATGTTTTATGAGGCGCTGACGGACCAGCTGCCCTTTGACGGCAGTCCCCTAAAAGTGCTGATGCAAAAGCAGCGGACGCTACCCCCATCCCCGCAGCAGCTCGGCATGTTGGTGCCAGAGGAGCTTTCAAGCCTGTGCATGTCACTGCTCGCCACAGACCCGAGAGGGCGTGCCGGCGCCCGCGACGTGCTCACAGCGCTTGGGGCCGTGCCGCACAGCGCAGAGGGCCTCTCTGAGCCGCCCACGCTTCGCCACGCGCCATTCGTAGGACGCGTTGCCGAGCTTACCTTGCTCGACTCGGCACTCGAACAAGCAGTTTCGGGCCAGAGCGTGGGCGTCGCCGTGTTGGGCGAAAGCGGCATGGGCAAGACCGTGCTCGTGATGCAAGCGGTCGATAGATTCTGTGCGCGTCATCCAGAAGCGGTCGTGTTGTTTGGCCGCTGTTACGAGCGAGAGTCCGTTCCGTACAACGCATTTGACGGTGTGATCGATGAGCTCACGCGCTACTTGCGCGAGCTTTCGAGCGATCGCCAAGCGGTGCTCGCCCCACGTCACAAGGGCATCCTGTCCCAGGTCTTCCCGGTACTCGAGCGCGTACCCGCTTTTGCGTCTTACGGCGCGGTCGACAGCGAAGACCCTCAGGCCTTGCGCCGTATCGCGTTTCGGGCATTGCGCGAGCTGTTTCAACGCATCTCCGACGAAGTGCCACTGGCGATCGTGATCGACGATATGCAGTGGGCCGATCAAGAAAGTTTGGCGCTGCTCGAAGAGCTCGTGCGCGCACCCGATGCACCTCGCGTGCTGCTGGCGTTTACCCTGCGCCCGCTCGAACAATGCCCAGCCCCGGTGCGCAGCGGCCTCGATCAGATCTTCGCTCAGCTGGACAAGGCCCAACGGCTGAGCCTGACCGGACTTTTGCCTGAGGATGCCGTGACGCTGGCCCGTCATCTCTCGCAGTCCGTCGGTGACAGCACCGTCAGCACCGATCTGCGCGCCATGATCGAAGACGCCCACGGGCATCCGCTGTTCATCGACACGCTCGTGCGCTCGCGCGGTATCGCCAAACAAGGGCTTGGCGACGAAATTAGCGTCGAACAAGCCCTACGCTATGTAGTCAAAGCGCTTGACGAATCGGCGCGCGCTGTGCTCGAGCTGTTGTGTGTCGCGGCTGCCGGTACGGACTTGCCGGTCTTGTCGCGTGCGGCGCAAATCACGCCCGGTGCCTGTGGCCTCATCTTGAGCGCACTCGAAAACAGAAAGCTCGTCCGTGCCGCGCGCGACGAGGCGATGCAAGAGATGGAGCCATTTCACGATCGGGTGCGCGCCGCAGTCGTCTCGGTGATGCAGCCCGCGAAGATCGAGCACTGCCATGTCAAGCTTGCCGAGGCGTTGGTCTCCCTGTCGCGCAGTGCCCCCGAACGCATCGCCTGGCATTACCGAGCGGCCGGACATGCCGATCGCGCTTACAAGTACGTGCTCGAAGCCGCCGAGCGCGCGACTTCGACCTTGGCCTTTGACCGCGCAGCACAGTTGTACGCGGAGGCGCTCGCCTTGGCGCCAAAGCCGGACGCCGCGCTGATGCAAGCGCGCGCCGAAGCCCTGGCCAACGCCGGCAAGAGCGCTGAAGCGGGTGAAGCATTTCGTACGGCAGCAGGGCTGGCTGACAGTGTGGTTGACGGTGTGGACGAAGGTGCGGTTGGCAGAGAGGGCCGAGAGCTGCGGCTTGAGCTGTTGCGCCGCGCCGCGGATCAATTTCTACGCGTCGGACGTTTGAGCGAAGGGCTCGAAGCGGCCGCAGAGGCCTTGGCCGGTATCGACGTCAAGCTCGGCCTGTCGCCGCGCGCGGCCTTCTTTTCGCTCGTGCTCGAACGCAGCCGGCTGTCCATGCGCGGTCTGTCCTTTGCGACCCGAAAAGCAAGCGAGCAGTCGGCCAAGGACCTTAAGCGCGTCGATATGCTGTGGTCCCTTGGCGTCACGCTCAGCACCATGGACCACGTGCGCAGTACAGCCTTGCTTGCGCGTGGCCTGCGCGAGGCGCTCAACGCCGGCGAAGAGCATCGCATCAGTCGCGCCCTTGCCACCGAAGCTATCTCGCTTGCTGCGATCGATGCGCCGCCTTTCAAGCGCACTTCCCAGCTGCTCGCCGTCAGTGGGCGCGTTGCAGAGCAGCGCGGCGATACGTACACGCGCGCTTTTCACGCCCTGTGCTCGGCCGGTGTCGCGCTCGCTGCGCGCGATCAGTTTAGCGAGTGCGTCGAGCAGGCCAGCCGCGCCCAACAACTGTTTCGTGAGGAGTGCCGGGGCGTGGACTGGGAAATCGGCCAAGCGTCCTTGTTCGAGCTGGCAGCACGCACTTTTTTGGGGCAGTTTCGAGAGCTTTCGGCGCGCACTCAGACGTCGATGCGCGCAGCACGTGAATGCGGTGACAAGCTAAGCGAGCGGTCGGTCGCAAGCACCGCCGCAGTCTGGGCCTTACTCGCGGAGGACAGGCCAGGAGCTGCCAAAGCCTTACTTCAAGAACAACTTCCGGACACGGGCAAGGGGCCGATCCTAGTTCAGGATATGTACCGGATCTTGAGCGACGGCGTAGTCGGACTCTACGCGCGTGATCGCCAAACACTCAGCATGCTCGACAGTCTGAGGCCCGCGCTGTCGCGTTCGATGTTGCTGAAGGTAAGGCTGTTCCGCGTGCAGTTTCTGGCTTGGCACGGCCGCGCGGCACTGCTCGCCACCCGCGACGCGACAGCCGATGAGCGCCCGCGCCTACTCAAGATCGCAGACAAAGACGCGCGTGCGCTTGACGCCTGTAAAACGCCCCAGGGCGAGGGGCACGCCCTTTTGATCCGCGCTGCGATCGAACGGCGGTTCGGCCATCCCGAGGCTGAGCTTTCAATGCTCAGGCGCGCCCACGACATCTGGTCCGAACGCCACTGCCAGCCCTTTGCTGCAGCGGCCGCTTTGCGCATGGCCAAGCTCATCGGCGGCGACGAAGGCGACGCTATCGAGGAAGGCGCCGCCACATTTTTCCGTACGCAGGGTGTCGTCAACCCCAAGCGTTTGTGCGGGGTGTTTCTGCCGTAGGGAAGGGGGGGCCGATGTCTACAGCAACGAGCGATGGGTTGGCTTACTTTCAGCAGCAAGCCGAGGCGCTCCTGCCCCCGGAACAGCAGGTCTTCGAGCGTAATCGCGCGATCACCTCCACCTACGCCTCGCTCTTTCTCGGACAGCGCAACCTGTTCAAGTGGGCCGGCATGGCCGCCTTTGCATCCCATCGAGTCGGCATTTCGCTCGTTCCGTTTGCGATCGATCAATGGGTCGGCGGTCAGGCGCGCTTCAAGGTGCCGCCCGAGCGGCTCGGCTGCTCGCTGAGCGTCGACGACGATCTCAATCTGCTACGGCTCACGAACAACCGGGTTTACGCCAGCATCGCCTGGTCTCACCTGGCCTTTGCTGCCCCCGATCACGGCATCGACTGCGTGCTTGACCTGAGCGCGAGCACACCGGAATGGAAGATCTTGCGCAAGGGCTGGGAGCGCATCGGTCAAGCGCAGCGCCGGATCAAGCAGGGAGAACCGATGTCCGTGGTCGCCCCGCTCGTTTGGCGCGGCAACGAGGACCTCTTACGCTTTGAGCAAGAGGTTACCGTCCAAGCTGGCTTTGATCGCATGCAGCGCGCGTTCTCCACCTTTCTGACCTGGGCGATGAGCATGGAGTTTGACGGCGATCACCAGCGGGTAGAGCTCGACACGTTTTGTTACTTTCCTTTTTATATGTGGACGTCCGCCCTACGCGTGCTCGCGCGCACGCGCTCTTTACCCCATGTCGGTCGCTTCGATCACCGCTGGTGCTGGGTCGAAGGCTGCCTTCTACCCATGTGGAAACAAGTCGATGCCAACGACCGCGAGCTCGAGCACAAGCTCAAGCGCTTGGCGGCTTTGGGCGACGCGCAAAGCGGCGGTTTTGCACGCCGTGCCCTTCGTCGTCGGCCCTTTGGTCGACGCATCTGATGCTTTTACTTGCTGCGCCACGCCTGTTCCGGCTGTGCGCGCAAAGAGTTCGGTAAACCCGAACCGCGGCGCAAAAAACGTCTGATAACGTAGGCCGCGTAAGCTCGCAGGTAGCGCAGGTGACACGAGGCGGTCCGCTCGCTGGCCGTGGAAAGGCGCTTTGCTGCAAGCCAGCGCACACGGCAGCTGCTTGACGCAGTTTTCCCTCCGTTGACGCGAGGTGCAGGGGCTGGCAGGGTCGAAATGCAGATGCGTCCGCACCCCTCCCACAGCCGGCTTGTCGAATATCGACGCGGTCTTGCGCGCTACGCTGCGAGCACGCGCATCGCGAGCGGCGGCATGGGCGAAGTGTGGCGCGGAGAAGCTATCTTTCCTGACGGTTACGTCGAAGCCGTCGCCATCAAGCGCGTCTTACCGTGGCTTGCCAACACGCCGCTCTATCTCGAGATGCTCGAAGACGAAGCGCGGCTTGGCATGATGCTGCGCCATCCGAACATCGTGCGCGTGCACGACGCGCGCATGCAGGGCTCGTTCATCCTCGTCATGGAGCTGGTCGAAGGCAAGTCGCTCAATCACGTGCTGGGCCGCGTGCATCGCACGGGCTTGCGCATTCCGCTCGAAGCCGCAGTGCACATCGGCCGTGATCTGGCCGCAGCATTGTCGTACGCGCATCAGGCGCTCGACGATCAGGGCCGCGAGCTTGCGATCGTGCACGGGGACGTGTCGCCCCATAACGTGCTCGTCAGCGTGGCAGGAGACGTGAAGCTGATGGACTTTGGGCTCGCTCGCGCCACGGCCAACCTCGCCCATCGCGATCCCAACCGCGTGTGCGGCAAGCCGGGTTATGTCGCGCCCGAGCTCGTGACGCGCAAAGAGTGCTCGCAGGCGGGTGATCTATTCGCGCTCGGCGTGATCCTATGGGAGTGCCTCGCGGGCCGGCGACTGTTTCATGGCGAAACCCCGCGCGAAACCTTACAAATGGTACGCGTCTGCGATGTGCCTCCGATTCGCGCGTTTCGTCCCGATGCGCCGATCGAAATCGAAGCCTTGCTGCACGCGCTGCTCAGCGCAGAGCCCGCGTCGCGCCCGAACGCACAGCGGGTGGTGCGCGAGCTCGAACGCGTCCAGTCACGCTTTGATGCGGGTCTCGGTGCGCTCGCGACCTCCAGCGTAGTGCGTCAGCAGCTCAACGATGGCATGCGCAAACAAAGCTTTGCAGCGACGGTCTCGGCGTTCGACCGAGCGCCGGGCAAGGCTCAGGGGAGCGCGCTCAGGCCGGATGCAGAGGAAGTGATCACCAGCGTCTACACCCGGCCCGCCGATCAGTCGACCACGCTCGATTTGTGCTGAGTATTGGGCTAGGGCATCGCGCGCGAATAACTGACCCGTTTCAACGCCGATGCATCCCCGTCGTCAGCGCTGAAAATTCTCCAGATACGGGGAGTATCCTTGCGAATTTTCATCACTGACGACGGGGCGCCTCGACGCCGATCCGGATCAGTTATTCGCGCGCGATGCCTAAGCAGGAGACGCGCAGCAGGGGACAGGCTCAGGGTAAGCCGCATAAGGTGATCGCCAGGGGCAGCACGTCGATCCGTGCGGGCAACATGCCGATAAGCTCTCCATCCGCCTCAAGCCAGACGGTGCCGCTGCTGCTCGCCTCGAGGGAGCGCCCGCGACGCATGCGCACCGTATACCCATCGATGTGTTTGCCCCGGATCAACAACGGCAGACGCGAAAGGGAGGTGAGCATGGGCAGCTTCGGCACCACGATCACATCGAACAAGCCATCGCTTACCTCTGCCTCGGGCGCGACCTTCATGCCGCCCGCAAAGTACTGACCGTTGGCTGCGGCGCCAAGGGTCAAGGGCGCATCGTGGATGATCTCGCCATCAAGTCGCAAGCTGACGGTCGGCACCGCGTAGCGCGCGAGGCCGACCACGCTGCTCATCAGATACGAGGCGCGACCACGCTTGCCGCGCTGCGCTTGTTCCTTGAGCCACAGCGTCGATTCGCCGCTCAGACCGAAGCTTGCAATGTTCAAAAAGCAGCGTGTGCGCTCGCTGCCATCCGGGTTGCGTGCGTGAATCTTACCGGCATCCACCCTGCGCTTCTTACCGTGTGCAAGCCGTGCCACGGCCGCTTCGAGATCACGGCCGAGCTTCAACATGCGCGCAAAGTCGCGGCCGGTACCGAGCGGCAACAGGCCAAGCTCAATCTCGGTCTTACCTTCTTCTGCCAAGAGACCCGTGACTACCTCACTCACCGTGCCATCGCCGCCTGCGACCACGATGCGCGTGGCGCCTTCTGCGCGCGCTTGTTGTGCCAGGCGCTCACCATCGCCTTCGTGCTCGGTCGTGAGCAGCACATGATCTCGTACGTGCTGTGACAGCAGACGCGCGAGCTCAGCCGAGCGTTGTCCGGTCTCGCCCAGTCGGCTCTTGGGATTGACGATCACAAAGGTTTTCACGAACGCACCGTATAACGCTCCTGGATGATGCGCGCATAACGCGCCTGTTCTTCGCGCGTTTGCGCGTCACTCCAGCCCGCTGCCTCCTGCGCGATGCGCGCAAGCGTCTTCAACTGCGGTAAACCCTGTCCCTTGGCAAAGACAGCCAGGCGCACGCGCCGCTCCAACACATCACACAACGTGGCCGCACACTCCTGGCGTATCGACCAGCTGACTTCAGCCAACAGGTAGCGTGAGTCGCCGACCGTTTCGCGTTGTTCGGGCCCACCGCTTTCAAGCATCCGTAAGGCATTGGCACCCCAGGAGCCGATCAAACGCTCGGCGCAGCGCACGTCTAGGTTGAAGCGCTGATGCAACTCGGACACTAGCTGGCTGCTGTCGAAGTCATCATCGCGCAAGGGGCGGTGCGTGGTGCTGCAGGCGCGCAGCTGCGCCGTGCGTGTCGATGGTAAGGTACGCAGCACGCGGTCCACGGTCTCCTCGGCCATCGCGCGATAGGTGGTGAGCTTCCCGCCGGCGATCGAAATCAACCCCGAAGCGTCCTCGGTAAAGCGATGCTCGCGCGACACGCGGCTTGGCGGTTGATCGGCACGCGCATCCGCTACCAGGGGCCTGACGCCCGCGTACACGCTGATCAGATCGGCTTCGCTCAAACGTGCGCGGGGAAACGCGTGGTTGGCTGCAGCGAGCAGATAGCGCACCTCCTCGTGGTTTACCTGGGGAGCATCGATTTCGTCGCTAAACGCGTCCGTCGTGCCGATCAGATGCACGTCTTGCCACGGGCAGAGGAACATGTGCCGCCCATCCTGGGCCTGAAACGACACCGCGGCGTCCGCGTGCACACGATCGCGGGCGATCACCAGATGCACGCCCTTGGCCGGACGCAGTTCCTGCTGCGCAAGCGGATGATCAAGGGCGCGGCAGCGATCGACCGCCGGACCCGTGGCATTGACGAAGGCCTGGGCACCAATTCGGTACGCGCGTCCGCTGAGCTTACAACGCACGGTCAGCGCACTGATACGCCCGTTTGTATGTTCAAAGCCGGTAGCTTCGGCGTAATGAATCGCTTCTGCACCGACGCGCCGCGCATCTTTGATCGTCTCGAGCACGATGCGCGCATCGTCGACTTGTTGGTCGTGGTAGAGGCCTGCGGCACGCAGCCCATCTTTGCGTACGTCGCGACTCAAGGCGTCGATCTCGGCGCGTTTGAGCAGACGAAAGCTGCCGCCTTTGAAACCCGCGATCGCGCTGTAGATCGACAGACCCGCTATCATCTTCCAGGGTGGCACGCCATCTGCGAACGAGCAGAAGAGAAACGGTAAGGGTCGGACCAGATTGGGATTGAGCGCGGCCAGGCGATCGCGCTCGACGCAAGACTCGCGCGTCACACCGAGCTGCCCTTCGGCGATGTAGCGCAAGCCGCCGTGGATCATTTTCGAGGTGTGGCTCGAGGTGCCGCTTGCAAAGTCGCTGCGCTCGAACAGGGCACACTTGAGGCCGCGCAAGGCGGCATCGCGCAATACGCCCGCCCCCGTAATGCCGCCGCCTATCACCACAAGCTCAGTCCCGTCGCGCTCGAGCTTGGACAGGGCGGCCTGCCTGTCGGACAAGGTCCAGCTCACACGAGCTTCCCGGGATTCATCATGCCGTCTGGATCGAGGGTGGCCTTGAGCGCGCGGATGCTCGCCATGCCGAGCTCGCCCTTTTCAGCGGCAAGCCAGGCTGCGTGATCGATGCCCACGCCATGGTGATGGGACACCGTGCCGCCACAAGCGACGATAGCGTCCATGCCTGCGCTTTTGATCGCCTGCCACTGCGCCACGCGATCTTCCTGCGCGAGCGGATAGAGCACGATGAAGTACACGCAGGCGCCGTCCGGATAACTGTGCGACACGTGGCCCATCGACAGGCCCGCGCCGGCATGGGTCAGCGTGGCGGAACGTAAGGCTTCGACTACGTGCTCATGACCGCGCGCCAGATCGCGCCAGCAAAAGGCGGTCTCCATCGTGTCGATAGCGACGCCCTCATCGAGCAAAAAGTCGCGCAAGTAAGGTGTCTTGAAGCGCTCCTTCTTCCAGGAGTTGCCCGGACCCTTACCAAGCGGCAGACCGCCCTGTCGCATGCCTATCGCCTGCGCCTTGAGCATCTGCGCGCTGACCGTGCGGCGATCGTTGCCTTCGATGCCAAACAACATCACGCTGCGGCGATCGCCGTACCCAAGCGCGCGCGTAGCGTTCAGAAACGTCGCGGTCGGGTCGAAGCTGCGCGCGGGGTCGCGCTTTAAAAGCAGCGAGAGGTCAGTCTCCTGTGCGTCGGACAAGCGCATCATCGTCATCGGCAGCTCGGCATCCATCAATGCCCGAATTGCGCTCACGCCTGCTGCAAAATCACGAAACATCATGCCGCGAATATCTTGCACAGCCGGCTTTTCACGGATGCGCAACGTGGCCTCGACGATCACGCCGAGCGTGCCCTCAGAGCCGAGAATAGCTTCCTTCAAATCGGGACCTGCCGCGTGACGAGGCACGCCGATCGTCTTGAGCTCACCGCGCGGCGTCAACAGGCGCGCAGACACGAGCATGGTTTCGATGCCACCATAACCGTCAGACTGCTGACCCGACGAGCGCGCAGCGATCCAGCCTCCCAAGGTCGAGTGCTCGAAAGACTGCGGAAAATGCCCGAGTGTGTAGCCGTGTGCAGACAGTATGCTTTCCAAGCTCGGGCCATCGATGCCGGCCTCAAAGGTCGCCGTGCGACTGACGGTGTCTAGCGCGAGCAACTTGTCGAGCCGCGTGGTGTCAAGGGCCACGACCGCACGCTTCCCTTCAGGCAAAAGCGGCTCGACGCCGCCGACGACGCTGGTTCCCCCGCCAAAGGGCACCACAGCCAAACCTTCCGCTTGCGCCACACGCAGTGCGGCTGCGACCGCCGTCACGTTCTCGGGATACAGCACCGCATCCGGCGCGCGCTCGAGCTTGCCGCCGCGAATACGCAACAGATCGGGAAAGCTCTTGCCGGCCGCGTGCTGGGCCCGCGACTTGGCATCGACGCGCACGGACGCCTCGCCCAGCACCGCCACCAGTGCGGCGCGTGCTTCCGGCGTCAGGCGCGTGTCAGGCAGACTGACCGCCTCGATCGGCACGGCCATCGGGCCGCGCGTCAAAGGCCGGCCAAAACGTTGCGACAAAGCGGTCAGCACAGCCTCGCTACGCGCCTGGCTCAGTTCCATGGATTCAGCGCTGCGGCCCCAGCCGTTCCAGCGCAACTTGTCGCGATCGAAGCTCATCGGGCCCCCGGCTTGAAGCCGCTACGCTAGCAACCTCCGCGCACTTGTCGCAACACCGGACATCGCGCGCAAACCGCGGGAGAAAATCGAGCCGCCCGTATTCGACTCTGGTTGCCGTCGGTTGCCGTGCGTGTGGGGATGCTGGTTGCGCGTTCGCGTTTGCCTAGTAAGGGCCCGTGTGCTCCCAGACCTTGACGACGCCAGCGACGACTGAGCGCGCCACTGAGCGCCTCCGAAAACGCGCGCCGCTGCTCAACCTTACTGTGCGATTGGCTTACTGATCGCGTCGATGCGCGCGAGCACCTCGGGCGTCAGCTTGGGCGCAAGCTCAGCCGCCTTCAGGTTCTCTTGTAGCTGGCTGAGCTTGGAGGCGCCGAGAATCACCGTGCTCACCCGGGGATTGTGGCTGGCCCAGGCGATCGCCAGTTGGCCGACGCTGCCACCGAGCTCGTGCGCAATCTGCTCAAGCTGCGACACGGCCTCGTTGCGCGCCGCATCGGTCAAGCCCTCATGCAAGAACTTCAGGCTCGGATCTCGTCCGCGGCTGCCCTCTGGCACGCCCGCTCTGTACTTACCGGTGAGCAGACCCGAGGCAAGTGGGCTCCAGGTGGTCAAACCGAGCCCGAAATCTTCGTACAGAGGCGCGTACTCTTGCTCGACCCGGGCGCGATGAAACAGGTGGTACTGGGGCTGCTCCATCACCGGTTTGTGCAGGCTGTAGCGCTCGGCGATCTCGTAGGCGGCGCGAATCTCATCGGCGCTCCACTCGCTCGTGCCCCAATACAGGGCCTTACCTTGCACGATGATCTCGTGCAGCGCGCGCACCGTCTCTTCGATCGGCGTATTCGGATCGGGCCGGTGACAGAAAACCAAATCGACATGATCAAGCTGCAAGCGCTTCAAAGAGCCGTCGATCGCCTGCATCAAGTACTTACGATTGAGCGTGTCGCGGCCGTTGACGGGTGCCTTGGCGCGATTGAGGCCCCAGAAAAACTTCGTCGACACCACGTAGCTCAACCTCGGCCAGCCGAGCGCCTTGAGCGCCTCGCCCATCACCACTTCGCTTTGACCGGCCGCATAGGCCTCCGCGTTGTCAAAGAAGTTCACGCCCGCATCAAACGCCGCCGCCATGCACTCACGCGCAGCAGCGATGTCCATCTGATTGGCGTACGTTACCCAGGAGCCAAAAGAGAGCTCACTGACCTGCAGACCCGATCGACCAAGGCGCCGGTATTTCATCGTCGTATCTCCCTTTGCACGCGAATAAAGCGTGCACGAAGCCCAAAGAGCCAAAAGAAACCCAAAAGAAGATGGAGTTGCCCCGATTTGGCGGACAGATTTGACTGCTTGATTTTCAGCGGTGCGCGTTGGTCTCGAACTCGATTGGCGAAACGTAGTCGAGGTGCGAGTGGAGTCTGATGAGGTTGTAGTAGTTGTCGATGTAGTCGGCCACATCG
>JBBSJC010000159.1:0-15007 GCA_038257655.1 Polyangiales bacterium | reverse complement strand
TTGCGATCACGTCCACCGTCGTAACTCTCAACGTCCCGCTCAGGCGCACATCTTTGCCCAAGAGGCGTGCCTGCACCGCAGCCAAATCTTGCTCCATTCGGACGGCGACGTCTATTAAATCCTCGCCAGCGCTGGTGGGTACGAGTCCTTCGATATGTCGCTCGAACAGCCGTGTGCCGAGAGCTGCCTCGAGGGTGGAAACCCTCCGTGACACAGTGGTGTGCGTGACTCCGAGGGCGCGCGAGGCGGCAAGATAACTGTGGTGGCGGGCGACCGCGAGGACGTAGCTGAGGTCGCTCCAGTCCATGTGTTCCATCTGTGCATGATTGCACAGACGACCTTCGTTTGCAGCGCATCGACCTAACCTCTCGACACGTTCACATTAGAGAAAGCGCGGCCAGGCCTTAAAACGCTTTAGGAATGGCCGGCGTCTGCAGGCTCCTCACGTTTTGTTGATACTTGCCGCGCCCACTATGTGTAGCAGCGTCGTCAGTGTCGCGACCATGGCCACGGCAGGAAAGCAGCCTTGGCTCCCCCGGGAGAAGAAGCTCATGGTGGCTCACCGAAACCGTATCGCAGAACCCATTGTCGCAGATCGTTTTGCATTGTTGCGCCCCCTAGGCGCCGGTGGAATGGGGTCTGTGTGGCTCGCTGAAGACCTGCATACAGGTAAGCTAGTAGCGATTAAGAGTGCGCATTCTGATGCTTCTTCGCGGCAGCGACTAGCGCACGAGTTCCAACGTCTTTCGTGTCTCAACCACCGAAACTTGGTGCGCGTACAGGAGCTTGTGTGCACGGAGGATCGGGCCTACATCGTCATGGAGGCCGTCGTGGGTGTCGACTTCGTCTCGTTCCTGCGATTGGAGCGCGTCGATCCCCAATTGATTGCCCAGCTAAGCACTCTTCGGTCGAACGAAGAAACGGCACCGATGATGACGTTCCGTTGGGCGCGGGCGGGGCAATCTTGCCCGTCCATGGCGCGCGTTGCCGCTGCGTTCGGCGAGCTGTCTGAGGGGGTGCACGCACTGCACCGAGGCAAGATCGTGCACCGGGATTTGAAACCTTCCAATGTACTGACCACGGCAAGTGGAAGAGCGGTAATTCTCGACTTCGGACTGGCCGGATCTGCGGGCTTGCACACGGGGCGAGCGCCAAGCGGCTGTTACGGCACCGGAGCATACGCGGCTCCAGAAGTGCTGAACGGGGATGGGCCCACGAGCGCAAGCGATTGCTACTCTATGGGGGTAATGCTTTACGAAGCCCTCACCGGAATGCATCCGCAGGAGCACGGTTCGTTTTGGCCAGAGTGTTCAATGCCAGGTACTCCCGGGGCGTTGTATTCGTTGTGCGCAGACCTCCTGTCAAAATCGCCTGACGACCGCCCCACGTCACGGGAGGTCGTGGCTGCCTGCGCGGAACTCGCGCCGCGCGGCGCCATGACGCCGGAAGCTCCCCCATGCGTACCTGGCGCATGCCACATAATATTATAGATTCGCGCGAGGAGGATAGGTGATAATGAATCTCAAAGTAAAGGTGTTCGCCCTCGCGCTTGCGTCGCCAATGTTTGGTCTGGGATGTGACGACGACGAGGACCGCACTATAGACGACGTCGAAGAAGCCAACCCTGACGGCGGTAGGCAACAGCCCGTGGATACTGACTCGGGCAAGCCGGATGCCGACATCAGGAGCAGCGGCTCCGATGGCGGCGTCTCCGATGGCGATGGTCCTGCTCACAGCGCCGTCCTACTCGCCAATTCGATCGCGCAGTTCTGCGCGAAGCTGGTGGAGTGCACCCCAGCCAAGGACCTCAGGGGTACAAGCGAGGAGTGCACGGAATTCTACGGCGAATCCAAAGATAAGCTCAAAGACGCAACCGAGGCATGCCGAACGGCAGCGATCATCCACTTTACCTGCAGTGCATCCCTACCGTGCCACGGCCAGGGCGAGGAGCCCTGCTTCGAGGAGCTGAGTAAGGCCGAGCAAGCTTGCGCTGGACAGGAACCCAAATCAACGGGCGTCAATTAACCCAAGCCATGAGGTGGGAGCGCGTCGGCCGGGCGCGCGCGCTTCCCTGATGGCCACTGTCATGAACGGTTCGCGCATCCGCTCAAAAGACGCGGCTGGCAAGCAAAGGTCAGGATGGACGAGCACCTCAAGCAGGGGCATTCAATGGCGATCCTAGCCCTAACGGACGGCGCGCCAGAGCGACGGGAAGCTGAGTGTCATGCCGCAGTTTGTGCGCGGTGTCGCGCTCTACTCGTTGAAGGTGAAATCATGCTTGGCTGGCTTGACTCCTCCTCGCCAGCGCCCGCGCTTGACCCCGTGCTTCGCGCGGTCATACGCAGTGCTGTCCTCCGCCCACCGAGCCCATAAGATCACTGTCTCGCCGCCGAGAGCCGGTCAAGAAAGAGAACACATGGAAGAGCACCCTTCGAAAGCGCCAGGCACGGCACTCAGAGGCTCGGTTTGGGCCCTCACAACAGCCTGCTTCGTTCTGGGCCCCGGCTGCGCACGCACCCCTTCAACCTACCCATCAGAGCAGGAGACCCAGATGCCCATCGTTAGTTCAGACTTCGCCAGCACCACCCTTCCCAGTCCCATCCCCGCCAGCGCCAGAGTTCCGCTGGACGACGAGCGCGATCGCCTTCGCCATCCACTCGAGCTTATGAAGTTCCTGAAGCTGCAAGAAGGCATGGTCGTCGTAGAAATAGGTTCAGGTGATGGGTATACCGCAATGCACGTGGCGTCGGCTCTAAACGGTAAGGGCCGCGTGCTTGCCCAGAATCCCCCGGAATGGCGCGGCTTTCTGCAGCCGTATTTGACGGCGCGGCTTCGCAACGGCCCGCTGAAGGGTGTGGAGTGGGTTGAAGAGCCATTTGACGCCCCGGTGACAGCTGAGCCGGGGTCCGTCGACCGGGTGCTCAACATCCTCACCTACCATGACCTTCCCTATATGGACGTGGACCGCGCGAAAATGAATCGAGCGATTTTTACGATGCTGAAGCCGGGAGGGGCGTACATCGTGGTAGATCACAGCGCGCGAAAGCAGGATGCCGACAAAGTCGCTTCAACTCTTCACCGGATCGCTGAGGGCCTGGTCGTTGCCGAGGTTGAGCACGCAGGCTTACGGTTGGACGAAACCGCCGACTTCCTGCGCTATCCCGACGACAACCTAATGAGTCTCGCATGGGCCAAACCGCAGCCTAAGACAGACCGTTTCGTGCTGCGCTTCGTCAAGCCGATGCAGTGATGACGCTTACAGCGTTATAGCTTGATGACGCTTACAGCGTTATAGCTAACCACAGGCAGCCAACAGAAGTAGGGCCAGCGCTGCCAATCCACCTCTCGCCGAAACGCGCAGCGACGCTGATGAGCAGCGTAATCGGCAGGATGTGTGTAACTACCACGTGCAGTGGGTCGTAGAACCGACACGACAGCCCCAGGGCGAGCGCAACCCATGATCCGCTGGCCGCGCCTATCGCCGCAGCCGTAACTCGCGGTGAGGTGGGATCGACGTTGCGCAGCGCGAACACCCCCAAGGCGGCCAGCATAGCGCCGGAGAGAAAGTCGACTGCGCCGCACATCGCGTGCATGGCGATAGGTCCCGTGGGCCACGCCAGCGTGGTAGGGGCGAATAGGCTCGCGATGAGCACTCCCCCGAGGGCGATTGGCATGGCAGCGGTGGTGATTCGCCTCACGCTTACGCGATCGGGTCCGAGGGTAGTACGCGCGTATCCTATGAGCGCCCATGTGACACTTAGGGAAGAGATCGCGGCAGCGCCAATAGTGAGTAGCACGTACGAGAGCGGTTTCTCGGACCAGGCATCCGTGCCGCGCATGACGGCGAGAGCGCACGTCAGTAGGGAACCCGCAGCAGCCGCGAGCCAGTGACGCCGGGTGAGCTGAGGACGCGTGAGGGCACTCGTTTTGCGGATCTCGTCGAAGATGCGCAACTTGAGCTGCGGAGATAGGTCGCTCACCGTGGGGCTTCCCTCTCGCCAGAGCGCGTGAAGCGCATGCGCAGCCTTAGGGTGGCTCGATGCGCGCGGAGTTTTACCGTGCTGGCCGGAATGCCCAGGACGTAGGCCGCTTCGGCGTGCGTCAAACCTTCCAACCGCACCAACAGAAAACTCTCGCGCAATTTTGGGGAAATTTTGTCGAGCTCGCGCGCCATTTTTTTCCATAGCTCGGTGGCTCTGACATCGTTCTCCGCTGTCGCCTCGCTCGGCGTGTCTTCCGATGCACTTGCTTCTGTTTTGCGGCTGCCCTCCCGCCGCAGCCACGTCAACGCACAGGAATGCGCGATGGCGTAAGCCCAAGGTTCCACCCGAGACCCCCCAATGAAGCGCCCGCGCGCACGGTGCATGTTCAGAAAGGTTTGTTGCAAAAGATCTTCGGCTATGCTTTCGCTGCGCACGATGCGTCGCAGGTATCGGTGCAGTGCCGGAGCAAGCTCGTCGTACACCTCGGCGAACGCGGACTCTTCCCCTTCCGCGTAGCGATTCATGGCCCTGCTGCCAGCAGAGCGGGTCTCCGAGCAAGCGGGATGACTAATGTTCACAGCGTCTACCTCATTCGTCGTAAGGCGTGACGTGGTAGACCAGACTGCGGGAGGCTGAGTAAGGTAACTCATCTCCAGCTTCTTCGCGCACGTCCACCTTCTGGTTTCATTTTTGTTTCTAGAAAGACCTCATCCACCGAGACGTGATGTCAGAGCGCACCGGCGCTCAAACACGCGAGGGCTGGAAAGCTCGCTCAGCAACATAAACGCTAGTTGCCCGAAACGTACGATGCTTCCGTGCTGAACTTGGTCCTCGGCGGAGCACACCTTCCCGTCGACGAAGGTTCCGTTCCGGCTGCCGAGGTCGCGACAGTGCCAGGCCCCGTTCTGCCTAAAGAACTCGGCGTGATCCCTCGAAACCGAACAGTCCAAGATGCGAATGTGGCAGTCGCTTCCCCGACCCACCCGTAGCTGTGAGGTAAGTGGGTGACAGCACCCCCACCCATCGGCGAGCCACGCGTCGGGGTGCTCGATGGTTGCGGAAAGAACGTGCTCTGGCAGAGTCGCGAGCGGCGGAGCCAAAAGGCGAGCGCAAGGTTCGCAAAGAAAGCGCACAGTGGCCGGAGCGCCGTGGCAACCCTCGCACGGAGCTTCGCGCTCGGGCATGTCCACCACTGCAGCCCGATTCGCTTGAGTGCGCTGCATCCGAGCAAAGGTCAGGCGATACCCGAGGCCCTGGCGGGCTTCGAGCGTTAGTCCGGAGTCGCATAAACGCCTGCGCATGCGCCGGACGAGCTGCTTGAGGTGCCCTTCCTCAGGCGCGCGGGCATCCCACGGCAGTGCGCAAAGCAGCTCGTAGGACGAGATGTAGCCTCGAACGGCTTCCGGCTTCTCCGCATCCTCGAGGGCTTGGTTTGAGAGGATCTCCAGCAGACTGTATTGGATGGGTGTCAGACGTTGCGGCTCTCCCGCCAACAACAGCACGCCCCCGGTCGCGTTGGAGTGTCTAACGAGTCTGACACTTTCTTCGCTACAAAGACTGCGAGGATCGGATCCACCTGCACCAGCCACGAGTAAGCCCTCGCGATCGTCACGTGACACCTGCTGCGACATGTTCAGAATCCTTTAACTCACCCGTACGTTCGGACGCGGTCTAGGCGGGGGTGAGTCCTAAGCCACTCGGAATACCACCAGACTCGCGGCACACCTCGCGGCGGCGCCCTACGACCACCTGTTGGCGGAGTAAGGCGGGGGCCTCACTACACCAAGCTGCGCCATGATGTCTCGCACAATACGCGAGACGCAGCCCCTTCCTCCCCAAACAGGGCAGTACCCACCTCCTTTGACCGGAGCCCTCGGGGGTGCACCGTTCCAACAATGGGACGAAACCCGAGCCCCCCCGGCACTTCGAGGCGGAAACAAAGCTCGATTGAAAAATTAATGCGTGTTCGCACGGCCGCATGTGAACAAGCCCTGGGACGGGCTGAGCACTCATTCGCATAAGACATTGATAACCCGAGCTACCCTAAGGACTAAGCCGCCCTCAGCGGTGAGCTGGACTTGACTGGATCTCCGCGCCCTCCGAATGACCGATACCATCACGAGGTAGTTGGCGCGTGGAACATAAAATCTGACAGCGGCGGGTTCAAAAAGAAGAAAAAAAGAATGGTATCGCGCGCTGGCCACGCTTGGACTGTGCTTAGCACGTCGTGCGCAGACGCCGAATCTTGATACGGTGGGGTATGGGCCGCGCCGAGCGCTGGCTCGGGGCATTCTTAAACTTGTTCGCGCCGCGCGCGCCGGTGGTAACGGATTTCACTAAGTTGTGGGCACTAAACTAAACTAGACGAGCAGGGAATCCATCGACGTCTCCTCTTCGAAGATAGGCCTTTGAGGTGTACCGACCGACATCTCAAAGGCACCCAGTGCCTCCACGATCGCAGGCACGGGCGGAACTTGATCACTCAAATCCGGAGCAAGCGCGCCCTGCGCAGCGGCGGCCACTTCGTCATCGAGCCACGTTAAGATCGACGGATCGATGACTGTGTGCTGTGACTGCTTTGTCACCAACGCCCGAAGCAAGAGCTTTGTGCAGATGACGCCAGCACGGTAGGCGACCCAGTTGTCAGCATCGGGGGGCTCCAAATGTAGCGTCTTGGTGGCGCGCTCTCGCAGTTCCGCGCACCCCTCCATCAGTCGCTCGAAAGCCACCGGAGCGTCGAGCTTCTGCTTGAATAGCTCGGCCAGCATCGGACTGCCGCGCAGCGCACGCATGCCGAGAAAATGGACGAGGGTTTCCGTGGGTCCTTCGTAAATCCTTGCCACCCTCGCATCTCGAAGAAAGCGCGGCAAGTCGTTCGTCTCGAGATAGCCTCTCCCGCCTAGCACCTGCACGCAGTCATCGACCGTCTTCCACAGATACTCAGCGCTGAGGATCTTAGCGACGACCAACACATCCTGGGAAGTAGCTGCCTCGGCGTCAAGAGAGCGCGCGGCATAGGAAAGAAGCTGCTCAAGCACGCGGACCCGGCAGATACCATTCCACAAGCGAGCGCGCGTGAGCGGTGTCTTGAGGTGCGACCCCGTGGTGAGTCCCGACCGTCGCTCAGCATAACGTCCTGCGATTTGCAGACATCGCTTCATGGCACCCAGAAAAGCCGCACCGAACGCAAGCCTTGTGTACATCATGGCATCGTTGGCCACCACCATACCGGCTCCAACGCGCCCCAAGAGTTGGTCTGCACCAACGTTCACATCCTCGAAAAGGACGCGACTCTGAACCATACCTTTCATCCCCATCGTGGCCAGCTCGGCCCCGAGGGTCACGCCCTGCGCCGCCACGGGAACAGTGAAGCCAGTGATGGCGTCTGCTGCGCCCTCGTCTGGAACTTTGACGAAGACGTTCACGTGGCTGGCCCAGGCGGCGTTGCCAATCCACTTCTTCTCGGCGGTAAGCTGGAAGCCCCCGCCTGGTAAGGCGCGCCCTCGACCGGCTATCGATTGTGGATTCGAGCCTGCCTGTGGCTCGCTCAACGCGTAAGAGATCAGTCGACGTCCGGTCGCAAATTGTGCAAGCAGCGCGTCGCGTTGAGCATCGGTGGCAAATCGTTGGAAGGGCCGCACGCCCAGAAAATCGTTGTTCACGACTAGGGTGGCAATAGTAAGGTCGATTGCCCCGAGCTGTTCGATCACCGCAAGCGTGTTGGTTGTCTGCAGTTCCAGCCCACCGTACGAACGTGGCACCTGCAGTCCGAACAGACCGTGGTTTCCGAACTCGAGGATGACGTGCGGTGCAATGGTCTTGCGCTCATCGTAGAGTCGACAGTTTAGGAAGCGCGCGGAAAACTCGCGCAACCAGTCGATCAGACTCTCAGTTTTCTGTGCATTTTGTTCGTTGCTCAAGGAACCCTCCCGCGCCGAAGCCAACTTGACTCAACCCGATCTCCATTAGACCAGCCGTTCGACGGCACGCTCTGCGTGCTGCAACGAGATGTCGCCGGTGCGTAGTTTTTCGAGCAACCGCTCGAGTGTGTCGAGAGGCGCAGACATTGCTAACGGGCCGTGTGACGGCCGCGCGGACGCCACGTCGAGCCAGTACGGACGCCGATTAAACTGAGTCAGCGGGTGCGGCGCTCGCGTTGCGACGTGACCTATCTCCGAGGCGACATCCCTCAGAATCAGATGGACGTTGGTACCGCCAAAGCCAAACGAAGACACAGCCGCTCGATGGATACCGTTGTACGGTTCCCATGAGCGCCGGGCATTCGCAGGGGCGAACGGCGTTGACTCGAACTCATAGCGAGGATGCGGACGACCACAGTGCAGATTCGCTGGGATCTGTCTGTGCTGCAGGCTAAGGAGGATCTTGACCAGACTGGCCATGCCCGCCGCAGACAGGAGGTGACCTACGTTCGATTTAACGCTTCCAATCGCGCAGTATCCTCGTCGGTTGGTCTGCTCCGCGTACGCGGCGGTGGCTGCCTTGACTTCGATCGGATCGCCCAAGGCCGTTCCGGCGCCGTGGGCTTCAAAGTAGGTAATGGTGGAAGGATCGACCTGCCCGATGCTGAGAGCCCGCTGGATCAGTTTCGTTTGCGCGTGCATGTTCGGAGTGGTGAGACCCATCGTGAGGCCATCGTTGTTTGCGATACTCGCTTCGATCACTGCAAGAATCGCATCTCCATCCCGCACGGCGTCCGTGTAGCGCTTGAGCAGCACGCAGCCTGCGCCCTCACCGATCGCAATGCCATCTGCATCCTCAGCGAACACCCGACAGCGCTCGCGAGGTGAGAGCGCGCCGGAGCTGCAGAAACCGACGAACCACTCTTCATCCAGCAGAAGCTCGATGCCCCCTGCGATCGCCATGTCGCACTGCTGCGTCGCCAATGCGATGCACGCCTGGTTCACCGCAAACAAGCTCGAGCTGCAAGCTGTGTACAACGTCGCTGACGGCCCGTTGAGGTCGAAGAAGTGGCTGACTCGACCGGGTATAAGGTTAGTCACCGTGTTGACGACGCCGCGCCTTCCATCGAACTTAGGGCGCCCGGGCAGCTGCCGTCCGTAGTTGCTGTCGGTCGCGCCAACATAGACGCCTGTGCTCGACCCCCGCAGCTCGCGACGGTCATATCCCGCGCGATCGAACAACTCCTGGCACAGCTCCAGGAAGATGCGCTGTTGTGGATCCATCTGCCGCGCGTCCTCTTCGGACACCTCGAAGAAGGCTGGGTCGAAACCTGCAACGTCGTCCAACATACCGGCCGAGCGCACGTAACTCTTGCCTGCTACACCCCGCTGCTCCGAGTAGCAGCGCGAAAAGTCGATGCGCGATGGACTGACTGGCCGCACTAAGTCTGTCCCCGACGCGAGACTGTCCCAGAAGCGCTCGACCGTAGGGCTCCCGGGGAATCTTCCTGCTGCACTCACGATTGCAATCCAGTGCGGCAGGGGTTGGACCGGGGTCCCGCCTTGTCTCGGATGCGTTGCAGAACGAGCGAGTTGCGGAGGCACCTCGGACGAACGCGCGTCGGCCGCCCCGAGTTGGCCCAAGCTGACTGGGCTCTTGCTTGGTGTCCATGACGCCTCCGGCAACCCTAAGGGGCGTGCCTTGGGGGCCGCTTCCGGAAGTGCCGAGGGGTGCAGCACTGACAGCGCTCGCGAGAGACGCGCCACCGTGGGATGTTCGATCACCGTGTTGGGCAAGACGTGCGCTCCGAGTGCGACGCCCAACCGTTCGGCGACGATCGTGATCGCAACCGAGTCGATACCGTAGTCTCGTAGGTCGCGATCATCGTCGACTTCGCTCGCGGGCAGGCCGAGCGTTTCAGCGACCACCTCGCGCACCTGACGGTCAAGCGAGGCCCCCATCTGACCTGGGGCAGGATTCAATACGTCCGGCGCCAGAGGGGAATGGTAACCGTTGACAGGGCGATTCGAGACACTCGGAACAAAGCGCGAATGCACCCCGTTCGTCCCAACATTGAGTCGTGTCGCTTGCGGCAGCGTCGTCTCCTGCGCGACCGCCGTCGCGGCGCCCTGACCATTGCGGGACGGCGCTGGAGAAACGTTTGCGCCCGGGGGGGTGGTAGCGCTAAGCGCCTGCGAGAGGCGGCTGACCGTCGGATGCTCGATGACCAAGTTCGGCACCACTGCTGCGCGAAGCACGACACCGAGTCTCTCGGCCACGATCGTGATCGCGACCGAATCGACGCCATAGTCTCTCAGATCCCTATCATCGTCAATGTCGGCCGTGGGCAAGCCGAGGGTCTCGGCGACCACAGCGCGCACCTGTAAGCGTAGCGACGATGTGGCCGGTGCGTCTGAGCCCCTAGGCGGTGCGTGAGGAGCCGCCGTGTCGCGGACTGCCAGAGTGCCCGAATCACGCAGCGCTCGCGTGAGGCGGGAGACGGTGGGGTGCTCAATCACTAAGTTCGGCAACACCTGAGTGCTCAGTAAGACACCCAATCTCTCGGCTACGATCGTGATGCCTACGGAGTCGATTCCGTAGTCTCTAAGATCCCGGTCGTCTTCGATTTCCGAGGCAAGTAGACCCAGTGTCTCTGCCACGGCATCGCGCACCTGAGTGTCTACCCGTAAGGCGGTCGTGTCGCTCCCGTTTGAGCGCGACGCGACAGGTTCCATAGCGGACCTGGCTGCGAACCCAGGTGCTGGTGCCTCATGCGGCGACGTATCGCGCTCGACCGGCCGAGCCAGTGCAGAAGCGAGGCGTGCAATCGTGGGATGCTCGATGACGACGTTCGGCAGAACCTCGATGCCGAGCAGGACGCCTAGGCGTTCGGCGACGATGGTGATCGCCACCGAATCGATCCCGTAGTCTCTAAGGTCGCGATCTTGCTCGAGCTCAGTGCTCGGCATGGCCAAGGTTTCGGATATTACCTGCCGAACCTGCAACAAGGTGTTAGCCACAACGGTGCTCCTTATTTGTGTTTCGTGCCCCGTGGCGACGGAGCGCCCGGCAACGGTTCGAGCGGCGGGCGCAAGTCGCTCGAGGGGCGCTGCAAACCCTTGGCACACCGCGCGCGCGCCACTTCCCTGAGAGAGGAGCGCCTCCAGTGCTGCGAGCGCGTCTGTCGCTGCAATCGGAGCAAGTCCCATGCTGCGGAATCGGCGAAGCACAACATCGCTCACGCCCATGCCGCCGTCTGCCCAGAGCGTCCAGTCCACACACAATGACGTGCCCGGAGCGCCAGTTCGGGCGCGCGTTTGCGCAAACGTGTGCTGAAAGGCATTCGCTAATGCGTAGTCACTCTGTCCGGCGTTGCCGACGAGGCCGACGATCGAGCCAAAACACGCAAAGAACTTCAGGGGCTCTGCGCGCGTCGCACGGTCAAGGGCCAAAGTACCCGCCACTTTGGGGCGCAAAACGGCATCGATATGTTCGTCGGTCTTGGATACTCCGAGACCATCCCTCAGCACGCCTGCAGCGTGGAAGACGCCATGAATCGACCCGAACCGTGCGCGAACACGCCGCAAGCAAGCCGCCAGGGAGACCGGGTCGGCAACGTCGCACGGCTCGTAATGAGCCGAGCCGACAGAGGTGCGGAGCACGCCTGAAACGGCCTCGTCCGAAGCCTCGCGACGTCCCAGGAGCACCACGTTCACGCCATTGCACAGGAGCTCCCGTGTGAGGTGCGCAGCAATCCCGCCTGCTCCGCCTGTGATCAATACGGTGTCGCCGGAAGACAGAAGTCGAGTGTGAGGGGTCTCGGGAATGGCCTGTCGGGAGAAGCGACGCTCGAACAGCCGGCCCTCCCGCGCGCAAAACATGTTAGATTGAGCGGTCTTCTGCGTCACCCGCTGCGGTAGACCTGCCTCGCCTTGCGCAAGATCGACCAGGGCAAACGAAAGTCTGCCGGTCTCGCGAACCAGAGATGCACCTGCTCCCGCGAGCGCCAGGTAACCGTAATTTGGAGCCTCTTCCGTCAGCTCGAGCGCGATCGCTCCGCGCGTCACCACGAGTAGCTGAATCTTACTATATCGCGTCTGCCTTAGACACACTCGGTGCAGCGCAAGCAACTGAGACAGCGCCTCCTTAAGTCCATTCTGAACATCCGACAGTAAGGTCGGTTCGTAGTAAATCGTCACCTGTTCGGCGTTAGCAGTCAGATCAGCCAGCGAAGATTCGAACTGGTCGACCGTGCACGATACCACCTCATCGTGCAGCGCACGCAGGGAGGTCAGCAGCGCGCTTGGTGAGATCGCCAGGGAGCGCGCCACCAGCACGGCGCTCGTCATCGCGATCGGCACGGAGTTTTCGGCGTGCCACTCCTGAAAGCAGGGAGCGTATGTCCAGACAGACGACTCCTGTCGCTCCTTCCGAACTCTCGGTACCTCCGCGCCCAGAAAGCTTATGTCTACTTCCTTGAGCAGAAGTCCTTCGACCACCGCCAGTAACCTGCCATCCGGCGACTCGAGGGTGACCGTCGCAGACACGTCTCGACCGACGTGCTTTAGTTGCTCGCGCGCGCAACGGACCGCGCATACACCCGAGATGGGAGCGAGAACCGACAAGCGGCGGACGGCTGCGGGGATCAAAATCCGTCCCGTAGGCGCAAGCGATTCCCAATGCAGAAGCGCTGCAAGGACGCTCTGGAACGCCCCGTCGAGCAGGCACGGATCGACCATACGATCGGATCGAACGAGCTTGGGCGCAAGCTGCACGCAGAACTCCTGATCGCTGGCCTGAGCTCGCATCATCGTCTGAAACACGGAAGCGTAGTGGTACCCCCTGTCCGAGAGCTGCCCGTAGATCGCATCGATAGTTGGGAAGCTAGTCGGGAAGGCTGCCAGCCGCATACCCTCTCGTGCATGACCCCCCCCTGAGCCATCCTGTTGCCCACGTCTCCCGCGGCAAAAGCCGATATCGCCGGCCACCATCCTGAACTGCCGCTCCGACCACTGGATCTCCGTCACGAGCTCCGACTCAACTTGGGCCGGCGCATCGACCCTGCAGTCGTGAAGCTCGATTGGAAGGCCGTGCCCCACGACCGTTTGCACAACCGCCGCGAGCATTCCTGCTGCGGGCACGATGACCCGCCCCGCAATCAGGTGATGTCCGACCCACGGATCGTCACGTCGAAATATGCAACTCGCCTGCGGCACGCTTGTTGGAATGGCTGCCTGCGCAGGCCTCTCGGCCTCGATCGACGGAGCGACTGGTCTGTCTGGCGCTGCGGCAACTGCCCGCTCGAAAGGGTAAGTGGGCAGCGAGACGCGCCTGCACTTGCGATCGCCAAATAGTGGCTCGAAGTCGATCTGGTACCCTGAGCTCCAAAGCTCCAGCAGACTAGCTCGTGACAGCGTTTCTACTTCCAACGTCCGCACGCTGTTGTTCGCTTCTGGACTCCAGGCCTCCCACGCTGAAAGATCCGGCCAGCCGCATGAGGCGAGCCACTGCGAGCGTTGCATCTCGTCGCGCGGTTGCTGCTCTAAGGTTACTGTTTCGCCGGCAGCCAAGCGTAACAGCGTTTGCGGAGACAGCACTTGTTGGGCCAGTAGCGCAACCAACTGCATGCCTTCACGTGAAGCGAGCAGCACAGGGGCGGACAGCTCCCAGCGGACTCCGATTTGCTCGAGGCATGTCGCTATCGCAACCAAACGCAACCACAGCGGCCGATTGAGCAAGGTTACCTCTTCATTAGAGGTTCCCGAGGGTTGCGGTGCGCAGGTCTGTGCGTCGAGCAGCGCCTGCCATTCCTCCATGAACTTTCGGAAGGTGGCCTGATTGGGCAGAAGCGCTTCAGCGCGCATCTGGAGCTGCGCGCATTCTTGCGCGCTGAACTTGGTGTGCCGCACGAGCCGATCGACATGCTCGCTGGGTAGTGCGAACGGCGTCACACAACGGTTTCGAGCGGAGTCGATCACTGTAAGGTGTGGGCGGCGAAGCGTGATGCCTTCCTGCGGGGGCCCACCGTCGCAGGCGCTCAGTTTCGCTTCCTCCGCCGTAAGGGCTCCTGCAACCACCAACGCAGCCCACAGGCCCCATCCCGTCGTCTCGATCTGCTGCGGTTTCGTCGCGGCCACCAGCAGTGCGAGCTCCTGTACGACTTCGTCGAAGAGCGCACCCAGATCATCCGCCGCGCCGGCGTGGGGGATGCCTCTTCGGCGCCAAGTTCGAAGGCACCGCCAATCGCCCACCTCTTCTGGGATGCTGAGCGATAGCGCGCCCGGTTTCACGGCAGAAGTTTGTGTTCTGGCGGCGCGCAAAGTGAGGAGCTTCGAGAGCAGCTCTGCGTAGCTCTCAACCTCGAAACCGTGCCGACACGGGAAGTGCTCGCGGCCGAGCAACAACGTCATGGATGCGTCGGATAGGGCAGGCAGAGCTTGTCCGGATTGCACCCGTTCGATCCACGACAACACCAACTGCGAAAGCGCTCGTGGCGTCTTGGCGCTCAATAGCAACGCGTAGCGCTCAGGCATTTCGTTCGCAGAACTAGCTTCTGGCGGAGCTTCGCTAACTACGACATGCGCGTTTGCGCCGCCGAAACCAAAGGAGCTGACGCCGGCAAGTCGTACCGGTCGGGCGGCCGTAGTGTACCAAGACTCGTGAGTCGTCGCGACCTGAAAAGCGGTTCGTTCGAACTCGATCACCGGGTTGAGCTGTTCGACATGGAGGGTTCGCGGGATCTGTTGATGCTTCAGCATCAGCACGACTTTCAGAAGTCCTGCGAGCCCCGCGCTAGCTTCCAAGTGTCCCAGGTTAGATTTGAGCGCTCCGATGCGACAAAACTGCCGTTCGCTCGTGTTCGCCAGCAACACGCGATCCAGCGCTTCTACTTCGATTGGATCTCCAAGTGATGTTCCGGTTCCATGCGCCTCGACATAAGACACCAGGTGCGGTTCGAGTCCGGCTGCCTTGTAGGCGTTAGTCACGACTTGGTGTTGCGCGGCGACGCGGGGAGCGGTCAGGGAGTTGGCGGCGCCTCCGTGGTTCACGGCCGAGCCGCGGACGATGGCATGGATATGATGTCCTGTTTCGACAGCGCGATC
>JBBSJC010000158.1:0-15078 GCA_038257655.1 Polyangiales bacterium | reverse complement strand
TCGTTGTCATCGTCAAACCCGCCACAGCCCCCCGCAGGCCCGGGGCTTAGGCCGGTGGCGTTCGACACCGCCCACCGTCTGGATGTAGGTCCGGACAAGACCTCTAGACAGACATACATCGAAGCGTTCGCGGCATGAACATTCTCATTGGCGATAAGCGCGAACCTGCTCAGCTCGAGTTGCCCTGCCAGAATGTTCGCCTCATCCCATGGCAGCGACTCGAGAACCGCCCGCGGCGCCACGATCTCGATGCTCGTTCCGATAGCCTGCTGCGCCATCAGCAAGGCACGCAGAGGCCATTCCTGAAACTCCCAATCTTCGGACCTACTGCCCCAGTAGATGCGAATGAGGTCCGCCTTACCAACTCTCTGAAGGAAGGCTGTCAGCGCGGTTCGTAGGAGATGGGGTTCGAACGATGTGCTCTCGCCGAAGAACTTGAGTTCCTGCGGTAATGAGAGCGCATTCAAAACAGGTTCGGAAAGCAATCGGAGTCCGAGATGGCGGTCCAAATCCGCTGCATAGCGATCCGTGTCAAAGCTGAGCAGACAAGCATGGCAGATGCGGTCGCACCCGAGCGGGCACTCCATCACCTTTCTGGCTTCGTCGAGCAGTCCCCTTAGATCGTACAATGCCTGCGCCACATAGCCGGCCCCACCATCCGCGCGATCAAAAAGGGCTACTACCAAATGCTTGACACCGTCCTGACTGATCGGCCGTGTGGCGAACCCGAGCTCTCGAGGATCAATGCCCAGTCGTCGTGCAAGCGCCTCCCGCAATGCGGCGCCGATAGTGACGCTGGCCTTACCCGCCTCAGGCCCGCCCAACGGTCCCCCATTTACGGGGTCGCGCAGTTCCAGCTCGAACACGTCTGTTGTACGCGTCCCTCCGAAGCCTAGGTGCGTCCAAGCGCCGAAGCCGCCGGCTGCCCCCGGACACGCTAACTCGTTGTCGCCACCCGTCTTACCTCCGCGCAAACGTTTGTGGGTTGTAAACGCTTTCGGCAGAACACGTGCCTGCTGCATTGCCTCCACGCGACCACAATAGCAACAGACGGCATAGCCTTTCTCATGTTCGCCATAAACGTAGGAGAAGAGCCTTCCTTCATGACTGTGGCGATAGCGGCCCAGACTTGGCGTCGGTAGAGGCTGCCAGGCCGTGCCAGACGCACTCACCAAAGACACCGGAGGGCTGGCCAAGTGACGCTGCTGTGTATCGTTATGGGGCTTGTCGCGAATGTCGACTGCGAAACCACTGGGCTCGAGAAACCACAGCGGCTTCATCTTCTCGCTGCTGCAAGCCGGGCAGTATTCGATCTCCCGAGCGGAGTCACCCATTTCGCCGCAGCTCAGGCAGCGCCAGAAGCAGCGGCGCGACTGCGGCTCGTTAGCTTCCTGTCTGCCTGCAGGTGAGCGCCAGTTGAGCGTTACCCCTCTTGGCTCACGCACGGTGCCGTTGATCAGCACGCGATTGCCGGGAGCATACTCCTGCAGCGCCCGGTCTAAGCTACGCGTTGGATACCCCTTGGATGGGTCAGGACGGTCCTCTACTGCATCACCGCGCTCACGCGCTCGCCCTCGCTGGTTCCGGTCGTGCGCAAGTTCCTCAGCGTTTAGGGTGACGAGCGGAACAACGCTAAGAGGGAAGCCATAAGCGGGCAGGAATCCCCTTGTAGCAAGAAACCTAAGCAGGAAGTCATCGTCAAGGCGGCGGATGGCGATACGCACCGAGCGCTCTGGAGCTTCGGCCCGTTCCCAAGGAGTGTCTAGAGAACCACCGAGCCGCTCCAACTCGTCCGTCTGCGCTCTGCGCTCTACGCCCCAGCTGTTCTCCAGGGCCTTCATTTCGTTCTGCACAACGAGCAGACGCGAAACCACCTGTCCATCGAGGGCAGTGCCACGAAGAAGCGCCTTTGCGTTTCGAATAGTGCGACTGTCCTCGGGTAACGCGCTCAGCCATTCGCACATCAGGCCAAGCAGACTGAGGTCTTGCCCAGGCGGCGGTAGAAGAAAGCCACGGCAGGTCATCACGTGAGAGTCAGAAATGCTCCGCTCGCGTAGGAAAGCGGCGAGCAAGCTCGAGTGCAGATGGCGTTGCACGATCCGCTCGCTCGTAAGGGCCACCTCTGGCGGACGCACGTGCGTGACGAAGGGCCATACAGGGTTCTGAAAAACCGCCAACGCGTGTGAAGTGGGTGGACACATCGTCAGCACTACCGCACGAGCCTCACCTCGACGCCCTGCACGTCCCGCTCGCTGCGAATAGTTCGCGGGCGCAGGTGGGGTGTTGTTCATTACCACCCCGCTCAACCCGCCAATGTCCACGCCCATCTCCATTGTGGTTGAGCAGTGAAGGATGTTAACTTCTCCCTGTCTGAACGCCCTTTCGAGCGGCTTCAGAAGCTGCTTCGGAACCTGGGCCGAGTGCTCCGCGGAAGTCATGTAGAGAACCGGACCGTACCTTAAAATGCGATCCGAAAACTCGGTCCATACACCACGAGCCCGGAGATGTTGGATCTGGGGATCATCTTGCAGCCACACCTCGGTTTGAGCGAGTTTGTCACCAAATAGCGCGATGGGCTCAGGCATCATTACTCGCTCGGAATGACCGTGATGCGCGAGCGTCGCATGAGGGGATAAGCCGAATAGTGTCGCTGTGCCGATACGCCCTGTTACGGGGCACAGCATACCTTCCCGAACCGGCACAAGAAGCACGTCGTCAAGTGCCAACCGGTAGCCAGTTTCCAAACGTTTGAAGTACAGGCTTTGGGTGAGCTGTGACCACGCGATATGCAGCATGCTGGTGAGCAGCTCGCGGTCATCTTTGCTATCAGTGTTCAGCCTCAGTGCCCGGAACATTACCCGGACAACATTGGAAAGCCTAGGTCGGCTCGCTGAGGGCCAAGGGGTCGTTACCGAAGATGAATCCTCGTCCTGCGCCACCAGGCTACGAGGCACTATGTACTGTGCAAGCCAACGACGCACATCCCAATCGATAATAAGTGGGGTCTGCGCGCGCACAAATGACTCCAAAATGAATCTCAGAAATGAACGCCAGCCATCGGCATCAAGACCTAAGGAAAGCCAGTAGGATGGTGGGTCAGCCCGAAGCGATGGATAGTCGAATCTTACTAAGCCCAAGTTTTCTAACGAGGCCTGGCGCGGAAGGCGCTGTCCAAACTCACGCAGAAGCCACAGCTCGGCGCGTTGTACGTCATCGAGGCGCGCCGGCTCGTAGCTACGTTGCATAGCCTCGCGGATCCAGGAGGCAGTGCGCTCCTGGCTGAGCTGCCGGCGCATCTCGCTCCACTTAATTCCCGTGATTGGCGCCGAGCGCAGCTGGGCTAGCTTGAGCCTTTTTGCCTCCACCATGGGCATGAGCGCAGGGGCCTGTGAAACCAATTCTTCCAAGACACGCAGCTCTCTCGCCAGGTCCGTGACATCGGCCAGAACGTTGCCGCTTTGGCGACGCGCCTCGGCCCAAAGATGGTGGTAGACGTAAGCCCGAACCCAAGTGCGCTCGGCCTCGATCTGCGACTGCAACGCGTAACGTGCCGTACCCTGGCGACTGTCAGTAAATGTTATAAGTCGGCGCCCGTCGGCCGGAAGAGTTCCCTTGGCCCCGGAAGGTGGCATGCGTTCCCCAACGGTCCAGAGGGCGTTGCGTAACAGGAAGTTAACCCCTAGCCGCGCTCGACGAAACACGGAGCGCTCAGCCCCGTGCACACCGCCGCATGAGCCGCACCTGAGCGCCTTAGCGCGCGAAGTTGAGGCGAACCTAACGACGTTGCTTCCCGCATCGCGACGACCGGTGCTCGGATCGTAGGTGTCAGTAGCTCCGGAACTGCCATCTAAATTCCGCGCCCCGTCCTCACTGGCCAGCAGCCGTATCGCTCCTCGCGACCTAGGAGCGTCGTCCTCGTCCTCAAGCGGATCTGAGGTAGTATCAGGAGCGTCAAAGTCTTCTCCCAGCGGCCATGCAACTCCGCTCAAGGTGTTGTGGTCGTTCTCTTCCACAACTCCATAAGCTTCGCCACATCGGCGGCACGCGACGAGTTCGGCAACTATCCCTCGGCAGACGTCGCAATGCTCGCGGCGCGAAAAGAAAGTCTTACCCCATGGCCAGGCAACATCCGAGAGCGGGGTCTCTGCTCGGCCCGAGCAGGCTCCATTCGTGCAGCACCATATCCCCTCCAGCGTCCGCATGAAGAAGTGCCCACGCAGGGGCAGGAGGTGGTGTCCATCCAGCTCCGCACCGGATGCCGCGTCCAACAAAGCCAGGGTCGATTCTTCGCTAAGGTCCGCGCCGAGCGTGGCTGCGATTTGGTCGAGAGCCAAGGGTGCAGTGTTGAGCTTCTCGCGCAGCTCACGGAACAACTCGCTGCTGGCCAGCCGCGCGCCAACTGCTTTTGAGTCCTTCAATTTGCTCAGCTCATCCAGGCTCGGTAGAGTTCGTCGCTCCTGGCGATAGCTATCGGCGATCGGAGCCGCGACCCGTGCTCCTGACACCACGACCACCTGATCAACCGAAACGCCTGCGAGCTGGGCCAGAAACTCACCAAGTTTACCTTCTGCATCTCTACCGCCGATGGTTGCCGAGGTCGCGACGAACCTGACACTTTGGGAATCGACCTGAAAGGCATGCATGACACGCCTCAACAGCAACGCGATTTCAGCCGCCGAGGAGCCAAGATACGTGTGTGCCTCGTCGAGGATGATGTAGCGCAGCTTCCCAGCGGACTTCTCAAGGATCGGCGCGTCGGTCTGGCGCACCAGCATGTATTCCAACATTGTCGCGTTGGTAACCAGCATCGGCGGCGGCTCCTCGCGGAGAAGGCGTCGATCCATCACCTCCGGTCCGACCAACTGCTCGCGGCCGGGGAGACGCTCCTTCGTATTGCCATTATATAGGCAGAACCTTATCCGTTGATCGAAAGGTGCGGCGCCTGCCATCAATCGTTCGCGCTGGCTATTTATCAAAGCATTAAGCGGGTAGAGAAACAGGGCGCGCACCCCCACGAGCGGGCTCGATGAGCCTTGAGTGGACAGCTCGCGCGCCAGTGAATCAAGGACGGGAACGAGAAATGATTCGGTCTTGCCCGATGAGGTACCAGTTCGGATCAAAACGCTCCGCCCCGGCGGCTCGAGCAATGCTCGCCAAGCCTTAACCTGATGAACGTACGGTCGCCGATCGCTTGGGAACAACGGTTCGGTCTGCACATCCCCACACACGATCGATTTACCTAATGCTGCGAGGAGTGACGGGTGGAGCAGGTCCAGTTCGGCAAGGGTGCCATTAGCACTCTCCCAGTCGAAAAGTGCTTCGAAGACTGGTTTCGCGAGAAAACCTGTACCGTGTCCCGGTGGACTCGCCAGTGCCGACAGTAGGTGGCGTCGCAAGGGTTCGCTTCGCGGGCCAATTTGGCTGACACAGGCACGTGCTGCGCGCTCACCGAGCTCCTGCGCAAGCAACGAGAAGAAGGCGCTGTTAGTCATGCTCGAATAGCTCCGCGTAGGTGCGTGGGTCGCGCTGAATCAGACTAGCCATGTGGAAAGCGTGAGCCGCATCGAACCATTCAGGGTCGAACGCACGCGCGTTTCGTAACGCGCGACTGTTGCGGGAATCAAGGTATTGAGCATCAAGCGCGACCCTCGCCGCGACATACGGAGCTCGAAGAACGGCGAGGCAGAAGGGAGGATGACGGGAAGAGCGAAGCTCGCCGGCAATCTCCTCCATGTCAGTGGACAGCCGTGGCTGAGGCCACCGATCGTCCGTGTGACGGGCTAACAGATTCTGAGCCTCGAGCGCGAGTACGTGCTCAATAGCAACGGGGGGGAGACTAAGGCAGCGCTCTCCTCCGCCAGCTTCTCGCCCTACCATGGCCCGCTGCCCTAGAGCGCGCACCACGGACAGGAAGCGCAGATCAGGGGCCATGGTCCCGAACACGGACGGGGAGGTCATAGCTAGGGCCTTCGCGTGACCGCCCATTGCCAAGGCAAGTTCTGGAGCCTTCGTAAGCCACCTATTCAAAGAGCGGACAGCATTGGCCCATGCTCGAAGAGGAAGCCCCTGCCAGAAAACACCTGCCTCTTCGAACTCGCTGCGGACCTCGCGCTGCCCGCCGGGATCCACCTCTCGTAGAAGCGCGCTTGCTAAGAATGCCGGGTTACGAGCGGCGGCACACATTGCCTCGAAACAGCTCGCCGGCAGCGGGCTGCCTGCCCGAATGAGCGCGCGAAAACGAGGCCACTCTAGGTGATTCCAGTCGTTCGCCATCTCTGAGCACAGACCGGTCCACGCAACTTCCCGTGCCTCAGTACTGTCCATCATGGCGGCAGCCGAGAAGGCGGACGGCAGGGACGGAGGCACGCCAGGAACTGTAATTAGCCTAGGCCGGCCGCGAATCAGCTGATTTTCGCGCAGAATCGCTAGGTAAGGCCCCGGTGTAAGAGTTTTGAAATCGGCTGCCCAACTGCCGTCACCGGTGGACACGAACGGAAACCACGGCATCTCAGGATTAATGAGCGACATGCCCCAAAGGCTCAGTCGATCGCTTTCTTCACGCGAGAAACCTTGTTCACCGCCCCCCCGCACCCACATGTTGGCGGAGGTTTCTGAGAACGCTGCCTCAAGGTGCAGGCCGTAGTTGCCGATTTGCAGGATACTAAAGCGAGTTGGAGCCGATCCCATCGGGGCAATCCGAAACTCGAGATAGTCGTCCAAATTGCCGCTGGCCCTGAGTCTCGTAGTTACCTCGTCGCGAAGGTCTTCAAGGTGTACTTCGGCTAGGCCAGTTGTAGGACGCCTAAGCTCGACCAGACCCTCCCAAGCTGCCCCGCTAGAGCGCACCTCGAGCCATACCGGATTAGTACCGGTGTCTCGCGCCCGGATGCGATCCAGGGACTCAATACCAAAGCGCGCCTGATTTGGGAGCCACGCACCGTGCTCGTCCAAGAACCCGGCTTTACCGCCGGGCACCGGTAACTTTAGCTTGAGGGGCCCCGCATCACGGAAGAGCAGCACGACCTCCACATCGGCACTGCCCATAGCCTCGGCAAAGGAAAGACAGAAGCCACCGACAGCGTCGCGGACGACCCCAACGTTAGATTCATCGGCAACGACCCCGAGGAGCTCTTTGCACTGAAGTCGCAGGGACGCTTTTTTGTCAGACTGAAGGCGGAATCGAGCGGGAACGATTTTTGCGCTAGTGCGAAGCCAATCGCCTTTTGCATCACGTGCCCTGATCGCAACTGCCCCTGCGGGCGCCTGCTCTCGCCAGCTGCGCCAGGCTCCCGCGTGATCCACGGGCCTCCAGAAAAGGGCGTCAATAGCAAGGGCGACCGCCCCGCGCTCCCCCATCATGAGAACTTCTGGTGGACCATGGTAGGGAGCCTGAGCGCCACACCCCGAACGAAGCCTCGGACCACGGAGCAGCAGAGTACCGCGCGCTTCACGAGCGCCGGTTTCAACGAGATAGCTTTCCCCGCCCACCTGCCCTTCGACTCGGCCTCGGACCTCGTACGCTGTGCGACCCTCTAGGTGTGCCTCGGATCGCTGTACAACAGAGTGGGCGTCGAGGGGGCTAGGGGCGTCGTATCGCGCAAGGACGAACACAAGAGCATTTTCCTGCGTTACTGCGCACGACCCGGTTCCAAGCAGCGACGCGGCGCGCCCCGATGTGCAAGAGAACACCCACGCCGCGTTCGGATCCATAAGGTCGCCGCCGGGTGGAACAAACTCCGCGAACACTTCCCCTCTGAGACCAATCGCCACGCGCACTTCCGCCGTAGTAGTGATTTCAGGGAGCGCGCCCGAGCGAACTGTATACCAAGTGGCGGAGGCGCCCTCACCCCGATATTCCAGGCGGGCGAGCTGGTGCCGCGCTCCCGTATCTGTCTGAATGAAGAGATAGAGAAGCCGAGCCGGATGTTCATCAGGCAGCCCTGTTTGCATGCAGAGCTGCTGAGCTGATGTTTGGTCCGCGATCCGCACGCGCCGTCTGCAGAGACCTCCAGCAGCCTCTAGCACCGTCACAATCTCTACGAGCGGCACTGCGTTCTCCGATGCCGCTACTGACAGAAAGCCATTGACGACACGAGCAGCGTCGCTCTCCCCCGCGATGCGCAGAGGTAGGTTAGCCCTCCAGTTGGGATCCACGCTGTCAAGATAACGTGCAGGATTCTCGCAGGTGGCAGGCAGTCGCGCGCGCAACGAGACTAAAGCGTCAGCAATCTGACCACAGAGATCCTCGACCTCACGGCAACGTATGCTTTCTGCCATCTTACCGACGCAGTCAGTCGAGAGTGAGGCCGCGCTAACTTGGTAAAGCTCTGCTAACGCAACCAGGCGTCGTACCGTTCTCCCGACATCGTGGTCAGCCGTCAGCCAGCTGCGCGGCAAGCCACCCTCAACGAAGCACGTCCCGAGAAATGCTCGACGCTCGGTCTCTAAAAAGCGCCGAACAGGTCTTCGCCAGAAGAGCTCTAAACCATCGCTAAGGTGCCCATAGAGCGTAGGGAGGCATTCAGGACTCCAACGTAGGGCAGACCATACGGGCTCCCAAGACCAAGCGCGCGCATCACCATCTGCGCACAGGATGTGCGTCACAACAAGCGTCAGAGCAGCCTGTTCCTTGAGGCTCATCGTTCGCGGGCACGAGGAGTAACTACGAAACTCATTCAAAATTTGGGCAAGTTCCTCTGGCTGCGCGCCATACCTCCACAGCGCTCGGCCGTCTGCGCGCTCGGCGCCGCTCCTTGATAGGACAGCTTCCAATGTTTCTCGCGCTGTCATCGACAGGCCTTCTGGGAGGAAGTGAACATCTGCCCTATTCGTAGTCGCACCTAGTTGGCCTTCCCGCTCAGATCGCGATGGAAGTGCAATGGTAAGAACATACGGCTTGCCACAAACACCCCAAAGCGACCTGGCGCCTTGTAGCCACATGGACACGCAAGCACGTGCGGGACTGTCGCTTACCACCCACAAATGGACGCCTCATGACCGAAGAGCGGGGTCGGGGCCCGATCTGCCGGGAGGTTACCCTGGTGAAAACGCGCTGGTGTTGTCCGCTGAAATCTGGTCGCCCACGCCTGGGCTAGAACGCCTTCCGGCTGGCGCTCATCGCCTCCCCGTTCAGAACTTTTATCTACGCCGTCCCAAGGCACGTATGGAGTGGGTCGAACGTCTGCTGGGTCCTACGAACGGGTTCTTCGGGAGCATCGTTGCCTGCCTGAAATATCACGGTTCAACACCTCGGCGACAGACGGAATCAAGGAATGGTTAAGCTCTTGCCCAGCTCGATTGCCAGCAACAGCGTTGCGGTGCCGTACAAACCCTTGGTGCGCACGCTGCGCTCGTTTTGCACCTGAGCTTGGGGGGAGCCTAGCTCCGCGCCGAGCACACAGGACAGTGCGAGCCGCACGGGTGCAAGGCGCAGCGTGGGCAAAAGCCCCGCTTCCAACAGGGCTCCAACACCGTGGACGCTATTCGCGCCAAAGCCTTGCGCAGGCTCCCCACGCGCACGTACGTAAGCTGCGCCGGCGCGCGCGAGCGTCCACAGCTCGAATCGCTGGGCATTGACCAGACGCAGCGCCGGACCGAACGCAGCCGACAGGCGCATGACTTCCACGACGCCAAGCGCTTGCTCCCTTTCGCCCAACGCAGCGTCGAGCGCGCCGAGCAGTCCCCATCGTCCGCTCTGATGTTGCGCTAACGCTGTGACATGCCAGAGCGGCAGCGTCGCCGCCCAATCATGCAGACGCAGGCCCGCCCCCAGCGCTATCCACGTTCGTTGCTCCGGCGTAGCGGGTGGCTGCGAAGGTAGCGGCGCTGCGCGCTTGGGCAGTGCCTGGGAAGCGGTGAGCACGAGCTGGGTGACGCTCAGGGCCAGCACGCGTTCATCGCCCGGCAGACTCACGGCACTGCGCGGCAGGACGCGCTCGAGATAGCCGACCTCGCGCGGGTTTGATACCCGCAAGCGCAACGAGTCCGTGGTGCATGCGACAACGACTTGAACCGGACGGTTCGGGTCAACGCCCAGACTCGCAAGCTCGAGCGCGAGCAGGCGTGCAAGCTCGGGTTGATCGAGACCAGCACAGCCCTCGCTCGAAAGCTTTAGCGGCAATGGCCCTTCGGCCTGCGCCTGCGTAGGGGGCGCGAGTGCGAAGCAGAGTACCGCGAACACGAAACCGACCGCGGTCGAAACCACGGCTGGTGGTCCGAGCCTGAGCAGGGCCCTAGGCAGGCCCAAGCAACACATCATCGCAAGAGTGTGCGGATGCGCGCCGAGTGAGTGGAAGAGTTAAAACGCGCCACGTACTGATTGGCGAGGGCGCGAGAGCGCGTCAGGTCGCCTGCAGCGGACCAGGCCACGGCGGCCTCGGCCAACGCATCCTCTGCCAGCGGACCTTGTGGATCCGAGTGCAGACATGCCTCGAAGGCGCGTGCTGCTTGTCCGTGCCGACCCCGCGAACGTTCCACGCGTCCAAGTGTAAACGAGGCGCGTGGTAAACGCGCATCACTGCCGTGGCCGGCGATAAGGTCTTGCAAGACACGAGCCGCCCCGCTGAGGTCACCGGCACGACGCGCCTTATCTGCAGCATGTAAGCCTTCGGCCATCGCATCTTGAGGCTCGGCTGCTGGCTGAAACGTCGCAACCTTACTCTCCTTCTGGGCCGTTCGGCTGTGGGAACGCCGTCTGCGCGACGGGCCTCGCGCTTGGGCACGCGTCGAATCGGCTTCGACCGCCTGCGAGGCCGCAGCTGCCGGCTCAGGCTCGGCGGGACGAGACAAGCGAAAGCTTTCGCCGGCGTGAAGTGAGAGGCGTCTATCTCCCTGCGTCAGTTGCACCTTACCGTCTTGCACGCGCACCTCGATCTCGGTCTCGCTTACCTCGACCTCGAACACCGTGGCGAGCACGGTGATCGCCACATTCGTCGCGTGCACTACGAAGCGACGCTGTTCTAGTGCGGGCACCTCGTAACGCACGCGGCCTGCGCGCTGCTCGATCACCACTTCTTCGCGGCTCTGCGCGGTGTTGACGACTTGTGCATCGGCCCAGAGCTGCGCCATCGATCCGTCCGCAAAGCGCAGCGTCGAGGTGCCGGGCGTTTCCTCCGCCGGCGTGACCGGAGCTGCTTTCGGTGATTCGCCGGATATCGCGCGCGAAGCCACCTTTGCAGGAGACTCCTTGGGAAGCGCAGCGTGATCAACGGCAGCTGGCGCAGAGAGTAAGACCAAGACCGCCGCTGCGGCCGCGACCGCGCCCACGCCGATCCAGCGAATACGCCGAGTCGATTCGGTGCGCTTCCCCTCGCGCACTTCCGCGAGCACGCGCCCCAACACGCGCCGCTCCCGAAGCTCATCCCACGATGGCGTGAGGTCGCAGCGGATGTCCTGCCAGCGATTATTCTGCATGTAACTTCCTTTGGATGCGCTCGTCCCCCTCGGCCAAGCGCCGTTTCAGTGTCGCCAGCGACGTGTCACAGGCGCTGGCCGCCTCCTGCAAGCTCATGCCCTCCACGCGCACCAAAAGCCACGGCACACGCAGCTTGTCGGGAACGTGTTGGAGCACGTCGTAGAGCTCGTCGACCCGATCGCGCGACGCTGGATCGGACACGGTGCGCGAGATACTCAGCTGCTCGCCCAGCCAGCGTCGTCGCGTGCGCATGCCAAGCCTGCGTTGCACCTTGCGCACCGCAATCGCTACCAGCCAGCCGCGTAGCTTCTCGGGCTCGTTCAGTTTGCTTAGTCCGCGCGCTGCCGCGACAAAGGTTTCCTGCACGGTGTCATCGAGCTCCATCGAGTCACCAAACAGGCGCACCACTACGGATGCGACGTAGCGCGCATAGCGCAGGTATATCTGTGCGAAAGCGTCCTCATCGCCAGCTTTAGCCAGCTCGAGCAACGACTGATCAGTCGCTTCGGGTAGGCGCAAAAGGGCTCGCGAATGGCGATTCATCCAATAGAGCAGTGTCACCCACGAGTCGAAATCCGCTCAACGAATGCAGTAGCCTGCGCGAATGAGTGGGGGCAGGTGGGTAGAAGTGTGCCACGCAGATTTGGCGTTGTCGCCGGACCAGCGGACTTACTAAACGATGCCCCACACCTTACGCAGGTCCGCGTCGTCCGCGGCGATAGCGTGCTTCATCGCCTCGAGGACCTGCGCGCGTACCCTGAGCTTGCTTGCGGCATGTGCTTTCGCATTGAGCTTCGTAAGCTCGGTTGCGAGCTTGTGCGCAGCATCCGTAAGGTCCGCCGGCGCGACGACCCGATCGAAGAAACCTGCTTCGACGGCTGCCTCCGGCGTGTACACCTCCGATAGCAAGACGGTGCGGTTGAAGTGTGCAGGCGTCAGGCGCTGGCGACAGATCTCCGCGGCGGCGTAGGGAATGGTTAGGCCCAGTGCGACTTCGTTGGCCACCACCTTGAACGGACCCGAGACGCCGAAGCGGTAGTCCGCCGATAACATCAGAAACGCTCCCATGGCGATCGCATGCCCCCCACAAGCGGCCACCACAGGGGCGGGGTAGGCCAACACCTTGGCGGCAAGCTCAAAGCCGCCACGCACCATGTTGAAGGCGTTTACGCCACCCGCCATCAACGTCGTCAGGTCGAAACCAGCGGAAAACACGCCTTCGCGACCAGTGAGCAAGACCGTAGCGCGATCCGAGAGCGCGCGATCCAGGGCCGCGTTCAACTCCGAAAGCATCGCGCTCGACAGCGCGTTCTTCTTACCATCGTCCATGGTGATCGTGGCGACAGACCCTTCGAGCACATAAGTGACAAGTGAACTCATGAAACGCACCTCCCTCGTGCGCGCCTAGGGTAGCGCACGCGTGTTGACAATTCATAAGCCATGACTTATGAATCAGACATGCAGAGCGCGGGCGTCGTCCAAGACAAGATCTTTCAGGCGCTGGCGGACCCCAGTCGCCGGGCGATCTTCGAGTCGCTCACGCGTGGCGAAGCCGCGGTCAAAGACCTCACGGCGCGCTTCGATATCTCGCAGCCAGCGGTCTCGCAGCACCTCGCCACGTTGAAAGACGCAGGCTTAGTGAACGGCCGGCGCGACGGGCGCTGTGTCTACTATCGCGTGGAGCCGCGCGGGATGAAGCCGCTCATCGACTGGATCGCACATTACCGCGCCTTCTGGACCGAGCGCGTCGATCGTCTTGAAGAACTGCTGGAGAAAATGGACAAATGAAGCCCATCGACAACACCCCCCCGTTGCAAACCGAGTCCATTTCGTTCGAATTCGATTTACATCATTCGCCGGAAAAGGTTTGGCGCGCACTCACCGACCCGGTGCTGCTCAACGAGTGGCTTTTGCCCGTCGTCGGGCTCAAGCTCGAGCCGGGAACCACGTTCACATTCAAGACGCAGCCCTACCCCGGCTGGGACGGCACCGTGAACTGCCGAATGCTCGAGAGCGAAGCGCAGACAAAGCTCAGCTACGCGTGGGTCGTCGGTGACATGGAGCTCGACACCGTCGTGACCTTCACGCTCACGCCCACGGCGTCGGGCACGCGCCTGTCGCTCGTGCAGTCGGGTTTCAAGCCGAACCAGAAGCAGAACTTTGGTGGCGCGCGCTACGGCTGGAAGATGATGGGCGAAAAGCTCGTCGACCAGCTCGCGAGGACGCCATGATCCAGTCAAGGATCTTAGCCTACTGGTTGATCACTGACCTGGTCATGTCTTCCATGGTTTCGGGCGGAGTGAGCCACGATAGAAGAGGTAAGCTATGAATATTTTCTTATGGGTTCTTCAAGTTGCTCTCGCCTTACATACCGCCATGGGTGCCGTGTGGAAGTTCTCCCATCCGGAGCAAACCGTGCCTTCGCTGAGTGCGATTCCCCATGGCGTTTGGCTTTCGCTGAGCGCCATCGAGCTGCTGTGCAGCGTGGGCCTGGTCCTCCCGGCAATATATAGTCCCCTAGCGATCATCGCCCCTATCGCGGCCGCCTTTATAGCATTGGAAATGCTGCTCTTCTGCGGCCTGCATATCTCTTCCGGCGACGCGAATTACGGTCCGATGATCTATTGGCTGGTCGTGGCCGCCATCTGCGCGTTTGTCGCCTACGGCAGGTTCGTGCTCAAGCCGCTCTAAGATAAGGGAACACCATGGCGCGTCGAGCTTGGGGGAGTAGGGGTGCGGGCAGCCTCAGGCGTAACGCTATGCAGGCTCCGCGTCCGTCTGTGACTCCTGGTCGAGCGAAAGGCCTGTCGCGATGGCTTCAAGCGTGGCGAAGCCTGGCGGAATGAAATCGGAGTCCACTGCGATAGCCACTGCACCGACGGTCCATAGCGTCCCGTCACGATAGCGAGTGAGCAGGAATGACTGGTACCCGCCTAGTGTTGGGGAGGGCGACGGGGCGCTGAGCCCGTCCTCGACTTGAGTGCTGAGTGTCTGCTCGGTCTGAGACGCTAAACGTAAGATCGATTCGAGCACCTCGCGCGGAGGGTTGGCTTTGCCGGCGCTAGCAATCGCATCGAGCTCTCCAGCCTGGAAGCGAAACAGCATTCCGCGCGCAGAGTTGGTTGCCTTGAGGATGGTGGCCAGCGCATGTTGGGCCCGCAGCGCGTCGTCCTGGCAGCCCGAAAGTGTGGCCGCGAGCTCACGCTCGAAGGGAGCTGCGGGGATGCTCGTGAACCACGGCGCTGAGCGCTCGAGCGCTGCCAGCTGTTCGTAGCGCGCAATCAGCGCCGGCGTGTCGGTGGAAGTAAACCAGCGTTGGGTATGTGCGAGGTGAGTGTTAAAACCCGAGCGATCATTGGCCCCCAGGGCTATGCGTGCACGTGCGTCGTGCAGCGAGCCCAGCACGAGCGGATTGTCGTAGGCGATGTCCGAGGCGAGGAGTCCGTCCAGGCGTGACGTCGCAGCGTCGATTTCACCAAGCCCGGCTTCTGCGGTCGCAAGCGCGATGTCCATCCACACGTTGCGCACGACGAACGTACGGTCTGCCGTGCTCAGTCGCGAAAGGCCTTGTTCGCACTCCGCCTTGGCCTCGGCATGGCGACCGAGTTGACACAGCGACATCGCTCGGAACGGCATGACGGTGGACCAGCCTAAAAGCCCGAGCG
>JBBSJC010000157.1:0-15086 GCA_038257655.1 Polyangiales bacterium | reverse complement strand
CTTCCAGGTGCCATAGACGCCTTTGACGTCTGCTTGGCCACCGAGCTTACCCTCGCTGCCCACTTCCTTGGCAACGCGCGTCACCTCGGCCGAAAACGAACGCAAGGTATCGACCATGGTGTTGATCGTGTTTTTCAGCTCGTAGATTTCGCCGCGCGCATCGACCGTAATCTTCTGGGACAAGTCGCCATTGGCGACCGCGGTCGTGACCTTGGCAATGCTTCGCACCTGGGCTGTCAGGTTGGCAGCCAGACCGTTCACGTTGTCGGTCAGATCCTTCCAGGTGCCACTGACGCCTTTGACGTCTGCCTGGCCGCCGAGCTTACCTTCGTTACCGACTTCCTTGGCGACGCGCGTCACCTCTGCGGCAAACGAGTTCAGCTGATCGACCATCGAGTTGACGGTGGTGCCGATGCGCAAGAACTCACCGCGCACAGGACGGCCCTCGATCTCGAGCACCATCTTCTGCGACAAGTCCCCGCGTGCCACAGCGGTGATGACGCGTGCGACCTCATTGGTAGGCGCGACGAGGTCGGCTATCAACTGGTTGACCGAGGACATGCCCAGCGCCCACGAGCCCTTGGCCGGACCGACCGATGCACGCTCGTGCATCTTACCTTCTTGTCCGACGACCTTACCAACTCGGAAGAGCTCGCTCGTCGTGTGCTCGTTCAGGCCGATGATGTCGTTGAGCAGCTCGCCTGCACGACTTAAAATGCCCTTTTTGCCGATCTCGTAGCGCACGCTGAAATCGCCCTGCTTGAGCGTTTTCAATACGTCGACGAGCTGCTCGACCTCCGCGCGGCTGTTGGCCGACAGACGGTCCCACTCCGTGATCGGCACGGTACCGCCCACGGCGTTCTTCATCGTCACGCTGTCGCGCGTGCCTTTGCTGCCGCCATCGCGTGCGGGCTTGCGCACGGCTTTCCCTAAGCGCGCGGCTTTGCTCAGAGCCTGGCCCGCACCGTTGCGCGGCAGGGTGTCTGCTGGCGGGAGAAGAGCTTCCTTGGCGCGCTTTGTACGTTCGCTGCCGCCGGCGCGTTTTACTGACTTCATCGATTCTTTCATGGTCAAGATCTCTCCCGCGCCGAACCTGCTGCTGCTCGTGCTTCACGAGCTTTCGTTTGCGCCGCAATGGCGTTGGGATGGTGTTCTTCCTCGACCGCCTTCACGAGCACCTCCGGGTGCACGGGCTTCAGGAAGTGGGCGTCAAAGCCCGCTTGGCTGGCACGTGCCCGTTCCTCGGCGCCGCCGTAGCCCGTCAGCGCAAGCAAACGCACCGGCGTTGATGCGGGTAGCGCACGGATCCTTTGGGCGAGCTCATACCCACTCATGTCGGGAAGGCCGACGTCGAGCAGTGCGATGTGCGGCTGAAAGCGGGGGAGGGCGGCCAGGGCGCTGGCACCATCTCTATAGACCTCGAGGCTGTGCCCACGCTCTTGAAAGGTTTCCGCAAGTAGCTCCGCAGAATCTTCGTCATCCTCAACGACAAGGATACGCAGGCGGTCTATGACGTCTGACAACAGCGCCTCCCATGGCGACAATCACAATGCACCATATATAACCCGCGCGGCGCGTGCTTCACCATCCCCAGAGGGGAGATAGTGATCGCGGGCCCGCCCCGAGAATTCTCTACGTCCGTCCGGTCGGAGCAGCCTGCAAAAGTACCTGCGCCTCAGGGACGTCAGGCCACGCCGCGGCAGTTGCACGCGGCTCCACGCTGCGGCTGGGCGCGCGTAGCGTTTTGCCACATCCGATGGCTTGTTTATGGTTGGTGGAGCGGCACTACCCTTGCAACGCGTCGCGCAGTGCACCCCCGTGAGAACGCCGTGCGGCCCATATGTTCGACGAATCTTCCATGACGGAGGTTCCCGCAGGCGCTGTGGTGCGCGACCCCTCAACCCGGCGCGGCAATTTCGACGCAACCTAGTGCGCACCTGTGGGCAAGCGCCTCGCTACGGATCCCCGCTTGCCGGCTTTCAGCGCAACCGCAAACACCCCGCAAACAACATTCCCATTTGAGCTCGGTACTCCAGAGAGAAGGCATTCGGATGACGTCCAAAAAGCAGTCGAGTGAAAACCCAAGCAAAGCGCCCCGCCCAACGCCGAGCAAGAGGCCCCGAGCAGGCGCCCAAGATACCGCAGCACAAGACACCGCAGCCCAGGACACTCAGCTGGGGGCAGGGGGGGAGCTGCACCAGGTCGCATCAGGCGACGCGCCGCGATTGACCACGAATCAAGCCACCGTCATTTCCGACGATCAGAACTCGCTCAAAGTAGGCGCACGCGGACCGGCGCTGCTTGAGGACTTCGTGATGCGTGAGAAGATCACGCACTTCGATCACGAGCGCATTCCGGAGCGGGTCGTGCACGCGCGCGGGTTCGGGGCGCATGGGTACTTTCAGCCTTACGCTTCTCACGCCAAGCTGACCAAGGCCGGCTTTCTGCAGGACCCGGAAATGAAGACGCCCGTGTTCGTGCGCTTTTCGACCGTGGCCGGCAGCGAGGGCTCGGCAGATTTGGCGCGCGACGTGCGCGGCTTTGCCGTCAAGTTCTATACGCAAGAGGGCAACTACGATTTGGTCGGCAACAACATCCCGGTGTTCTTCATCCAAGACACGATGAAGTTTCCGGATCTGGTGCACGCCGTGAAGCCCGAGCCGGACCGCGGCTTTCCGCAGGCAGCCTCAGCCCACGACACCTTTTGGGATTTCGTTTCCTTGATGCCCGAAAGCACCCACATGTTGATGTGGATAATGTCCGATCGCGCGATTCCGCGCTCCTTCCGTATGATGGAAGGTTTCGGCGTGCATACCTTCCGCATGGTGAACGAGGCAGGCACCTCCGTGTTCGTCAAGTTCCACTTTCGGCCCATGCTCGGCACCTTTTCGCTGATCTGGGACGAGGCGCTCAAGATCAACGGCGCCGACCCAGACTTCCACCGCCGTGACCTGTGGGAAGCGATCGAAGGGGGCGATTTCCCGGAGTGGGAGTTCTCGGTGCAGGTCTTCGATGAGAAGACCGCGGAGAGTTTCGACTTCGACGTGCTCGATGCCACCAAGCTCGTGCCCGAGGAGCTCGTCCCGCTCACAAAATTGGGCAAGCTCGTGCTCAACCGCACCGTCGACAACTTCTTTGCCGAGACCGATCAGGTCGCCTTTTGTCCTTCCCATCTCGTGCCCGGCATCGAATTCAGCAACGACCCGTTGCTGCAAGGCCGCGTGTTCTCCTACCTCGACACGCAGCTGTCCCGCCTGGGCAGCCCCAACTTCCACGAGATTCCGATCAACGCGCCCAAGTGCCCGTGGCACAACATGCAGCGCGGCGGGCATATGCGCACCGCGCACGACGTGGGCCGCGTGGCGTACTCCCCGAGCAGTCTCGATGCCCAGGCTCCGCGCGAGGACCCCGAACGTGGCTTCAAAAGCGTGCCGACAGCCGAGACCGGCGAGAAGCTACGCGTACGCTCGGAAACGTTTGCCGACCATTACTCGCAGGCGCGGCTGTTCTGGAAGTCGATGACAGAGCCCGAGCAAATGCACATCGTCAGCGCTTTTGCGTTCGAGCTTGCCAAGGTGAAGACCAAAGCCGTGCGCACACGCATGTTGGGCAACCTTACCAACGTCGATGCCAAGCTTGTCGAGCAGGTTGCGATGGCGCTCGGAATGCAAGGCCAAGCAGACGAGATAGAGCCGGCCATGAAGGTGCTCGACATGAAGCCGTCTCCCGCGCTCAGTCAGCTTCAAAAAGCGCCGACGACGCTCAAGGGACGCAAAATCGGCGTGCTCGTGACCGATGGCGTAGACGATGCCTTACTAAGTGCGATCCAAGAGCGCGCGCAGGCCGAGGGGGCGAAGGTAGAGCTGGTCGGCCCAGCGATCGGCGGCGTGACCTCGCAGCGCAAGCTTACGATCGAGGTGGATCACGCGCTGTCGGGCGGCCCGTCGATCCTGTTTGATGCCGTTATCTTGGCGCCCTCAGAAGCTGGCGTCGCTGCGCTGTTGACCCAGGCTGTGGCCGTGGAATGGGTGCACAACGCGTACGCACACCTGAAGGTGATAGGCCACGTGCCGGCTGCCGCACCCCTGCTGCAGGCGGCCCATGTCGATCCAGCCGCCGACGAGGGCCTAGTGGCTGTGACCGGCGCTGACCTCGATGGGTATGTGGCGGCCGCCAGCAAGCACCGTGTTTGGGCACGCGAGCCCAGTCTGCGCAAACCGGGCTGAGGTCGCTGACTGACCGCGCTAGGGCCGCGCTAGGCCGCGCTAGGCCGCGATTGTGCTTTGACGCGCCCACATGGGTCGCTTAGAACGCCATCGGGGTCGGCGTCGCCTCGCCGGCCAGGAATCCGATGGAATCGCATCCAGAGCTCCAAGCGCTGCGACAGGAAGTAGAGCGGCTCCGCTCCCTTCATCAGCACAACAGCGGCTTGCTCGACGCGGTGCTGACACAGACGCCGCACGGCATCATCATTTGCGATGGAGAGGGCAAGCTCATCCATGATAACGCCGCTGCCCGCGCGATCTGGGCGGGCAGCGCCGATGCAGATTCCGTCGCAGAATGGAGCCGTTATCGCGCCTTTCATGCGGACGGCACGCCTTACGGTCCGGGTGATTGGCAAATGGCGCGCTGCCTGACCGCGCGTACGGTGAACGGGGCGGAGGAGTTCCGCATCCAGCGCTTTGACGACAGCTACGGGACGTTGCTTGGCAGCTCGGCGCCGGTCTTCGCTGCGGACGGAAGCTTGCTTGGCGCAGTCTCAGTCTTTGCGGACATCACGCATCTCAAAGACATCGAAGAGGCACTGCGCATCAGTCAGGAGCAGCTGTCTGCCACCTTACGAAGTATCGGAGATGGCGTGATCGCCACCGATCAACGCGGTGTCGTCACGTTCATGAACGCGGTGGCCGAGAGTCTTACCGGCTGGCTGCTCGCTGAGGCACTGGGGCAGTACATCGAACAAGTGGTGCAGTTCATCGATGAGCGCACGCGCGCCAAGGTCGACAACCCCGTGCTGAGCGTGCTTCGCGACCATCATGTCGCGGGACCCAATGACCATACGCTGCTCGTTAGAAAGGGGGGGCGCGAGCTCCATGTCGATGACAAAGCCGCTCCCATCAACAACGTAAAAGGCGAGCTTGTTGGCGTGGTGCTCGTATTTCGAGACGTCAGCGAAAAGCGCGAGTTTGACATGCGTCAGCAGCTCTTGGCCGAAGCGGGGGTCAAGCTGCTCTCCTCGTCGCTCGAGTATCACGAGCGACTTGCGAGCATTGCGCAACTTGCGGTGCCGCGTTTTGCGGACTGGGCTGCCGTGGATATGGTGCAGCAAGATGGCTCGTTGCAGCGGCTTGCGATAGCGCATAGCGACCCTGAAAAGCTCAGGCTCGCCGCCCGAATTCAACAGCGGTATCCAACGGACCCTGATACGCCCCACTGGGTGCACGGGGTCATCCGCACAGGCGAGCCGATGCTGTTGACGAATGTTCCAGATGAGCTGCTCGTCGCCGCAACGCATGATGCCGAGCACCTGGCGCTCATCCGTGCGATTGGCTTGCACTCTTACCTTTGCGTGCCGCTGAAGGCCTCGGGCCGCACTCTCGGGGCCATCACTTTCGCCATGGCGGAGAACCCGCGCGCCTACGGGCCCCGCGATCTCGCCTTTGCCGAGGAGCTCGCACTGCGCGCTGCGTTCGCGATTGAAAACGCGCTGCTCTACCAAGAGGCGCAGCAGCAGCGACGGACGGCGCAGGAAGCGGAGACGCGCCTGCAAATCCTTACCGATGCTATTCCTCAGATCGTATGGGCGATGACTTCCGATGGCGAGTACGAGTATCTAAGTCCGCGTTGGTATGATTATACGGGGCAGTCCACTGACACGGCGTCGGTAGAAGAGCGCAGCAAAGCGCTGCACCCCGACGATCAAAAGCGTGTGTTCGCAACCACCGAGCAAGCGCTCAAACAGCTCAGCGGTTGGGAGCTCGACTACCGCTTGCTTGGTCGGGATGGCTCCTACCGCTGGTTTCTGGGCCGCGCCGTGCCGGTGCTAGACGAGCAGGGGCGCTTGGTGAAGTGGTACGGGACCGCCACCGATATTGACGATCAAAAGAGAGCGATTCGCAGTCGTGACGATCTGCTGGCGACTGTCAGTCACGACTTGCGCAATCCCTTGGGCAACGTGTTGATGGCGACGAGTATCCTCAAGACCGGGTTCACAGGCAACGACGAGCAGTCCATGCGCGTCGCAAAACAGCTGCAAGTGCTCGAGCGCGCGGGCCGCCGCATGGAAACTTTGATCCGGGACCTGCTCGACATTGCCGCGATCGAGAGCGGACACCTTTCCATGACGTTCAGCGAGGTGAGCGTAAGCGGAATCCTTTCCGAGGTGCTGGAGAGCGCTCTGCCCAAAGCGCGGGAAAAAGGTATGCACCTAGAGCGCTCGGAGCTAAGCGCGGGCATGATCGCCTGCGATCGCGATCGGGTGCTGCAGGTATTCGAGAACTTGCTCGGCAACGCCTTGAAGTTCACGCCACGCGAGGGGCTGATCACGATCGGTGTCAAAGCTCGCGGCGACAACCTGAATTTTTTCGTGCGCAACACCGGGCCCGGGATCGAGCCCCACCAACTGCCTCATATTTTTGATCGCTTCTGGCAAGCGCACGCGGCCACCCGCACCGGCGCCGGCCTCGGCCTCGCCATTTGTAAAGGCATCGTCGATCTGCACCGCGGTCAGATTTGGGCCGAGAGCGAGCCAAGCAGCGGCACGACGTTCTGGTTTGCTCTGCCCGCCCAGCCCTCAGTCTGATTGTGGAGCAAGTGCTGGCGCATTACGCCTCACGTGAGCGCTGTTGCCTCCGCCACCGGCACGACATTTGCGTGCGACCCGGCTGCGCATGAGAGCGCAACGGAGAGGTAAGCGATGGCAACGATGCACGGGAGCTCGCACGCGACGGGCAATTTAACGGCAGTGCCCGAGCTGCAGAGCACAGATTCGAGCGAAACAGACTCGGTCGAAAACGAGACAGATGCGACAGGCTGGCGCGGCCTGCGTGAGCGCACGGCGAAGCGCTTGGGCCTTAAATACATCACCAAGGTGCTCGACCAGCGCGAGCGGGTACGTAAAGAGCTGAGCTCTGTTCCCGTGCGCATGCAAAAGCTCACCAATCAGGCGACATTGGTGCTCGAGCTGATCGACGATTTTCGCGCCGATCGCTACCGCAAGATTCCCTGGACATCGATCGCGGTCGCCGGAGGCGCGCTCTTGTACTCCGTCAGCCCTGGCGACGTAATTCCAGACTTTTTACCTGCGATAGGGCAGCTCGATGACGTGCTCGTGATCGGGATCGCGCTGCGCGTCATACGCAAAGATCTTCGGGCCTACCTGGATTTCAAAGGGTATGACCCATCCAAGTACTTCTGAGTCCGATGGAGAGGGATGAACGATGAAAGTTTTCCGGATGACCCTAAGCCTTGCCTTCGTGATGCTCGGCGGGTGTGCGCACGCGCGACAAGCTCAAGGTGCGCAAAGCGCTGCCGACCGTGAGGTCGAAACTAAGCTTTCGACCGTCGACGGGATAGAGCTCGAGGGACACGCCAAGCTCGAAGAAGTGAAAGAAGGCGTGCGCGTCACGCTCAAGGTCAAGAACGGCGTGCCGGGGCAACGGGGCGTTCATATCCATGAAGTCGGCGATTGCAGCGATATCGCGGGCAAGAGCATGGGCTCGCACTTTGCGCCCGACAACGCGGAGCACGGTCTCCCCCATGAGCCCGAGCACCACTTCGGGGACCTCGGTAACATCAGCATTCAGGACAGCGGTAAAGGGCAGCTCGATATCATCGTGCCGAAGGCCAACTTGCGCCCCAATGACCCGCATTCGCTCTTGGGCCGCGCGGTCGTGATGCACGAGCAAAAAGACACTGGCGACGGGACCTCAGGACAGTCCGGAGCACCCATCGCTTGCGCTGTCATCGCTCCTGACTGAGCGCGTGCGCTTGGGGGGACTCCCGCGATGCCGATCGCATGCTGGCCGCACGTATGAGCGTGGCCAGTGAGGCGGTTTAGCCGAGCCAATCTGCCCCACGCGGCACCAGTTGCGCCCGCTTCGGGAGACCCGGCGGCCGATGGCGTTGTGGCACCCGCCAATCCCCTTCGTGCTGGGAACCATCCCCAGCATCGAAAAACATAGACACCTGGCCGCTAGAGGCCGGCAGCTTGCGTCTTAGCCCCCGCTGCCAAGCGGCTGCCCGACTCTCATCTTAGCAGTATTATTTGCGTGGCTGCCTGTTCCGCGCCTTCGTGCCCACACTTGGGTCAGCTCCGCACCAAAAAATAGGATTTGTGCGGAGTAGTAGACCCAGATGATTAGCACGACGAGAGAGCCCGCCGCCCCGTAGGCCGACGAAACGGATGACTTTCCAAGGTAGAGTCCGATCAGGGACTTTCCGACAACGAACAAAAGCGCGGTCACGCAGGCGCCTACCCACACATCGCGCCAAGCGATTTTGACCTCGGGTAAGTACTTAAACATCAGTGCGAATAGGCCGCTGATGATCGCGAGCGAGACTCCGAAGTTGATCGCTTGCCACAGTAGCTCTCCGCCCGGCATCAGGTTCTGGCCGAGGTGACCTAGCGCCGACAGCGCCGCGCTGAGCACGGTCGAGACAAGTAGTAAGAAGGCGACGGCCATCACGATCGAGAAGGACAGCAGACGCTGTCGCACCATGTCGCGAAAGCCGTGAGACGCTCCAGGTTCCACGTCCCAGATTTCGTTCAACGCGGATCGAAGCTCGCTGAACACGTTTGAGGCGCCGAAGATCAGCACGAGCAAGCCTAGGGCCGAGCCGATGATGCCTGCCTTGGGGGCGCGTGCGTTCTCGACGATCGATTGGATGCCCACCGCCGCCTGCGGGCCGACAATGTTTGCAAGCTCGCCTGCAATCTGTCCCCGCGCCGCTTCCTCGCCGTAGGCGAGCCCTGCCACAAATACCGCTAGCACCACTAAAGGAGCGATCGAGAGCAGTGTGTAGAACGCGAGCGAGGCCGCCAAACGGGATGCATTATCGTCGCTCCATTCGGAGCCGGTTTCCTTGATGATCGCCCAGAGGCTGCGGGGCTGTGCGGCAACGTCCACTTGCTTACGCTTTCTACCGGCTCGTACCGGCGTCCCTTACTCCAGGCACGCTGCGTGCCACGACGCTAGCCCTCGCCGAGGACGCGAATCGGTGAAACCAAACCTGGCCGCGCCCTTGGGCATCTCAGACCAAGCGTTCGTGGGCACCGTTGCTGCCGACGAGGTGGGTGTCGTGGTTTTCGCCGCGATCCGCCAACATCGACAGCGCTTCGTTCACGAGCGCCGAAGGTGAGCCACCCTGATGGATCGCGTAACGGTCGCAGACCGCTTCGAGCCGCTCTATCACGTTGAGCCCGATGCCGGAGTCCATGAGTGAGGCTTGGGGTACCACTGCAAAGCAGCCTCCGGCCCGCGTCACCGCGATCAACAGACTGACGTCGTCGACCTCGCCAAGTACCTCGGGTTCGAGTCCGCGCTGCTTGAGCCATTGCTCGACATCCCATCGGAAGCGAGAGGTCACCGAGTAATGCAGGATAGGAAGCGTTTGGTAGGCCTCTGGTCCCAGCCTCTCGAACGCGGCCTGCGAGACGACGACGACCAGCGGCGAGCCAGGAAGTGGATGGGAAGAGAGGCTGCCGCTCAGGGCTTCTGGCGCAGCTTGATCCGCGATGATCAAATCTAACTCTCCTCGCAGCAGTGTTTGGATCAGATGACCCGTGTCCGCGGTTTGCATGTTGATCCGCGCGTTGGGCATCGAGAACAGCGGTGTCAGATCCCCGGCGATCTGCGCGCGCGCAATCGAAGCCGAATAGCCCACCCGCAGTACGGGCTGGGTGCGTCGACCCTCCGGTACGAACTGTTGCCACACGCGTTCGGCCGCCTGCAGCATCACCTCTGTCTGCTCGTGCACTAAGCGACCCGCGTCGTTGAGACTTAGGCTGCGCGATGACCTGGTGAATAGCTGCGCGCCCAAGCTCGACTCGAGCTCTCGGATTTGCTCACTGAGCGTAGACGGAGCCACACCCAATGTGCGACTGGCGGCGGTAATGGAGCCCTCGCGCGCCACGGCATGGAAATAAAAGAGGTGGTTCAGATTGATCCCCCCCAGCTCTTTGAGTCCAATCATAAAAAATCCTCGCGGTCCCGCGCTTTCTGCGCTGAACCTAAAAGCACAGCAACGGATGTGCCACCGCACACCAGCAAAAGCCGCGCGGGACGAACTGCCCCAATGCCGCAGACTGCTACGCATGCGGCTGCCGCAAGCTGCGCTGCTTGCTTGGCATGGCTACTGCAGTAAGCGTCGCCATTCAATGCGTGTACATGGAAACTTTTGGCAGGCGCTTACGGCGTTGCTGTCGCTGGCGATCGTGGGTTGTGCGTCCATTCCGAATCACCAGTACGGGGTATCCAACGTGACGGTCGAGGGAATGAGCGAGCTCGACGAACAAGCCTTGCTCGTGTGTCTCGCGACCCAGGAGCGCGAGAAGGTAAGCCTCGGACTTGCCGCCCTACGCAATCCGAAGTGCGGCCAACCGCCGTTTCGCCGGACGCGAGCAGCTGTGGAGCTGTTTGCATGGCCATGGACGGACTGGCCAGTTTACGACGAAGCCGTGATGAAGCTCGACGTGAAACGCGTGGAGCGTTGGTTTCAAGCGCGCGGCTACTACGGGGCGCACGTGGTGAACGTGGATGTGGACCCTCAGGCCGCGAACAAGTCGCCACGCTGCGAAGGTGAAGACTGTACTGTCTCGCTCACGATCAATGTGGCCGAGGGCGAGCCGGTACGTATTCGCAACGTGAGGCTGCAGAATGTCGAAGGACTTTCGGCTCCCCTGCAAGCGGAGCTCGCTGAGGCGTTAGAGCCTCTCGACACTGCAGCCGTGTTCGACGAGGCCAAGTACGAGGTGGTCAAAGAAGAGCTCGGTAAGATCATGCGCGAAGCCGGTTACGCGCGCAGCCAGGTGACTGGAGACGTCGCCATTCATCGTGGGCTGCTCTGGGTTGACGTGAACCTTACTATCGAGCCGGGGTTGCTGTGCAGGGTCGGAAACGTGCGCGTTTCGAGCTCGTCGCCCGTACCGACCGGCCCCGTGCGCGCAGCTGCCATGCTCAAGCCAGGTCAGCTCTACCAAGAGAGCGAGCTCGCAGACGCCCAGCGCGCCATTTACGCCCTCGGCTCATTCACCGCAGTGACGGTGCGTGGTGAGCTCGAAGGGGAAGGGGAGCTTGTCGACATCGTCATCGAGCTTGAGCCACGGCGCGAGAGCGAGATTCTGCTCGGTGCCGGCATCATGAGCGGTGTGCTCGCGGGCGGTCTTGCGGACGAATTGGTCAGCGTTCCGCAGTGGGATGCTCACCTTCTAGCCCGCTATGAACATCGCAATTTTCTGGGTGGCTTGCGGCGTCTGCACATCGAAGAGCGTCCGCGCATGTTGTTTCTCGACCCGTTTCCCGGCGTGCCCGATAACAGCCCGCGCTTTGGCAACACGTTGAACATCAACTTCGCGCAGCCAGGCGTGCCCGAAGCGCGTACCACATTGTTTGCCGAAGCGCGCTGGGACTGGGGCCCCGATCCGTTCTTACTATTCTTCCGCAATGATATTGGCCTCGCGGTCGGTCTCGAGCGCGCGTTCCTTCGCCAGCGGTTGAGTGTGCGTGTCGCCATTCACCAGGACATCTTGGAAGTATCGGACCGTCAGCCCATCATCGACGAAGCGGACGCTCCTTCGAGCTATCGTCTGCCATTTTTAGAGCAACGGGTGGTGCTCGACTTGCGCGATGACACCGCCAACCCGTCGCGTGGCGCCTTCTTTCGCATCGGCGTGCATGAGGCGGCGAAGGTTTGGGAGCCGTCGTGGAACTACGTGCGCGTGACACCCGAGGCCCGCGGGTACGCGCCATTGGGCCTGGGCATGGTGCTCGCCGGTCGCTTTGCGTTGGGGTCTTTGCACGTCTTTGATGCCTCCTCGAGTCTGGACGCAGACGCTCAGCGGCTAGGTCCCCAGGCGTATCGCCTACGCGGCGGTGGCGCTCAGAGTAACCGCGGCTTTGGCCCCGGTCAGCTGGGCGATGGTCTAGTAGGCGGCATTCGACGTTGGGAGAGCTCGCTCGAGCTGCGTGTTCCTTTGAGCGAAAGCTTCTCGATCGCGGCCTTCACCGACATGGGTGATGTGCACGCCCAGGACACCTTTCGCTTTCGGCACATCAACACGGCCGTCGGTGGCGGCATGCGCTACCGCACCATCATCGGCCCGATCCGCCTGGACGTGGGCTATCGCCCTTCAGGCTGGCAGCGTGTTGGCGGCGCCGTCGCTCCTAACGGGCCCTATACCGATCTGGGTTTTACCAAGTTCGATGGCGCTATCCACCTTACTATTGGAGAGAGCTTCTGATGGCCTATCCCAGACTGAAGCGGGCCCTGCGCTGGCTCTCGATATCTCTCGTGGCGCTGTGCGCGCTGGTGGCGTTGCCATTTATCCTGCTTCTCGTCCCGAGCGCGCGTCACGCGATCGTCCAGCGTGCGGTTGAGTATGCAAATACTCAGACAGACTACACACTCAAGATCGCACGCGTCGACAGGCTCGACCCCTGGGGCACCGACATACACGGCATCTCCGTGCGCGATGCAAAAGGTGATCTTGCGCTTGATGTAGGTTTTGTCTCGGTACGGCTCGCGCCGCTGGCACTGCTCGGTGGCGAGTTGGTCATCCGCAAGGCCTTGGTGGCCCACGTCCGTGGACACATCCGCAAGCCTAGTGAGGCGTCACCCGAAAAGCCCGAACAAGAAAGCACCGCCGATCCGTTCCCGATTCACGTCAAGGCGCTTTCGATCCACGACGCTGCGATTGAGACTCAGGGCTTTGACCCGGTGACTAGCGTTCACGTGCGCGAGCTCGACGCGGCGGGCGAGTGGAGCAAGCACCCCTGGGTCACCCTTTCCAAAGCTGAGTTGCGCGTGGACAATAGCGACCGCTCGCTGCTGCGCCTGTCCACGCGCGAGAGTCGCTGGGATGCAGAACGCGGCGGTCAGGTTCGACTCGAGGGCACCTTAGTGGATGCTCCTTTGAGCATCTCCGCGGACATCCAAGCCTTGGACGAGGATAAGCCCTGGCCCAGTGGCCGCGCCGAGCTGCGCATCACGTCGCTGCAGCCGGAAGCTTGGGCGACCCTGGGGGCCGCGGAGGCGGAAGTGCGCGATCCGGTGACGCTTGAGCTAGTAGTCAAGTCTGACGGTTCTCAGGCGAATGCCGACCTTAAGGTCACTGCAGGCACAAGTAAGGTTCATCTGCAGGGCCAGGCGACTGAGGAGCTTGCCACGCTGACAGTCGACGCTTCCAGTCCGAATCTGCGCGCTGTGAGTGGCATCTTACCTAAGCTCCAGGTCAAAGGACGGCTGAACGCTCGCTATGCCTACGCCAGCGAGCCGCAGGCACTGGGATTGCGCTGGCAAGACGTCGTCGTCGACGGAACTGACGTGCCAGACGGGCGTCTTTCGGCCACTTTGGACTTGCCCACGGTAAGGGTTGCAGAGCTTACGCTCGACGCACTCGGCGACTCATTGCAAGCGCACGGCGTCTACAACACGGAGCTTTCCGAGGGCAACGTGGAGCTTGCGCTCAACGATCTCGAGTTAGCTGAGCTGCCAGTTGCCATGGAGGAGCCGGTGCGCGGCCGCGTCGATGGCCGATTGGCTGTCGCGCTCTCCGCTGCGGGCGCACTAACGGGCGCTGGTGAGCTTGCCGTCGACGATCTGCGCGTGGCTGAAATCCGCGTGGACTCCAGCCAGTTGAATTTTACTCTGCGCGGTACGACCGAGAGGCCTCGCGGGGAAATCGAGCTTGCAGCAACCGGCCTCGATCTGGCGGGCACGCTGCTGCAGAAGCTTACTGTTGTAGCAAAGAGCGATGGCTCAGATGCGAACGCAACGCTGACGGTTCGAGCCCGCGAAGGATGGTTCGTGTCGGAGCTGCAAGCGCAGGGGCTGAGCTCAGAAACGATCGACTTTGCAGGATCGGGGCGGGGGCAGACGCAGGGGCGTCTCATCTCATTTGCTCTGCAAGGCCAGCGCTCGCAAGATCCTGAGCGTACTCAGCTTGCAGTGCAGCTGGCGTCCGGAGCAGACCGGGTAGCCGCGCAGGCCGTACTGGATGACAAGGGAGGCGGCCGCGCTCAGCTCAATGTCCTTTTACCAGAGCTTGAACACTGGGCTGGGCTGCTAGGCGTCGAAGGGCTCGGCGGCGGCGTCAAAGCTCAAGTGGTCGCGGAAGGACCGCTCGCTCGCCCCGAAGTGCGTCTGGACTTGAAGGCGTCGGCGGTCCGAGTGCCCCGCAGTCCGCCGCTCTACGCTGACGTCAATGCGGTGGCGTCGCTTGGGCGTGGCACGCTGCAGGGCACGGCGAATCTGTGGACCGAACGCAAAGACGCAGGCGCAGTCCTGGACGTGCAAGTGAGCGTGCCGACTCGGCGCGGCGAGCTCGACTACGAGCGTATGACGCAGCAGACGAAGCTGAAAGCCCATGTTCCCCTGGGCCTGCTGACCACCTATGCAGGTCCGCAGTACGAGGGCATCAACGGGGTGGTCAACGTCAATGCGGATTTGGCTGGCACGTTGCAAGAACCCAAAGCGGACATCGTGCTTGCCACGGCTGTCAAGCTTCCTGCACATCAAGATCTGCCGGCGGAAACCTTACGGTTAGCCGTGCACATGGACTCTGCTGCCGCATCCATGCGCGTCCAGGCAACGGATCTGGAAGGGGAGCTGTTGACGATGTCGGGGAACGTCACGTGGCCCAACCAGGACATGCGTGCGAGCTTGGCCACGCTCGGTCCCGATTCGCTACCACCTTTCGAGCTGAAAGCGAAGATCGCCCCGCGGCGCCTCGATACCATGCAGGGCGTGGTCGCGTTTTTGACTGGCATCTACGACATTACGCTGCCCATTCGCGTCAGCGCCGAGGTGGGTGTCGAAGGGGATGGAAGCGCAGTCAACGGAGGCGCACGGGCTAAGGTAATGGTTCT
>JBBSJC010000156.1:0-15139 GCA_038257655.1 Polyangiales bacterium | reverse complement strand
GTAGCCTAACCTTCGCTTCGAGTGCCTACCGTCTCGCTGAAGTATTCGTGTACGTATGAAGCCGTCCTGACGGGTAGTTTGTCCCGCCCATCACAGACAGTGCGGATCACCAGGCTACTTGCATACCGCTCGTGGCTCTCAGCCCAGAGTCGGTGGGGCCAGGTGAGTATACTGAGATCGAGTAGCTGTGCGGACATAGCCCCACAGGTTGTTCCAACTGAGGGACGAGGCGAAAGACCCCTCCAAACTGCCCCATAAATTTAGGCTGATAAGCGCCTTGTCTGAGTCAGACGCGCCCTCCTAGATTGCCCTAGCGGGGCGGAGCGCGGGGGCGGGGGCTCGGGGGGAGGCGTGTTATGGCCAAGGTCCATATCGAGGACGATTGTGTTGATATCCAGCTAAGTCTGCTCGAGAAGTTGGGACGAGCAGAGCACTCACGGCGAGTACCGTTGTTGCACATCAAGGGGGTGGATACTTATCCGCCCGAGCATCCTCACGCGGGATGGTCGGGTGGCGGGCACGCTAGCGAACGACCAGCCGGCTCGATGTTTGATGAGGGGTCGGCCGGGCGAGACTCGCATGAGTCGTCGCGAATGTTGACCATCGACCTGTGCGACGAGGACGTTCAGCGCGTTTTGGTCGAGCTCGACGACGAATCACCCGAAATCGTCGCGGACCGAATCAGGCTCGCCGTGGCCGCAGCTCAAGCCAGTGCCATCGAGCAAATGCGGGCGCGCAGTGTGGGCCGGGAGCTGCCTCCCATGCCGCCTTCCCAGCCTCCTCCCCCTCCTACGTATGCTGACCCGATGTCGGACACGGGGGATCGAGGTATCCCCTATCGCATCACGCCGCTGCCGCCGATCTACTCGGACCCGGCTCCGCCCATGCACCGCGATGACGACCGCAGCCTTGCCAGGCTCGGCGCGTGGCTGATCGGCTTCGGGGTCTTGGGCGTGCTCGTGGGCGCGGTCATTCTGTCGGCAGGGGCCATCCCTGGCTTGCTTGCGATCGGAGCCGGCACTGCATGTGCATGCATGGGCGGGGTCGCCCTAGCGGTGGCCGCGCAGCATCAGTGATGCGCGTAGTTCGTAAGTGAGAAGGAGAAGCAACATGCAGGCGAGTGAATTCGCGGACGAGTACGGCGACTGGCTAGACGGCAGACCGTCCGCGCGGCGACCTGGCTGGCTCAGTCAGACCCTCGGCGAGATGTTGCACACGCCATTTCTGAGCGTTGCGCCTCAAACCCCGATCGAAGATGTAGTCGAGAAGATGAACGGCGAGCATGCGAGCGCTGCGCTCGTGGTTGAAAACGGTAAGATCCTGGGCATCTTCACCGAACGTGATGTGCTGTCCCGCGTGGTCTCGCGCATCGATGGTCTGTTCGCGCCCGTCTGCGAGATGATGACAAAGGACCCGGACGTGCTGCCCGAGTCTACGATGCTCTCTGCAGCGCTGCGCACGCTCGCCATCGGTGCCTACCATCATCTACCGGTGGTAGACGACGCGGCGCGGCCTGTGGCGCTGGTATCGCTACAGACGATCATCGCCTATCTGGCGGATGCGTTCCCTAACGACATCCTGAACGCACCGCCCGAACGGGATAGCTTTCCGCCCGAACGTCACGGTGCGTGATCGCGGCGAAACGCGCCGGAATTCACAGGATTCAAGCTGTCCGGTGCTCTAGGACAAGTAGGCGAACAAGCCGCGCCGCGACCCATTCATCAAGCGCCGGAAATCAGCACCCGATACGTGGATCAGACGCTCGTGATCTCCCGCCTCGAAGTACACGTCGCGACCCGAGAGCAGCGACAGGTCTACTATCGTGTCGACTCCGTAGGCGCGCCCCACGGCGGGCAGCGCTCCGCGCTCGCAGTCGCGGAACACAAAGCCTATCTGTTCCTCTTCGGCCATCGAGACCGGCCTGTCGCCAAGCTCAACGGAGAGGGCCTCGCCATCGATGCGATGGGAAGCAGGCAGCACCGCTAAGACAAACTCCGAGCTGTCGTGAAGCAGCACGGCCTTTGCTACTTGATCTGGTGGAATGTGTGTCCGCAACGCCGATCCCACGCTCGTCGCTGTGTGGCGATGCGCGAGCACGTCGAAGCCGACGTCGTGCTCCTGTAAATAGGCAGAGACGGTTTGAGCAATGGACATGACGACCCCCCTGTGCAGCCCGACCAGCTTTTCACGCTACGCCTGTTGCGTAGGGGCTGCCAGGTCCGCAAATGGGGAGCCCTGAACGGGGACACGTCAGATGATCGGTATGACGCCGGCTGCCTTCAGTCCGAACCCCGTCATGTCGCTGTAGGAATAGGGATTATTGAGACCCTCGTACTTCTCGACCGATCCGTTTTTTGGGTCTACGCGAAACGCGGTGTTCGTTGCGCCCAACCCGCCGAAGCCGCCGCCGCCGCCGGCGCTCACGCCCCACACGTAACCATCGATGTCGATGCTGACGCCTTTGACGGGCCCCACGGCATGGCTGTCGATCCATTGCAGGGTATCGATATCAAAGGAGTGCAGACCCGGATCGCCACCATCGACGCCACCGCCCACCCAAATCTTGGTCTTACCGTCGACCATGCAGCCGTTGTAACCAAGGGTTACGTTGGACGCCGAGCTCTGATCCCACTTCTCAGTTGCGGGGTCGAAACGCGAAACGCCCTCTCTTCCACACACAAAGATGCGGCCCTTGGGATCGATGGTCATCCCGTAACCATTCGCGTTCGGCACCGCCCAAGTGCGCACTGCGAGCGTGACGGCATCGACGCGCACCAAATGCGTGGTGGTTGCGGTGAACGTCCAGAAGTGGCCACCGGCATCCGAAGCACCACCGTAAGGTCCGTAGTTTTCAAGCGCGCCACCCAGACCCGGAATCGGCGGCAGTCCAGGTATCGTGGGTAAGCCGCCACCAGCGCCTGCACCCGTGAAGTCAGGTCCCATCAACGGACCGACCTTGATCGTGTCTTCGATGGCCCCTGTATCCCCATTCAAGCGCAACACGTCAAAGACGCAGCTCTGGCTGGTGCAGGTGCTTGCACCAGCCGTCCATACCTTGGGCGCTTCCTTGGAATCAGGGGCCGTGACCGGAGCCCACGCAACGGGACGATTGCTCCAGTAGGCAAGGGGCTGGTGCCACGCGATGCATTCGTCTTCTCCCCAGGGCAGCACGTCGGTCTTGCCCGTGGATGTCTCAATCGTACCGTTGCCGTTTTTGTCCGAGCAGCGATCCGTTGAGGCGAAGATCTTGGTGACGCCCGCCTCGACGCTCGGTTGTGTGCTGACGCCGCCACGGTTGGCCACAGCGACCGAACCGTCAGGTCCGACGGAGGTACGTGATGGCTTACCTTGTCCCGTGGGACTTGTGCGGTAGCGCGCGAGCTCGACCAGCGTGCGCGTGTCGAGTTTACTGACGGTGCCCTCGTCGGTGTTTGCGATCCAGATGAACGAGGCGTCCACTTCGGCCCCACCACCGCCTGTGCCCGCACTCGCCCCGGTGCCACCGCCGGCAGTCGCGCCACCTCCCGTCGTGCCACCTGAGCCCCCCTCCCCGGGTCCAGCATCCTGAGTACCATCGACCGATGGATCGGTGATGACGCTCTCATCACGGACGTCCGCGGAGCAGCCTGCGACCACGCATGCGCCAACAACCAAACGCCCCAGCGCAATGCGCCGCTCAAAAAAGCCAAGCCAACGTCCCATGACGCCTCCAAACACCGGATAAAGCCGGAAAAAAGTAATACTGCACGGAACTGTACGCCGTTAAGCCGCGACAGAAAACCTTTGTAGCCCACATCAACAGCGTCCGATTTTCGCCCGCGGCGGCAGTTTTCCGGCGTGGCTAAAGTCGCGCCCCATTAAGAGCGCGTTCGCAGCCCGTGACACGCGACCTAACTGCGCCTTTGACATGTGCTGTCGCCCCGACGGTTTGGTGCTCTCGCGTCTGCTCCCTTCCAAACCCGTAAGGTCGGGTGCGAGGCTCAGCGTGACGAGATGCGGCCCCACACCAACCCCGGGCGTCTTGTGAGGAGAATACAGACCGCAACAGCCGAAGTATGGGTTAGGTCGCGTGTCGCGCAGCGACGTCGCTCAGCGATCGGAAGCCGGGTGGGGCCGGGTGGGGCCGCGTCTCGTCACGCTGAGCCTCGCACCCGACCGGCAGCACGCTACCCAGCGCCTGCACGATGAGCCGGGTCGACTGCTGCCAGTCGCGGCTATCGATAGTTAGGGATGGTAAGCATTCGGCGTGATTCTGCGGCGGCTTCTACGTCTTGTTTTCTGAAAGGCAGCTTCTGGTAGGTTACGTCGGCCCAGCTCTCTTGCTGATCGGCGAAGTGACTCGAGTCTGGATCCTCACTCGTGCCTCGGGCGAAGTTGATTGTCGCCTCGGGCACGCCGTCGGCGCCAAAGCCGACCACCATGCGATAGAGCGCGCCATCTCCGGATACGAACATGCTGCGCGGGACGCCATTCTCGAAAAAGGCGGCCGCAGACACATTCACCGTGTCGGCACTGCCGTGTACCGCAGTGAGACCACCATCGAAGCGTTTACCGTAACGGTTGTCAAACTGCGCTGCGTGCACATCTGACAACTTGAACGTGCTCACATCGAGGCTGCCAAAGCGCTGTCTAATCCAGCCGGTGGCAGCGCGCAGGGACCTGAGCAGAAAGGCGTCGCGCCCCCCTAGCATCAATCCCTCCGCCCCAACGTAGCGCAGCTCGAGCGTATTGCGCAGCATGCCGAGAAGGTAAGGCGGATCGGCAGAAGCAATGGGATCGAAGAGCTGAGCGCCTAACTTATCCGCAAAGGCATCGCGTACCGCATACCACTCGAGCGCTAAGAACATGACTGCTGCGCCGCTGTCGCGTGTGAAGCGCTTATCCCACGCGGAAAGAGCATTAACAGCGTTTATGAGATCCGCGTCGCCCTGCAGCTCAACCAACTCGGGCGTGCCCTCGGTAGCGGCAAGCGCCTCGATAAGCTTCGGGATCATGGTCTCGGCCATCGAGCTGAACACATCGCGCTGCAGCTCGTGCATGTGCTCACGCGTAAGCTTATGCCCGCTGGCGACAAGCTCGCTCAGCCGTTTGTTGATGCGATGGGCGCGGAAACCGCGTGCATAGAAATTGCCGTAGTAGAAGGCGTCGTTGGAGGTATCGCCATCGGCGGTGAATCCCCACGGGTCGTTGTTGGCGGTCGAGAGTAGGCCACCCTGCGGATCCTTGAGGTGCGGCAACCTGTCGGCACCGAGCAAGCCGTTACCCCACAAAGCAGGCGCATGTTCGACGGGCAGGACGCGCCAGGGCATCGGCAGCGCGCTTGGGCTTCCTCGGTCCGGTACATCCGCATGCACGTGATAAACGATGTGCTCCTTGTCGGCCGCAACCAGATTGACAGCTCCCACGTCGAGCTCGTCTACCGCCCTTTCCCACTCGTCGACGTTGTTGGCCTTCGCCATGTTGGCGTACGCCGCAAACTCGCTACTCGCAGAAAAGCCTGTCCACTTGAGCAAGATGGCGTCCGATTTGGGATTATCAACAAGAAACAACGTCGGTACAGGCAACATCTCCTCGGGCAACAGAATGCCTTGGTTGGGCACGTCGCGGAAGGTCACGGTGCGTTTCGCAACCTTACCGTCTTCAGCGCGTACCGAAATCGCTTCCTTCCTCTGGCGGATGGGGAAACTAGCTTCACCAATCTCTATGCTAGTCGCGTCGACCACCTGCACTTCGAACAGGTCCATGACGTCGGCGTGATTGGTCGTGGCCGTCCACGCGACGCCAGCCGTGTGGCCGAGCTGCACGCCCGGGGTGCCCGCGAAGGCAAAGCCCACCACATCCAGCGAGCCGCCCGCATCCTTACTATTCAAGTGGACGGGCCAGAAGCGCGGGGGGCTATCCAGCGGCTGATGAGGGTCGCCACACACGAACGGAGTAGCCGTGTCTGTGAGCGAGCCCGCGACAGCCCAGTTGTTGCTTTGGGGCCTGCCGAAAAAGAAACGGTGTTTGTACGTCATCCCCTGCGGCAAACGTGATGGGGCGCGGGTCTTGGGCTGCGTCCTGGGGTTCGCCTTCTGGCCTGCCTTGTAGTCGACCATGGGAAAAACGTCGTACGTGGGCTGCGAGATCGGCACTTGATTGTAGAAATCCGCGCCGAGCTTGCGCAATGCAGATGCCAAGATCTCGTACTCGAGCGAGCTCGACATCCCGAACGTCAGCATCTTACCCACTGCGAACACGTGCTCGAGCGTCCATGGCTCCGGCAGCAGATCGAGCTCTTTCGGGCTTAGACCGTAAGGTTTGGGTACCTGACCGCTCTCGACCTCCGCGATGCGTGCATTGACACCCTCCACCCACGCTTGAGCCAGATCGACTGATTCGGAATCGTTCGCACGCGCAAGCGTCAGGTCGAGAACACCGAGCTTTGCGAAGTTGAGCGCGCGTGAAGCGACGTCGCTATCGAAAGCCTTTTCGCCCAACACCTCTGCTTGTTGTCCGAGCGCTTGCCGACGTGTGAGCTCGATTTGAAAGAGACGGTCGGTCGCCAGGGCGTAGCCTTGACCATAAAGCGCAGCCTGGTCATCCGAGCCATACACGTGCATCACGCCCAAGCGATCGCGCACCAATTCTACGGTGCGCAGCTTCTGCCCTGCGTCCACCCCGGCGTCTAAGGTCACCTTAGGCTCGCCTATGTTTGAGCAAGCCGTGGCAGCGGAGAGGCACAACAGAACGCAGATCGTCACAACACGCATCACCGAGACCTCCCAAGCATTCCGACTTCTCGCATCCACAAAATGTGAGGTCAAGGTCGGATTGATCGCTGTGTGCCTTGACGCCGAGAGGCTCCGGCGTGAACCTTGTTTCCTATCTCGATGTCGATTCCTCGCCGTACGCCCATGCAGGCCCGCGCCACTCGCACGCGCCAGGCGTTGTTAGAAGCCGCGACGGCCGAGTTCTCTGAGCGCGGCTACGCGGGTGCGACCGCGCGTTCTATCGCCACCCGTGCAGACGCCGCCACCGGTTCGTTTTATCAATATTTCAACGACAAAGATGAGGCGCTGCGCGAGATCTACGTGCTGCGTTTGGTGCGCGTACGGGAGCAAGCTCAAGCCCTGCTCGAAGCCGTGCCTTCCGATGCGGCTCCGAGCAAGGAGCGCACCCGCGTCGCCTTGAACGCGATCGTTCAGCTTGTAGTCGACCTACACCGCGAAGATCCCAAGCTGCACGCCGTAATCACCGAGCGCGAGCATGCCGACGCGCGCATGCGCGAGCAGACGCACCAGGCGATGAACGAGCTTGTGCAAGCGGTCGCGGGCATGCTCAAGAACATCGGCTACCAGGGGGACGTGCTGGCGCGCGCCTTTCTGATCTTCAGTCTGGTCGAAGGCGCCGTGCACGCGCATGTATTGGGTGAGCCGGTGGTGTCGGATCGTCGCTTCAAGCGCGACCTGGTCGAAGCGTTAGATGCGCTGACACAGCAGCATACGTCAGACCCCGACGACGACCGGTAAGCTATGGCGCTTGGGCGCGCCATGATAAAGGCGCATGCGTCCGTCGACACCCACGACGGCACCCTCTGCCATCTCGAGCCATATGTTCTCGCCACTGAGGGGCTGACTCGAAAAGATTAGATGGTTGACGAAGCCGCTCTTGGTCGGCGCTTCGCATTCTTCGGAAAGACTCGGACACACATCTCGATCCGCGCAGCGGCGCTTGTGCGTCGAATAGTAAAGCTCCTTACCGCCCTGATTGGCGACCATGATTTCGCCGTCGGTCAGGATGCAGGTGAGTAGACAGGGCTTCGCGCCCGGGATGTCGGATTCGCAAAGCTCACGCACGCGGCCTATGGCAGACATCAGCGCTTGCACGACATCGCGTCGCTCATGGCGCGATGACAAAGGACCAAAGCGTAAGAGCTCCGTCAGCACCAAGAAGAAAACGACCTCGCTGTCGGTATCCCCAAGGATATAGCGACGCAAGCGCGGGTCGATTTCGGCGATCAGCGCCGCGCGAAACGTATCGAACTCGGGCACATCCCCGTTATGTGCGAACACCCAACGGCCGTGTTGAAACGGATGGCAGTTGAGCACGTTGTTGTTGCCCTGCGTGGCCTTACGAACGTGCGCAAGCACCGTCTCGGACGCCACGACACCGCTGACGCGCTGGAACACGCGGTCACTCAGCGCCGTGCTCGCACTGCGCGTGACGTGGGGAGTGCCATCGATGTAGTAGGCGACTCCCCAACCGTCAGGGTGCAACGTGCTCAGGCCCGACAGCGCGTTATCGGCCTCCACCAAAGAACGGTGAACTTGGCTCTGGATCACGCTGCGAAACCCGAACAGTCGGCACATGCGGCAGTTTCCCTGGCGGTAGTTCCTGAAGGAGCCTAGTAGCGGTAGTGGTCAGGCTTGAACGGACCCTTCGAGGGTACACCCAAATACTCTGCCTGCTTATCGGTAAGCGTCTCAAGCTTCACGCCGAGCTTGGGCAAGTGCAGGGCCGCAACCTTCTCGTCGAGATGCTTAGGCAATACGTAGACCTTGCCCTTCTCGTACTTGCTGGTCTCCGTCCACACTGTGAGCTGGGCGAGCACCTGGTTTGCAAACGAGCAGCTCATCACGAAGCTCGGATGGCCCGTGGCGCAACCAAGATTCACGAGGCGGCCGCGCGCGAGCACGTTGAGCTTCTTGCCATCGGGGAACACGAAATGATCCACCTGGGGCTTGATGTTCTCTTCCGTGATTTCCGGGTTCTTCTCGAGCCACGCGATGTCGATCTCGGAGTCGAAGTGACCGATGTTACACACGATGGACTCGTGCTTCATCGCCTGCATGTGCCGGCCGACGATGACATCAAAGCAGCCTGTGGCGGTGACGAAGATGTCGCCCTGCGGTGCGGCTTCATCCATCGTCGTGACCTGGTAGCCTTCCATGGCCGCCTGCAGCGCGCAGATGGGATCGATTTCCGTGATCAGCACGCGCGCACCGAGCGTACGCAGCGCCTGCGCACAGCCCTTGCCCACATCGCCGTAGCCCGCCACCACGGCGACCTTGCCTGCGAACATCACGTCGGTTGCGCGCTTGATGCCGTCGCCGAGTGACTCACGGCAGCCGTAGAGGTTGTCGAACTTACTCTTGGTGACCGAGTCGTTGACGTTGATCGCAGGACAGAACAGCTGCCCCTTCTTGCCCATCTCGTACAAGCGATGTACGCCGGTGGTCGTCTCTGCGGAAATGCCGCGGATGCCATCTGCGCCCTTGAACATCTCGGGGTATTTGTCGTGTACAAGCTTAGTAAGGTCACCACCGTCATCGAGGATCATGTTCGGGGCCTTGCCGCCCTCGAACGCCAACAGCTGCTGCTCGAGACACCAGTCGTACTCTTCGTTCGTCTCGCCCTTCCAGGCGTAGACGGGAATGCCGGCCTTGGCGATCGCAGCAGCCGCATGGTCTTGGGTCGAGTAAATGTTGCAGCTCGTCCAAGTACGCTCTGCACCCAGCTCACGCAGTGTCTCGATCAACACGGCGGTCTGAATCGTCATGTGAAGACAGCCTGCGATGCGTGCGCCTTTGAGCGGCTTTTGCGCGCCAAACTCGCGGCGCAGCTCCATCAGACCGGGCATCTCGTTTTCGGCGATCTGGATCTCCTTGCGACCCCAATCAGCCAGGCTCATGTCTGCGACTTTGTATTTCTGTGTCATGTCTCTTCTCCGTTGCGCCATTTCGCATGACGCGTCGTTTTTATTGTTGGTCTTACTATTGGTCTTACTGTTGGCCTCTGTCGGCTCAGTCTCGCCCGCGTCGTGCCACCAAACACTGCCAACTGACACCGGCATCGGGCCCACCACCACACCGTGCTGCCGGAATAGGCCGCACGCTGACCTCGGCCAATCCAGCACGCTTGGCGAGTGCGGCCAGCTCTTCTGCACTGAAACCAAGCCACAGGTCGGCTTGCTCTTCGCGCATGGCCTCATTCTCGTGGGACGCGTAGTCGATCACGACCAGCGCGCCCTCGGGCTTGAGCAGCTTCACGAGCGCTGCCACGGCTGCGCCCGGTTTGGGCGCGTGATGCAAGACGCGCGAAGCAAACACCGCATCGGCGCCGCCGCGTTTGACGACCGCTTTGCGCACCTGGTCGCTGTCGTACGCTTCGCATACGAGCGAGACGTTGTTGTAGCCACGCCCACGCAGGCGCTCCCGGGCGCGATCGAGCTGCACCGCTTCGCGATCGACCGCGACCACGTGGTTGAACACGGGCGCGAGCACCTCGAGCAAAGCACCCGAGCCCGTGCCGATGTCCACTGCGAGCGCGCGAGCACTGATGAGAGGCGCTAGGGCGGACAGGTACGCCGGTAATTCCGCAGGCAGACCGGAAGCTTCCCGTTCGTCGCCCGGTGCCGAACCAAAAAATTCGCGCGCTGAGGCGTCGCGATTCTCCACGAGCTCGTGCACGCGGACCAAGCTGCCGTCGCTCTCGCACAGCACACGACCTGCACGCAGACCGTCCGCCACGACCGGATCGCGCTCTGCTTCTTCGGTAACGCGCACTAACACCCGCGTGCCTTGTTTGCGTACCGAGAGCAGCCCTACTTTTCGCAGCGGCGCAACATGCCGTGACACGTTCGGCTGCCCCTCCCGCAACAGCTCGGCCAGCTCGCCAATCGCAAGCTCTTCCTCGGCTGCCAGCGCTAACAAACGCAGGCGCACAGGCTCACTGAGAAGACGGTACAGCTCCCAGCGGGCTGAAGCGGCGGGGCCCGGCGCATTCATAGCCAGGTTCTATGCCAATATTCACATAAAAGCAAATGCAGCCCCGCTTGCAGGCTCGTGAGGACGCTCCGCGCGGCGTGCGTACGCTCTCGCAAGACCCTGATTTCACAGGTGGTCGTGAGGCCGCACACGCTGTTCACCGGCCAGCACGGATAGCGTGTGAGAGATGGCTTCGATATCGTTCCAGACTCATCCGTCGCGCTACCGCCACTGGCAATTGTCGGTGCATGGCAAGACTGCTCGTCTCGTTCTCAACGTCGATGCCAAGAGCGCACTCGACGGAACGAGCGAGCTCAAAATGAACTCTTACGATCTCGGAGTAGACATCGAGCTTGCTGACGCAGTGGACCGCTTGCGCTTTGAGCATCCCGAAGTTCGCGCCGTGTGCGTTGCGAGTGGTCATGACCGTGTGTTCTGCGCAGGCGCTAACATCCCGACGCTCGCGGGCAGCAGCCACCAGTTCAAGATCAACTTCTGCAAGTTCACGAACGAGACGCGGCTCGCGATCGAAGACGCCTCGCGGCACAGCGGACAAAAGTATCTGGCAGCGTTGTCCGGTCCGACTGCGGGCGGCGGCTACGAGCTCGCGCTCGCATGTGATCGTATCTTGCTCGTCGATGACGGGGGTAGCGCGATAAGCTTACCTGAGGTTCCGCTCCTAGGCGTCTTGCCCGGCACCGGCGGTCTGACGCGTCTCGTCGACAAACGTGGCGTGCGTCGCGATCTCGCTGACGTGTTGTGCACGACCAGTGAAGGCGTACGCGGACAACGCGCACTGAAGTGGGGCCTATGCGATGCGCTTGCACCCAAGAGTCAGTTCGCCGAGGCAATCGACAAGCAGCTTGACAAGTTGATCGCCCAATCCGAGGCGAGCCAGCCGACTGATGTGAGCGCGGGCATTACGCTCTCACCTGTCGAAGCGACCATCGATGGCCCTACCCTGCGTTATCGCTTCGTAGAGCTCACGATCGACGAAACCCGTCGCGTGGCGGAGCTGACCTTGCTTGGCCCCGATGCAGACGAGCCTAAGACACCTGACAGCATGCTCGAGCGCGGCGACAGCCAATGGGCCTTGCGCGCGTTCCGCGAGCTTGACGACGCGCTTCTGCGTTTGCGCTTGAACGCAGTCGAGGTTGGCGTGGTCGTGCTCAAGACGCGCGGCGATATCGCGCGCGTGCAGGAGCTCGATACGGCGCTCTACGAGCTACGCAGCTTCTGGCTCGCCCGCGAGATCATGCTGTATCGCGCACGTGTGCTGCGTCGCTTGGATCTGACGGCGCGCAGCACCTTCGCCCTGATCGACGAGGGCAGCTGCTTTGCCGATTCGTTGCTGGAAATCGCGCTCGCCGCCGACCGGGTTTACATGCTCGACGACGAAGAGGGTAAGGTGCGCGTCGCCAGCGGTGCGCTCAACGGCGGCAGCCTGAGTATGTCCCACGGCATCTCGCGCCTGACCGCGCGCTTCCCCCATGCCCCCGAGCGGGTCAAAGCTGTGCTCGATGCACACGAGCCACTCGATGCGCATCAAGCGGAGCAGCTAGGTCTTGTCACCTTCGCCCTCGACGAAATCGATTGGGCGGACGAAGTACGTATCGCGGTCGAAGAGCGCGCAAGCCTATCGCCCGATGCACTCAGCGCGATGGAGTCGAACCTTCGCTTTGCAGGCCCTGAAAACTGCGACAGCAAAATTTTCGGTCGGCTATCGGCCTGGCAAAACTGGGTCTTCTATCGACCCAATGCGACGGGTACACGCGGTGCACTCACCATGTACGGCAAACCCGAACGTGCAGTTTTCGATTGGACACGCTGCTGAACTGGAGACGTGGTCATGACTCTGATGGATCAGATCCCGAATAACGTGGATCTCGGCAGTGACAAGAAGCTGATGCGCGCCCTGATGCGCTGGCAGCCGGATTTTCTCAACTGGTGGCGCGACATGGGCCCTGAGGGCTTCCAAGCGGATCAGGTTTGGCTGCGAACGGCCATCAGCGTCGAAGCCAACGGCTGGGCACACTACGATTACGTCAAGATGCCTGACTATCGCTGGGGCATATTTCTGGCTCCCGCTGCGAGCGAAACCATTGGCTTTGGCGATCACAAGGGTCAGCCGACCTGGGACGAGGTTCCCGGTGAGATGCGCGGTGTCTTGCGTCGCATCATCGTGACGCAAGCTGACACCGAACCGGCGAGTGTCGAACAGCAGCGGCAGCTCGGCCGCACGGCACCTTCGCTTTACGACATGCGCAACCTGTTCCAGGTCAACGTCGAAGAGGGACGGCACCTGTGGGCAATGGTGCACCTGCTTCAGCAATACTTCGGCCGCGACGGACGCGAGGAAGCCGACGCGCTCCTGCGGCGCCGCTCGGGCGATGCCGACACGCCGCGCATTCTATCCACCTTCAATGAGCGCACGGATGACTGGCTGTCGTTTTTCATGTTCACGACCTTTACCGATCGTGACGGTAAGTTTCAGCTGAGCGCGCTCTCTGAGAGCGGCTTTGCGCCTCTGGCTCGCGCCACCAAGTTCATGCTCACTGAGGAGGCCTTCCACCTTTTCTGCGGCGAGCAGGGCGTGGAGCGCGTGCTGCGGCGCGGCGCCGAGCTCACGATGCGCGATCCAAATGGTGACGCGCGCAAGCATGGCGGCATCGATCTGGAGACAATCCAGAAGTACATCAACTTCTGGTATTCGAGCTCCCTCGACCTCTTCGGCTCGGAGATCAGCTCCAACGCCGCGGACTCGTTTGCTGCGAGCATCAAAGGACGCCATCGCGAGAGCCGCTACGACGATCATCAGGCGCTCAACGAGTCTTACTCTCTGCCTGTGATAGAACAGGGCCGCGTGGTGAACCAGACCGTACCCTTGCGCAACGCGCTCAACGAAGTGCTGCGCGATGAGTACGTGAAGGACTGCGAGCGCGTCATGGAGCGCTGGAACGCTTCCCTTGCAGAAACGGGCACCGACTTCCGCGTAAGCCTGCCAAGCCGGCGTTTTCGCCGCACAGTGGGCCTATACTCGGCGCACACCTTCGATCCCCAGGGCAACCTGATAAGCGATGCGGAGTTCCGCGCGCGCAAAAACGATTGGCTGCCGTGTGCCGACGACTATGCCCACGTGCACTCGCTGATGAAGCCCGTGTACGAGCCCGGCAAGTACGCAAGCTGGATCGCGCCCCCGTCCAAGGGCGTGAAGGGCCAGCCCCTCGACTACGAATACGTCAAGCGCACCTGATCGCAACCGGTCAAGGTGCTTGACTTAGTAGCTCTTGGCCCAGACCACGCGCTTGGCGCTCGGCTTGCCTGTGAACGGGCAGGTGCCTGGTTCGCCAGGTTCTAGCGGGATGCAGCGCACGGTGACGGCGAGGTCTTCTTTGATCTTCGCCTCGAGCTCGACGTCGCCAGAGAAGTGGGTCATCGCGAAGCCGCCGTGAATTTCCGGTGGCTGGTTCTCATCCTGCTGGGCGGCCGTGAAGAAGGCGTAGAAGTCTTCTTTACTGTCGATGGTACGCGTATGCGCCGCGCGGAAGTCCTGGGCGCGTTTGAACAAACCGTCCTGCATCTCTTGCAGAATGTTACCCACATTCGAGACGAGCTCTGCACGGGGCACGCCGCCCTTTTCTTTGGGCCCCTTGTCACGACGCGCGAGGAAAACCGAGTCGCTCTGCATGTCGCGCGGACCTATTTCGAGGCGCAGCGGCACGCCTTTTTTGATCCACTGCCATACCTTGTCGCCGCCGCGTAAGTCGCGGTCATCGATCTCGACGCGCACCGGGCGGCCGGCATAACTCTGAGCGCGCAGCTCGCGCTCGACCTGCTTGCAGTAAGCAAGGACCTTCTCCCGATCCTCAGCTTTGTGCGTGACGGGCAAGATCACGACGTGCGTGGGCGCAAGCTTGGGCGGACAGATCAGACCGTCGTCATCTGAGTGAGTCATGATCATCGCACCGACGAGCCGCGTGGAGACACCCCAGCTCGTCGTCCACGCAAACTGCAGCGTGCTCTTATCGTCAAGGAACTTGATATCGCTCGACTTGGCGAAGTTCTGACCGAGGAAGTGGCTGGTTCCGGCCTGCAGAGCCTTACGGTCTTGCATCATGGCCTCGATGCAGAACGTCTGGACCGCTCCAGGGAAACGCTCGCCAGCGGTCTTTTCGCCCTGAATCACCGGCATTGCCATCCAGTTCTCGGCGAAGTCGGCGTACACACGCAGCATTTGCATGGTCTCTTCGACGGCTTCTTCCGACGTGGCGTGAGCAGTGTGGCCCTCTTGCCAGAGAAACTCGGCCGTGCGCAAGAACAGACGCGTGCGCAGCTCCCAGCGCACTACGTTGGCCCACTGATTGATCAAGAGCGGCAGGTCGCGATAGCTC
>JBBSJC010000155.1:0-15182 GCA_038257655.1 Polyangiales bacterium | reverse complement strand
CTTCTTGGGCTTGTCTTCATCCGCGTGAACGCTGAGCGTATCGAGGCCGTGGGACAGCTCGTTCAGTGGGGCGCCACCAAGCATGCGCTTCACCCGTCCGAGTCGTTGCTTTCGTGCGGTGAGCAAGCGCTCGCGTAGCTCGCTCAGGCCCGGCTCGTGAGCATGGGCCTCGATCAAAGGCGACAGTAAGGTTTGATCCGTGACATCGAGCTCACGCACTTCACCCAGGCTGCGAAAGAGGTCGCGTGCAAGTGTGCCTAGCGCCCGTGCAGCCTGGGCACCGAACACGTCGTCGAAGGTACGTAGGACCACGCGCAGTCTGCGCAAGGCCACGCGCAGTTGATGGATCGAGTCAACCTCACCTGCCGCAGCGCGCGCGAGATTGGCATATGCGTGATTTCGCGTGTTGGTAAGGGCTGCCTGCGCAAGCCCGGTCCAACTGACATCCCTAGCGAGCTTAAGCTTGGCTGCGTGCACGGCGCTGCGCGGGTCGGCATCGAAGGCAGGGATAGGGCTGTGCGTGATCGGCCAAAAGCGCCGCAACGTTGCGCACTCCGGCGCAAACTGTTGCCAGACCTCGAGCTCGAGCTCTAGGGTAAGCAACGCGCAGGTGGGTAGCTTTTCCGCAAGCTTGTGGCGTAGCGCTGCCGGCGCGTGCTCGATGAGTAAGAGTGCGAGGTCTTCCAGACCCGGGTTGTGTCCGATCAGCAAAACCTCTGTGACAGACTCCGGGACGCTACGAAGGCGAGCGAGCAGCGTGCTCGCAGTCGCCATGTACAGCTCGGGCTCTAGGCGCGGGGCTGGGTGTGCGGGTAGGGCGTCGGCGATCGCGCCATAGGTGCTGTGCGCGCGCAGCGCCGGAGAGCACAGGATGAGTTGGGGCCGCAGCGCCATCGTAGGGATGCACCGAGCCAAGACGGCCGCATCGCGCTTGCCCCGGCCCGAGAGTGGGCGTTCGAAGTCGACCAAGTCCGAGGCGCTTCGGCTGGATTTTGCATGGCGCAGCAGATGTAGGATTTTCACGAGAGAACCTCCCGTGCGCCCCCACTACAAGCTCATGCTGTCGTTGCAGTTAGCGAGTGCGTTGGGCGGCGTCACGTACATGAAATCAAAGCACATCTCGTCCTTGGTGCCCGTGCCTGCTTTCACCAAGCTTTTGGTGTTGTTCACGAAGGTGCATTTCATACGCAGCACGTCGCCCGGCACCAAATCGACATCGATCTTGTAGTAGCGCTGGGCAGTGAAGCTCCAGCCGGTGAGCGACACCAAGTCTTCATCCGCTCCGCTTGCCCGATCGATGATGTGCTCGAAGCTATCGCCCGTCTCATGCATATGCGGCGCGGCGGCGAAAACCTTGACCGCGTTCTGCACGTTGCAAGTGGCGCGCGCTGAGGTCGTCTGTCCGGCTGGCACTGAGATTTGCCAGGTCGCCAGGTTGGCAAGGCCGTACTCGGTGCCGCCAGGGCTTGCGAGCCACAGCTTGACGCCGCTCGAGTCCCTCACGTCGGTGGCGCCCACGCCGTTGTTGTAGTGGATCTCGAGTTGGAGCGTGTCCGCCGCGGTGAGCCTGATGCCGCCATCCGGGAACTCAATCGCGGGGCCGCCCGGTGCCCAGGTGTAGAGATAGCCATTTCGATTGCCTGAAAAGCGCAGCGTCAGGTGGTGTACTACGCGCTTGTCGTCGAGCACCGGCTCAAAACGCTGGATGAACTTGTCCTCGCTGACGACCTTCGTAAAGGTGAAGGACTGGTAAAGGTCCTTCGCTGTGCTCGGCAGTGCGAACTCATTGCCTGTCACACTCAGCTCGGTGGCGCCCGCCGGCGGTGTGTCGCCCGCGACCAGTGGCTCTCGCGTCGCCTGCAGGCCCTTGTCGTCGCCGCCGTGCGCACCGCCGTCCGAGCCATCAACACCGCCCTCTGAGCCACTGTGCGCGCCGCCATGGGCACCGCCATCGGAGGCGCTGCCGTTGTCGCAGGTGGCAAACGCGATCAGTGCGTTGCGCGCTTCCGCGTCCGGCTGCGGCTGCTCCGCTGGCGGCATGGCACGGTTGGCGAGCACCTGCGCGATGCGGTCAACGATGGCGTCGTCGACGTAACGGCCGAGCACCGACGTGTATTCGAGCAGCGAAAACGGCGCACCAAAGCTGGGCTCGCTGCCGTGGCAGTTACTGCACCAGGTGACGAAAAGCGGGCGCACGGCGTCGTAGCTCTCAACGGTAGGTACACAGTCAGCTGTCTCCCCATTGCTGCCTGCGCTGCCGGCTGTGGCGTTGCCGTTGCTGTCGCCATTGGCCCCGCCAGTGGCACCGTCGCCCGTCGAAGTGGCATCATCCCCGCACGCGAGCACGGCCAGCAGGGGGAGAAGCGGGAGCAGAGAACGGCCAGGCAACAATCTGAGCACAAAGATCCTTTGGTGCGAGGAGAGGAAGGTAAACGCTCGCACGTCTAACCATCATTCCCCAAGTACCATGTAGGAGACAAGCTCCCGCGTGTGCTCTCGCCTGAAACGGGGCCGCGCCCTCAGCGCTTTACAACGAGCTCGTAAATACTCCACCAGTTGTCAGCATCAACACCTGTGTTCTCGATGCGAATGTAGCGAGCTGTCTGCACTGGGAACGTAATACTCACGATCTGCTGCTTCTGGTCAGGCGTGGTACCGGTGGCCACGGCGGTACCCCAGCTGGCTGGGTCGTTGCTCGCGTAGACCTGGTATTTGCGCGGGTGATCCTGGTCATACATCCCCATGCGCAGCTCGATCGTGCTGAGCTTTTGCGTGGCCGTCATATCGACCTGAAACCAATCGCTGGTTCCGTCCTGGGGTACGCCCGTCCCCCAACGCGTGCTCAAGTCGCCGTCGAGCGCCGCTTGGGCTGAGCCCACGTTCGCCTGCGTGCCGGTGCGCGACGCGCTCGCCAGCCAGCCAGTGCGGTTTAGCTCCGTGCCGACCGGCAGATCAGGCGCCGGGGTGCCCGGGCCCGCGTCATCGCCGGGCATCGCGATAGGTCCAGCATCCTTACCATCACTGCCAGCATCCGCTTCGCCGTCGCCAGTCCCCTCACCCGGTGCGCCGAGCTCGATCCAGGCGAGCACGCAGGCTTTTTGCTCGTCGCTCAGCGCAGGCTGACCGAGCGGCATCGCAAGCCCGCAGTTCGGTGCTGGGGCGAGCTGAGTGTAAATCAAGCTCCGCTCGGGGGCAGCCACGTCGATGAGCTTGCCGCCCGAGCAACTGGCATTGGATACCTTACCATTCAGGCGCGCTGCGAGCCCCGACGACACCAGATCGAGCCCGCCCGCGGGGGCCGTCATGCCGTGACAGCCGGCTTGGCCGCAGGAGGTCTTCAGTAGGGTTGGGATGGCGGAGCAAGCGGGGGAAGCGCCATCGTCGTCACCCGCATCGTCGTCACCCGCATCCATCGCGTCGGCGCGGGCGCCATTTTCGAAAGCGATAAGCTCGCTTGCGCTCAGGCCACCAGGACAGCCACAAAGGCTCAACGCGAGCCCAGTGGCCGCAGCTCGGTAACGCAACAACATCGCTCTTCTCCTTGGACCGCCAGCGGGCATGCCACTGGCGGGTGTATCGCAGTCGTGGGAGTAGTCCCCCAGCGCGGTCTGGGCGGCTCACAATTCGTCCGGAGCCCGTTGATCGACCAACCCACGTCGCACCCTCCGACTTACGCGACAGCAGGCAGCGCGCAGAAGGTACTTTGCGCACCGTCACGTGTGTCACGGGGCTTCGGTGAGATAGTAAGGGGCTCAGCATCGCAAGCATGCGCTGTCGCCGGCTGGCCTGCTAAAGATGTCACGCGGAAAGGCAGGCCGGAAAGTACACGTCAAACCTACTGCCTTGACCTACGTCACTGCTGACTGACACCCATCCACCATGTTCCTTGACGATCCCTTGGACCACGGCAAGCCCGAGGCCTGTGCCTTCCTCGGCGCTTTTGCGTGTAAAGAAGGGCTCGAAAAGGTGCGGGATATCCGCTGCTGCGATGCCCACGCCGCTATCGATCACGGCCATACGAACATAGCGTCCGGGCGATGCGTGGACGCCAACGGGTGGCTCTGCTTGTGTTTCATCGACTACGACGGAGACTTGGCCTCCGTCGTGCATAGCTTGCATGGCGTTGGTGAGTAGGTTGGTGATGACTTGAAGCAAGTGCTGTCCGTCCGCCATTACAGCTGCCAAGGCGCCAGCGTCCGCCACGACGATCTGCACGCCTTGACGCCGTGCAAGGGGCTCGAGCGTGCGCGCTGCATGACGTGCGAGTTGGCTTAAGTCCTGCTGCTCGCGATGTCTCGGGGTCCTGCGCACGAAGCTCAGCAAGTCTTTCAAGATTCGTGTCATGCGCTGCGCCTGCTCCAAGATGGTTCGCGCGCTTGTGCGTGCTTCTTCATCGATCTGAGGTTGCTGCTCGATGATGCGCGCGTGTCCCGACACCACATTGAGCGGCGTGCCAAGCTCGTGGGCAAGCGCAGACGCGAGCTGGCCAACGGTGCGCAGGCGATCGGCATGGCGCAGCTGCTCAAGCGCAGCCACACGCTCGGCGTCGAGCTCATCCAAAGCGCTGCGTGCCCTTTCCAACTCTTGGGCCATGCCGTTCATCTCGCGCCCGAGAATCGCAACCTCGTCGGTTCTGCGGGATCGAGCTGCGCGCGCGCTCAGGTTACCCGCGCCAATTGCCCGTGCCAGTGCGGTCAAGGCCGTCAAGGGTCTGCCCACGAGCCAATGAATAAGCACGAAGGTGACGACGCCCGCGAGTGCCGCAAGCGCGGAAGCTTGAATCCACAGCGCGCGCCAGCCGATGCGCGCGAGCAACGTCCCTACGGCGTGGGGCTCAATCAGTTCGATCGCGGCATCGGGACTTCCGAGCGGGACGTAGGTCAGCAGCTGATCCCCCGACGTGCCTGCGACGACTTGGCCGCGCGCCACGGGGGCAAGGACGCTTCGCGACAGCCGTGGAAGAGGAAGCGATGGATCACCCGACAACGAAACGAGACGCGCTTCGATATGCGCGCCGCTGATCTCATCGCGCGCCAGGATGTCCTGCGCCGCGCGCAAGGGGTCCTCGGTGCCGTGCTCACGGGATAGGGAGCTTGCGAGCACGCGCGCAAAAAACTGTCGGTCGCGCAGGGTGACGTCGAGCAAGAGCCGCTGCTCTTCTCGCACGCGCACCAGCACTCCCGTTCCAAGCACCAAGAGAATCGTGACCAGCAGGGCGAGCCACAGCCGTATGGCAATGCGCATCCGTTTCGGTACCTTCCTTGGCGCGGCCGCGATGGCAGCGTAGGTTATATCGGCCGTAGTGTAGGGAGAGCCAAGTGAGCGAGCCAGCGACACCTACACGCGTGCTTCTCGTCGAGGACGACCCGGCCATGGGCTCTCTGCTTTGCAAGGAGCTGAGCCGGCGCCAGATGCTGCCGGTGCACGTCGAAAGCGCACCGCTCGCGCTCGCGGCTGTCCAAATCGATGACTTCAACGTCATCGTATCGGACGTGCGCTTGGGTGGCATGACTGGGCTTGAGCTGTGCGAGCGCCTTTGCGCGCGACGTCCGGATGTACCGATCATCCTGATCACGGCATTCGGTGATCTGGAAGTCGCGATCGCGGCCCTGCGCGCTGGTGCCCACGACTTTGTACCCAAACCATTCGAAATCGAGGAGCTCGCTACCCGAATCAGACATGCCGCCGAGCTCGGCTTTTTGCGAGCCGAAGTCAAAAGGTTGCGCGAAGCCACCTCGCCCAGCTCCTCGTACGCCTCGCTGCTCGGAGAAAGTCCTGCCATGCAGGGTGTCTTCGCGCTGATCCAGCGGGTCGCCGCCTCCGAGGCGCCCGCACTGATCACTGGGGAGACCGGCACGGGCAAGGAGCTCGTCGCGCGTGTGCTTCACGACACGAGCGCTCGTGCACACGGCACATTCGTCGCCATCAACTGCGCAGCAGTCCCCGAAAATCTCCTCGAAAGTGAGCTGTTTGGACATATGCGAGGGGCATTCACCGATGCGCGTGTGGCGCGCGCCGGACTGTTCGTCGAGGCCAGCGGTGGCACGTTGTTTCTCGACGAAATCGCGGAGCTGTCCCTGGCCGTACAAGCCAAGCTACTGCGCGCGTTACAGGAGCGGGTGGTGCGGCCCGTGGGCAGCGACAAGGAAGTGCCCTTCGATGCGCGCATCGTCAGCGCGACGCACCGGGACCTAGAATCCCGCGTGGCAGACGGCTTGTTCCGCGAGGACCTCTACTATCGTGTGAACGTGCTTCAGGTCGATTTGCCACCGCTACGGGCGCGCGGCTCCGACGTGCTCGTACTTGCCAACGCCTACCTCTCGCGCGTGGCGGCTCGGAGCGGGAAAGCGGTGACAGGCATCGCGCCCGAGGCCGCCCGCAAGCTACTCGGCTACGCCTGGCCCGGCAACGTTCGCGAGCTCGTCAACGTAATCGAACGCGGCGTCGCCATGGCGGAGTATGACGAACTGACGGTCGCTGACCTGCCGCCTAAGATCCAAGCGTTCACTAGTGGCGATGTGCTCGTTGCCGGGCACGACCCCTCCGAGCTCGTCTCGCTCGAAGAAGTGGAGCGGCGCTACATTCTACGTGTGATGGAGGCGGCGGGCGGAAATCGCTCGCGGGCGGCGGAGATTCTGAAAGTAGACCGCAAGACGTTGTATTCAAAGCTCAAAGCTTACTGCTACGAGAAGACTCAATGATGCGAAGAATTTCCCCACTGGGGAAATTCTCCTCACGGCCTTGCTCGCGAGTCCCCCTGCAGACCCAGCGGGGGATCCACGAGTTCCACAGTACGGTGTGGTTTCCCGTACATCGCTAGCAGGACTCCTCTCATACTAAGTCGCTTGGCACGCGAACTGCCTAACGCCGGCGTTCGATGCAACGAAAGCGGCGCCTCTCGATGTTTCGCAGCCGTGCGAAACCGCAATCTGCGGTCGCACTAACGTCACCTTCTTACCCTCAAGGGAAGCCGCACTATGCGTGAAGAACTGACGCGCATTCTGGATGGGGTTGAATACACGGCCTTGATTGAAGTGGAGCGAAGCAACCTCAGCGTCAACGTCGCCAGCCTTGACGCATGGCGCGCGCACGAGCACGCAGTCGCCTTGCAGGTCATCAGGCGACAAGCGGCGGGTCCCGAAGCCTGTCGGTTTATGCGCTGCCAAATCGAGCACACATCGGCCGTGCTGCACAAAGCCTTGGCTGTAGATATCAACACCTTCAATCAGTGGTTTACTGGCACCTCAGCGATGCCCAAGCCCGTGTGGATCGTACTAGCGCGGATTATTTTGGAGCGTGAAGAAGGACGAAACGACACGCTTGACCTGTTGCTGGGGTGAGGTGCTGACGCCGCCAGCGCAAGTGAAGATCATGGTGCGCCAAGTCCAGGCTCGTACGACATGCTCAGGTTTAGTCGGGGTGCCAAGTTCCTCCTCGCAACGATTAGACCGCAACGGGCTCATTGACGAGCCGAGCGCCGCGGTCGTTCCCCTCAATATGGTAAAATCTATCAAGGGCATAAGTTATGTGCCGGCTTCGCCATTGCAGGCTTCCCAGTGATATTAGGTCGAGGCTAACGCCCTGGTTTTACAGCTTGGTTACAGCGACGTTAGCTTGATCGTCGCGATCGACCGCGCCTGGAAGCCCGGGCAAGCTTGCGGCGCGCCACAGTGCCTCCAAACCCTCAGCTGAGCCTGGCCAATGGCGCCTTACTGCGTCGGGACCTGCGCGCCGCACAACCGATCGCAGGACAAGACAGGCGATGATGACATCGTCAGCCCAGCCGAGCACCGGAATGAAGTCGGGCACCAAGTCCAAGGGCATGGCGAAGTAGGCGAGTAGGAACCAGATTCGGAATCGCACCTGAGTCGGAAGTGATCGATCGGTGGCGAGGCGCTTCATCAACAGCAGCGCGTCCGGTAACAAGCGCAGCGCCTGCTTCAGAGACGAGCCGCTTGGACGCGCCCAGAGCAGAACGAGCACGAGCACACACCAGCTGACGAGCACCGTAGCGCCGATCGAAAGTAGAACTTGCAACATTACCTTAGGTGCCGGCCCGTAAGGAGGCCAAGGAGTCCGCCAGGACGGACTAGCTCAGCGGCGGATATCGACGCTGGCCAGTCACAACCGCCGGGATGCCGACGGCGACCGCTCCCGCAGGGACGTCGTTGAGCACAACCGCGTTCGCGCCGATGATTACGTGATCACCTATGACAACACCACCCAAAATCTTGGCACCGGGGCCCACATCTACGTGCCCGCCCAGGGTGGGCACGCCTGCGCGGGGCCCTGTTCCGATAGTAACCTGTTGAAACAGCAAACAGTTGGGACCGATCATCGCCTCAGGATGGACGACGACCCCATTTGGATGCGGCAGCAGCAGGCCGCCCATGATGCACGCTTCGAGCGGAATATCCGCGCCGGTTACGGCTGACCAAAAGCGATGGCGTAGCACCGCGATCTTGCTGAGAAGCAACCCTAGCAATCCGCCCGTTGCGCGATGACGCTGATAGTCGCGCAGTGTGCGAACTAGCTGCCGCGAGGGGTGCCATTCCCAGGCTCCACAAGCCTCGCGGGACCAGTCGGGTGCAGCGGCGGACGGTCGGTCCGTGGCCGGTGGGCTGGTATCCAGCGGTAGTAGCTCGCTCGCAGGTGGGCCCTTGCCACCGACGAAATCGGCATCGTTGGCACGCAAGCTCGATTCCTTTCCCGAGGCAAGGCTCATTCCAACTCTGACCCTACCCCGGGCGGAAGACGGGGCACGGGCAGCATGAACCGCAATTCGGCAGCTGTCAGTTTGATCGACTGCTTGGCTTCAGATGTGGATCCCATGGTGCGCGTGTTGCATTAGGAGTGCCAGGCAGCGCCGGTTTGACTATTCGCGAGCCGCTTAGAAGGAGCTTCCAAAAACGACACTCCATCGCTAATGGGATTCATGTCAGATTCTGAGCTCGAGCAGCGCGCGAACGCCCTTTTGGGCCTTCTGTACTCGGTTCGCTTAGATGGGGAGAACTTCCTCAACCGGTAAATTCTCCCCAATCTAGTGCTTCTCGGAATGGCATGTCTGCTTGTCTACCCTTCTCGTGTCCCGTGACTCTATTCACTCTACCTGCCCTTCGCTCCTCCGGGGCCACGCAAATTACTGTCATCAACCCAGGGTCGCAGGTGGCGGCGCACGGTGATGTTCGCCTATGCAAGGGTGGCTCCGGCTTACGGTCGTACCTGCCCGCTGCGGTACTCCTTCCGTGCACGTGGTTTCGTCTGTAGGTCCAGCGGGCGCCAGTCAACCGTAAGGCAGCATCACTGCATGCTTGAGCGTCGCTATGTCCTTGCGTCTTCGGCCAATGGAAACCACAGTACGGACACGCCATGACCACCCAGGCAGTGCGAGCGCGGGTCGCCGAAGAAGGCCCGGATATCGGCTCGACGTTCTCTGCGCGCCTGAGTGTTACGGTTCGTGCGGTATGTGGCCCTCGCATGGCGCTTCGCGGCGTGCTGTCGCTCCTGGTGTTCATCGCGTGCGCTAGCATCCACGCGTGCGCTGGCATCCGCAGCGGCGCGGGGTCCAGTACCAGTGAGTTGGCAGCCGGTGCCGACTTCGCGGCATTCCCTGGGGAAAGCCCTGCGCTCTTTGTGTCGATGTTCGAGCCTGCTCAATATCGGCAGAACAGCGGTGCATTTGCCGTTTGCGAGCTCGCTGCTCTGGCGGCTATAGAAGCCGAGCAAGAGGGGGAGCTCGATGCGCATATCCTGGGAATTTTCGCGACTCGCGTTGTCGCGGCCTTACCGTGTTCTAGACAGACTCTGCGTGCCGCCCCCGTGGCGTACCCGGCGCGCTTCCTAATCTCCTGGGCCCTACCTCGCGGGCCTCCTTACACGAGCTGCTGAGCCGACGGGCCACGCGTTGCGAACCGCACGCGGGCCACGTGGATCGCTGCCAAGTCGTTTTCGCGCGCTGACCGCGGGAACCGCGCGTGGAGATCCATTGGTCTAGCGACTCCTGCGCGTTCGATTGAGCGCAAACCATGCGTGGCTCGCTGCATCGCATTGAGTGCGGATGTCGGTACATGGGCGCCGCACGTCGCAAGGCTGCCATATCAGGAGCTCGACGAACTGAAGTCCGCGCGGAATTTCGCGCGTGAGAACGGGAATGATTCGATGAAGGGCTTTGAAGTCATGAACAGGATTCCGCTAATCATCAGCTGTATAGCCATCCTCTCAGCGATGGGGTGTCACCACGAAGAGCAGGCACACGAAAAGAAAGGTAAGTTCCTGATAACCAGTCCACTGCGAAAAGACACGGAAATCACTAGAGAGTACGTCTCACAGATCCGCGCCATCCAACACATCGAGGTGCGGACGCAAGAGAGGGGGTACCTGCAGGGAATCTCCGTCGACGAAGGTCAGCTCGTTAAGCGCGGCCAGAAGATGTTCCAAATCATGCCCATGTTGTACGAAGCGGAGCTGCAGAAGGCGCAAGCGGAGGCGGAGTTTACTCAGATCGAGTTTCAGAATACGAAGCTCCTCGCTGATAGCGACGTCGTCTCCCCCAACGAGCTTGCGCTGGCGAGAGCCAAGATGAACAAGGCGGGGGCCGAGATGGCACTGGCGAAAGTCCACCGGGACTTAACCGTCATCAAGGCTCCGTTCTCGGGGGTTATGGGGCGGTTCCAAGCGAGAATCGGCAGCCTCTTGGATGAAGGAGAGCTGCTTACCACGCTGTCTGATAACAGCACGGTGTGGGTGTACTTCAACGTGACTGAGTCGGAATACTTGGACTACCGGCATCGCGTTCAGGCCGGCCCGACACCGGTGAAGCTGATCATGGCAAACGGTGAGCTGTTCGAGCAGACCGGTAAGATCGAAACGATCGAGGCTGACTTCAACAACGAGACCGGAAACATCGCCTTTCGCGCAGCCTTTGCGAACCCGAGCGCTCTCTTGCGGCACGGCGAGACAGGGAAGGTCCTGATGACGGTGCCACTCAAGGACGCCCTGATCATTCCGCAGCGAGCCACGTTCGAGGTCCTAGATAAGAAATACGTGTACGTGGTCGACCAACACAACATCGTCAGATCACGGGAGATCTCGATAGTTCATGAAATGCCGAATCTGTACGTGGTGGGAAGCGGTCTGACTGAGCAAGACAAGATCCTGATCGACGGTCTGCGAAAAGTAAGGGATGGCAACGAAATCGCCGTCCGATATCAGCCGCCAGCGGAAGCCCTGGCCAGCTTGGAGCTGTCGGTGCAATGACCCACTCCATCACTCCATGCAAGCACGCGAGCATGGCGTCCCGTGACGTCTTTGTGATCGTCGGAGCAGCTCATGTTTAGTAAGTTCATCCATAGACCCGTACTTGCGATCGTCATCTCGATCGTGTTTCTGTTCCTCGGAACCCTCGCCATTCGCACGCGCCCTGTGTCGCAGTTTCCCGAGATAGCGCCGCCTCGAGTGATCGTGTCGATCGTATTTCCAGGCGCGAGCGCCGAAGTGTTGGTCGATTCCACGCTCGTTCTTCTGGAGCGCTCCATCAATGGCGTCCAGGGGATGCGGTACATGATCTCTGACGCGACCAGCGCAGGGGAAGCGACGATTCAGGTCATCTTTGACCTAGACACCGACCCCAACCAAGCGGTGGTTAACGTCAAGACCAGAGTCGATCAGGCCCTGAACAAACTGCCTCCACTCGTCCAACTCGAGGGCGTCATCGTCGCACGCGTACAGCCCAGCATGCTGATGTATGTGAACCTGACCAGCCACGACGAGAAGGTGGATGAGAAGTTCCTCTACAACTTCGCCGACGTGAACATTATCCCCGAGCTGCAGCGCATCAACGGCATCGCGCAAGCCAGCATCCTCGGTAGCCGAAACTACGCCATGCGCATCTGGCTCAACCCAGACAGGATGCGTGCCTATAACGTTTCGACTGACGACGTGATGAAGGCGTTGGGCGAGCAGAGCGTGATCGGGCGCCCGGGCCGACTAGGCCAAAGCTCAGGCAAGCACGCGCAGGCGCTGGAATACGTTCTGTCGTACGAAGGGCGATTCAATAAACCCGAACAGTATAAAGACATCATCATTCGGGCCAATCCTGACGGCGAGATGCTTCGCTTGAAGGACCTGGCCGAGGTCGAGCTCGGAAGCGAGTACTTCGACATCTACTCGAGCTTGAACGGCAAACCGTCTGCGGCGATCGTGCTTAAACAAATCTACGGGAGCAATGCAAGCGAGGTCATCGCGAGCGTCAAAGAGAAGCTGAGAGAGCTGAAGGCCAATACGTTCACTCCCGGGATGGAATACGATATTAGCTATGACGTTTCCACCTTCCTCGACGCATCCATCGAGAAGGTTCTGCACACCCTGGGCGAAGCGTTCATCCTGGTGGCCCTGGTGGTGTTCGTCTTTCTCGGCGATTGGCGCTCCACATTGATCCCAACTCTTGCCGTTCCGGTGTCGCTGGTCGGTGCGTTCGTGTTCATGCAGATGTTTGGCCTTACGATCAATCTGATCACGCTGTTCGCACTGGTGCTCGCCATCGGCATTGTCGTCGATGATGCGATCGTCGTCGTCGAGGCGGTTCATGCCAAGATGGCCGAGGAGCACCTCTCTCCCTATGACGCAGTCAAGAAGGTGCTGGGTGAGATCAGCGGCGCGGTCATCGCGATCACGCTCTTGATGACCTCCGTCTTCGTACCCGTGGCGTTTATGACCGGTCCTGTGGGTATCTTCTTCCGACAGTTCGCCATCACCATGGCTACGTCCATCATCCTTTCCGGCATGGTCGCTCTGACGCTGACACCCGTGTTGTGCGCGATGATTCTCAAGAACACCCATGGTAAGCCGAGGAGGCGCACTCCCATCTCCATCCTTCTCGGCGGCTTCAATCGCGTGTTCGAGAAGACCACAGATCGGTATGTCGGCTTGCTCAGATTGATCGTCAATCGACGGGTCGTCACTTTCGGTCTGCTGGCCCTGTTTGGCTTCGGCATTTTCGCCGTGAACAGAGACCTTCCGTCGGGTTTCGTGCCCAACGAGGATCAGGGTATGATCTACGCGATCATACAGACGCCCCCAGGCTCTACCCTTGAACGCACCAATGATGTCGCCCGAACGTTGCAGGGCATTGCCGCGCAAGTCGAAGGCATCGAATCGGTCTCGTCCCTAGCAGGGTATGAGGTTCTCACCGAAGGACGGGGCTCGAATGCGGGAACGTGCCTGATCCAGCTCAAGAGCTGGTCTGAGCGCACGCACTCCGTGGCTCAGATTATCGAAGAGCTCGAGGAGAAGTCAAAAGACATCGGAGCCATCGTCGAGTTCTTCGAACCGCCGGCGATCCCCGGCTACGGAGCGGCCGGCGGGTTTTCACTTCGTATGTTGGATAAGACCAACAACACCGACTATCACGAGTTTGACCGCATCAACACGGAGTTCATGGACGCGCTGCACAAACGTAAGGAGTTGACCGGTCTCTTCACCTTCTTCGCTGCGAACTATCCTCAGTACGAGTTGGTGATCGACAACGCTGCGGCCATGCAAAAAGGCGTATCCATTGGTAAGGCAATGGATAACCTCGACATCCTGATCGGAAGCACCTACGAGCAAGGCTTCGTGCGCTTCGGCCGCTTCTTCAAGGTGTTCACGCAGTCCGCGCCGGAGTTCAGGCGGTTGCCGTCGGACCTCCTGAAGTTGTACGTTGAGAACGATCGCGACGAAATGGTTCCTTACTCGGCGTTCATGACGATGAAAGAACGGCAGGGGCCAAACGAGATTACCCGTTACAACCTGTACAACTCGTCGGCCATCCGCGGTGGACCCGCCAAGGGCTACACGACCGGTGATGCCATCAAGGCCGTTCAGGAGGTGGCCGCGCAGACGCTCCCGCGCGGTTACGATATTGCATGGGAAGGCCTTTCGTTCGATGAGGCCGCACGTGGAAACGAGGCGCTGTACATCTTCCTAATCGTCTTGGCTTTCGTTTACCTGGTCCTCGCTGCCCAGTACGAGAGTTTCATTCTGCCCTTCGCAGTGGTGCTGTCGCTGCCTGCCGGGATCTTTGGATCGTTTCTGGTGCTCAAGCTCATGGGCCTGGCTAACGACATCTATGCTCAGGTCGGGCTCGTCATGCTGGTGGGCCTCTTGGGTAAGAACGCCGTGCTTATCGTCGAGTTCGCCGTGCAGAAGCATCATGAGGGCGCCTCCGTGCTAGATGCGGCCATCGAGGGCGCCAAGGTACGCTTCCGGCCCATCTTGATGACCTCGTTCGCCTTCATCGCGGGACTGCTTCCGCTCGTGACGGCTACCGGCCCTGGAGCACTCGGAAACCGCACCATTGGCGGGTCCGCCCTCGGGGGTATGCTCTTTGGAACGATCTTTGGCGTGATCATCGTGCCCGGGCTCTATTACATCTGCGGAACGATCGCGGAAGGTAGGTCCCTGATCCGAGAGGAAGAAGATCGTTCGGTGACCGAAGAGGTAACTCACCATGCCTAGAGATGGCCTTGTATCGTACTTAGTCACCATGGCGTGTGTCTTGGCTTTGAGCCCAAGCTGCATTCCTTCCCTGCAGAAGAACCAGTCACGAGAAGTGAATACCGCGGTGCCCGCGAGCTACGGCAGCTCGCAAACTGCAGCGGGCGCTTCGGACCAAAGCCCTGCGCAGAAGCGATGGAACGAATTCTTCTCCGACCCGCAACTAAGAGCCCTCATCGACATTGCGCTCAAGAACAACCAAGAGCTGAACATCCGCCTGCAAGAAATGATCATCGCCAAGAGTGAGATCATGGCCAGGCAGGGCGAGTACACGCCGAAGGTCAACGCCCAAGCTGGGGCGGGCGTCGACAGGGTGGGAACCTATACCAGCCAAGGCAGAAGCGACGAAGGCCATGGGGTGCCACAAAATCTTCAGAACTATCGGGTGGGCTTCGCGGCTTCGTGGGAGGTAGACATCTGGCAGAAGCTCCGAAATGGGGCGAAGGCGGCGAAATACCGCTACCTCGCGTCCATCGAAGGCAAGAACTTCGTGGTGACCCAACTGGTGGCTGAGATTGCCAGCTCTTACTACGAGCTCATGGCGCTCGATAATCAACTCGAGGTCTTGCAGAAGAACATCGTTGTTCAGCAGAACGCACTCGACATGGTCAAGCTCGAGAAGCAGGCCGCCCGAGTGACGCAGCTAGCCG
>JBBSJC010000154.1:0-15210 GCA_038257655.1 Polyangiales bacterium | reverse complement strand
GACCACCCTGGGGGGCATGCAGATTTCTCACTGTGAACGCTATGACAGCGCGGGCATCTGCACTGACGTCAGCGAGCGAGATGGCATTTCGGTGCTGGCCGATGCGGCGCGAGGTTTCTTCGAGCCACGTCGCAACTACGGCCTAACCGATCGCCGTGGTGAAAAGCGGGCGCTACGCAATGACGGCACCTACCACGCGCAGACCACGCCGCTACTTCTGTGGCTGGACGGCTTTTCGCGACTCGATCAGCGTTTTGAGCACGTGCCCGCAGCAAAAAGCCAATGGTTGGCCGCGCGCTCAGCGCTCGTCGATGCGCTACTGAAGGTCGACGGCGGCGGTGACAAACCGCGCTTTGCACTGGCAGCGATCGATGTGGCGATGCCCATGCTGCTCAAGCTCACGCGCGAGCAAGTCACAGCTCACTGTCCGAATCGCACAGACGGTGAGCGCTGCGCATGGGCAGAGCAGGAGCTCACGCGCGACGTCTCCGACTGGCTGGGCGGGGCGAGCACTCGCCACATCTTCGATACGCTGGACGCGCTCGCCGCCGACGAAGCGTCACGCCGCGAGCTAGGCAAGTTACTTTCCTATCTGTTTGAACGCGATACAGACGAGCTGACGCCCAGCTCGATCACGGCCGCCGTCATCGACTTGATGCAGGTGCTCGAGGACGAAGAGAGTCTGCACCCCATGCTTAACTTGGCTGCGCACGCGCTAGCAGGCGACGACAAGCTCCCGTTTGATCGTGCGCTCGCTCCCTCGCTTCTAGAGCTGCTGGCGCGCTTCTTTGATGCACCGGACAAGACGGGCTGCACGAGCATCGATCCGCACCACGTGTTCGCTTTCGCGTTGGCCCGGGCGGTCACGCCGGCACGCCCTAGGGAACGTGCCCCCCTCGAGGTGATGCTCGATACGATGTACCGCGTCAATCGCGTCAATCCGCGCGAGCGCGGGGTGTATAGCCCCGCGGACTTTGCAAGCTTGGGCCACGAAATGTCGACGCTCATGCTCGACGAAGCGAGCGGTCTCGAGCAGGTGTACGCGATCGTTCGTCAGGCCACCGAGACAAACCCATGACGCGGCTGGTAGTAGCCGTAGCGCTCTGCATCTTGTTTTACGCGAGCATTGCTCAAGCCTCAGGTCTGTACTTCACCGAACGCGGCGTGCACGGCATCGGCCGCGCGGGAGCTTATGTAGCCGGAGCCAATGGACTGGACGCAGTCGGGTACAACCCCGCAGGCCTTCATGGCACGGGGCTGCTGGGGGATCTTACCCAGCTCGTGATCGATGTTCGCTACCGACGCGAGCTCGCGATCGAGGACAGCGCAGGCACTACCCAGCGCGTGTTCTCGCCCAGCTTACACGGGCAAAGCGAGCTTCTGCCGCTGCCTACCTTCGTGGCTGGCTACACCACCGACGACGATACGCTCACCTTCGCGGGCGGCCTGTTTACCCCGAGTTTCGCGCTGGTTTCCTTTCCCTCGGAAGTGGGCGGAGAGCCGTCCCCTGCGCGCTACACGCTCAGTGGTCTGACCGACTCGCGACTGGTGCAGGCAGGCGCCTGGCTTGCCTACCGTCCGAACAAAAAGTGGTCCCTCGGCGCGGGCGTCCACGCGCTAGTGGGCACGTTTCGCTCGTCGCTCGCGTTCACGCTCAGTCTGCCGGATCGTCTGCTCGCGGCCCCTGAGGACCCCGACTACGACGCCTACGGCCGCATCAGTGTGGGGCCGTTCGTCGCCCCGAGCGGCACGCTGGGTATTCAGTATACCCCCGTACCTCAAGTCACCTTAGGCGCTTCGGGTGACCTGCCCACGTGGCTTGACAGCGACTCGACCTTCGACGTGAGGCTGCCTACGAGCGCGATCTTCGATCCAGTCAGTGTGCGTGGTAAGCAGGCCCGCGTAAGCATGCGTCTGCCCCCCGTGCTGCGTACCGGCATTGAGGTTCGACCGATCGCAAGGCTCGCGTTCGAGCTTGCCTACGTGCGCGAGTTTTGGTCGGTGCACGATCAAATCGTGGTCAAACCCAAGGGCGTGCAGATCGAGGACATCCCCGGTGGCCCCACGTCGATCGCCTTACCCACGATTCATATCGACCGCGGCTATCGTGACGCGAGCTCCTATCGCCTGGGGAGCGAGCTGAGCGGCACGTTCGGTAGCCACGCCTGGTTTCTACGCTCAGGGGTGGCCTACGAGCGCAGCGCCGTGCCGCCTGCCTATCTGTCGCTGAGCTCCCTCGACTTCAACAAAGTCATGTTGTCACTGGGCCTGGCTGCCGAGCTAACCGAGCGGCTGCGGCTCGACGTAGCCTACGCACACCTGTTTCTGCATGGCGAAAACGTGAGCCCCTCGGAAGCAAAGCTCACCCGCATCAATCCCCTTTCGGGCAATGCCCCAGCCGAGACGATCAACGGGGGACGCTATCGCGCCCACGCCGACGTACTTAGTGCGGGCTTCCTATTCTTATTTCGCTGAGTCGTAAGGAGACGCGAACATGTCGTGGCTGTCATTAATTGGTTTGGTCTTACTTGCAGCGCTCGTCGTCGCGGAGCTGTGGCGTTTGCATCTGGTCTTCTGGCATGGGCGGCTCGACGTGCCGATGACCTATCACGACGAAGAGCAGATCACGCTGCCCGACGGTGGCGTTATCGAGCTGCGCCGAATCCGCAGCGCACAGGTGATGCCGAGCTCCAAGCACCCGGTGCTGATGATCCATGGCATCGCGGTCAATCACCGCAACAACGATCCCGTGCCCAAGCACTCGTTCGCTCGTTTTCTCAGTGAGCGCGGACGCGACGTGTGGCTTCTGACCATGCGCAGTGGTCTCGGACGGCCCTCGCTTTTCGGACACGCCAATCAAGCGTTCTCGAGCATGCGCGATCACGATCTACCGCAGGCCGTCGAGATCGTTCTTGCGCGCACTCAGGCCAAGCAACTGGACGTCGTGGCGTACTCGATGGGTGGCATGGTGCTGTACGCGGCGCTCGGACGCACCCTATCCGCCAGCCTGATACGTCGTGCTTTGGTCTTTGCATCACCGGGCATGGTGCGATCGCTTGGGCCGCTCGCCTGGGTACGCTACCTTCCGCCATTTCTGACGCCCACCCTCCCCCTGCGTATCGCCTCGCGTTCGCTGGCATTTGCCCATCGGGCGCTACCGGGATCGTTGAAGCGCGTCTTCTATAATCCGATCAATGTGTCTGCCGAGATCGCGCGCCAGAGCATGTACAACATGTTCGAAGACATCCCGGGCAGGCTCGGGGCGGACTTTGTGCGTTGGGCAGCGGATGGCGGACGGCTGACGCTGGATGGTGCCCCCGTGCTCGATGGCCTGCATGACATCGACGTGCCCGCTTGCTTCTTCGCGGGCAGTGTCGATTGGCTCGCCCCTGATCACGCGGTGCGTGCCGCCTACGACGCGTGGGGACGAGATGTACCTAGCTGCCCGAAGTCCTATCTGTTGTTAGGTCGCAGCTCGGGGGCCAAACAGGACTACGGGCACGGTGACTTCGCCTTTGGAACCCACGCCTACGAAGAGGTGTTCGAGCCAGCCGCGCGCTTTTTGGACGAAGAATATGCCGCCGGTACGATCAAAGCTTATACCGCCGACACAGCTAAGGTACGGGACGCCATTCTTCAACCCGCTGCCGTCCAGACGTCATCTACCTAGCGCACACTCGACGTCGACCCGAGCGACCCAGCTCTGTTCCGCTGGGAGCGCCGCGGCCTTGAGGGGCCGGATGCGCCAGAGCCCAGCCCGACGGGCACACTGGTGACCAACGAAGTCTCCCCGAACCTGAACTGAGTACAGTTGGGCGTCGCACGGGACGTCGAGTGGTCGCTGCCCGAACACCGTGGGCCGATTTATGCCGCTTTCGCCAACTCCGGGCGCAGCGAACGTGTGCATGTCGGAGGCACGCGCCACGCGCGCGGGTCGTTTCGCTCTATGGGATGTGGGTTTCGCCACGAAAGAGCGATTTGGGTTGAGCCGTCTCAGCCCCTGAGTGCCACCGAGAGCAAGGCTATGACCCGACACCGCCCCCTCTCTGTCATCCTTGTCATTCTTGTCATTCTTGCGCTCTCAGCTTCGTTCCTCGCCTGCACGACCGGCGGACACGAGGAAGAGCCACTCGCTGAGCCCGTAGACGACAAAGCTGCGCGCGACGCCGGGCCCACAACCGCGTCGCCTGAGGCCGGGCCCGACGTCGAAGATGGGGGCCACGAGGGCATGAGGCCGGGCCATCCCGAGGCCAACGATGACGCCGGCAACCCGCCGGACCGGATCGAAGACAGAGAAGCTCTCGCCGCCGTGCTCGCCGAAATTCGCGCGGGCGTGCGCTACCACAAACCCACGCCACAGGATGCCGAAGGTCGCGGTATCTACCCGAAGGCCGGCGAACAGGATGGGCGGTCTGAACGTGTGATGCCCCCCTTCATCATGGGCCCGCGCCGTCAGACCGACAGCATGGTGCGAAGGCTCTATTCGCTCTTGCCGCTCTCGGTGCAGCACGCCGTGGCCTTCGTCATACCCGATCGCGTCGCCCAGGATCCGGATGCTTACCTTCCGTATCTACGCTCGCGAACGTCGCTGGTGGTGGTGGGCAACTTTGTCGGCATCGGCAAGGCCACGGTCAATCAGGACTGGTTCGTTCAGCGCCACGACACCGAGCTGTGGATGGCTAACGTGACGCTACGGCTTGCCCAGGCGCTCGGTCTGAAGGTGCATAGCGTTCGCTACACCATGGGCGATTCGATCTCAAGCTACGCGAGTAGCGTGCGCGCGCGCCTCGAACAGCGCTTACACGCCCAGCTCGAGGCGCTTGAGCTGTCAGACCGTAAGGGTCCCGTCACCTGGGGCGCAGACGAGGCGGTGCCGGTGGCGCTCGCAGCCAGCCTTCCGCCACGTACCATTCGTGTGCGCTACGCAAGCGAAGGCGCGCGTCACCACTACGATGGCAACAAGACCTCACGCGAAGTGGTCGTGCCCAAGCTTTCAGAGCTCGGCTTGACCGAGGTCGACGGGCCTGCGGATCTGGAGTTGTTCGTGCTCACCAACGTCACGGGCGACGATGGCACGCTGCCCAACGCTGCGACGCAGCGACAACACGATCAGAAGACGTTCGCCGCCATCCGGTCGCTCGGCGCGGAGGCTCGCAAGAACCTCGTCATCGTCGATGGTCGCATGTTCAACGGCTCGCTCAATGCTTACGCTGCGCCGAACTATTGCGACTATCTCGCCTACGGCGCGTGGGGCACGTTCGCGAACAAGCTCGGCACCACCCTGGCAAGCGCAAAGATAGTACGCGAGTCGGGCAGTCTCAGTGCCGCGCGCACACTGCTGCTCGAAGCCGTGGCCCATGACGTTTACGCCAACGGTTATCGCGACGGACGCGACCTTTTCAAGAGCGAGCTGTCGGCCCGTGGAGTGACCTTCGATCACTTCGCGGGCTACGCCACTGTCAAGGAGGTGGACACCGTGTTCGATGTGCTCAACGCATTCGTCGACAAAAAGCTGCGCGCGCACTTCGCGGGCAGCGGATGTATGGCCGACGGCGAGCGCGTGCGGCTCACGCCCCAGCTTTGGCGCACCTTCGAAAGCGAAGCGCATCTGTTGCCGCAGCCCACAGACTCACCCAGCGTGGTCGGAGTGTTCCGCACCGACCTGCCCGCCGCGCGCTTCGATCCACGCGCAGACGACGGCGTGCTCCGCTCGCTGACGCTCGACGACATCGTGCAGAAATAAGATTGGCCGAAGACCCTCAGGGAAAGCCTCATGGCTCGGGCGTCGCTGAGTAGAGTGGATTAAGGGCCCGTGCACGGGCCCTAAGCGGGTACGCTGGGCAAAGCGCCGGTTGCGATAGCCTCCCGGTACCAGTGGGCGCTGTCTTTGAGCACGCGCTCCTGAGTTTCGAAGTCTACCCACACGATGCCAAAGCGCTGGGTATACCCCTTGGCCCACTCGTAGTTATCGAGCAGCGACCACACGAAGTAGCCGGCCACCGGCACGCCCGCAGCACGCGCGTCGAGCGTCGCAGCCAGGTGCGCCTCCAAGTAGCGTTGGCGATCAATGTCGCGTACTCGGCCATCGGGGCCGGGCGCGGTGTGGTAGGCTGCGCCGTTTTCCGTGACGTAGATGCGTGCGGGTCCGTACTCGTCGCGCACGCGGATCAACAAATCCGACATGCCGGGCGCGTACACTTCCCAGCCAATATCCGTGACCTTACCCGGCGGCGGCACTGATTTTGGGGCTCCCCCCTCGCCTGCATACACGGTGTCTCGGGTGTAGTAATTAATGCCGATGAAATCGGTCCTCGTGCTGATCACACTTAGATCGCCTGGCTTCAAAAAAGGAAGCTCGCCGTCCTTTAGCGCGCCGCGAACGACATGATCCGCGACGACGTCACTCGGATAGCCAAAACCGTAGAGCGGATCGAGGAACCAGCGGTTATACGTGCCGTCCATGGCGCGGCAGGCATTGCGATCCTCTGCGCTGTCCGATGCGGGCTCGCAGTGGGTTAGATTGAGGGTGATGCCTACGTCTGCCGCCGGCGCATTGGCGCGGATCACGTTCACTGCCCAACCGTGCGAAAGTAAGGTGTGATGGGCGGCGTATAGGCCTTGCAACCAGTCGCGTTGTCCGGGGGCGTGCTCCCCGTTGACGTGCCCGTGCATCGCCGTGCACCACGGCTCGTTATGAGTAATCCAATGATCGACGCGGTCCCCCAACCTGCGCGAGACCACGTCGGCGTAGTCTGCAAAGGCACTCGCAGTGTCACGCGCTGGCCAGCCACCGGCGTTTTGCAGCGCCTGCGGCAGATCCCAGTGATAGAGCGTCACGAAGGGCACGATGTTCGCGGCCAAGAGCCCATCGACCAGACGCTCGTAGAAATCGAGCCCGCGCTCGTTCACCCTTCCCCTGCCCTCGGGCAAAATCCGCGGCCACGCCACAGAGAAGCGATAGGCATGCAACCCGAGCCAACTCATCAGCTTGATGTCTTCGGGCCAGCGGCGGTAATGATCGCAGGCAAGCTTACCATCCAATCCGTCGATCACATTGCCAGCCTGGGCGGAGAATCGATCCCAGATCGACTCCCCTCTTCCGTCAGCATCTACGGCGCCCTCGATCTGGTATGCAGAAGTCGCCGCGCCCAGTAAGAACTCGTCAGGGAAAAGCCTCGTCACCGTCATGCCTCCTGCAAACTATGGGGAAACAACTGTTGATTCTTGAGCGCCGATTCGAGCACGAGCGTGGCCGCGCCGACCGCGATCGAGCGCGGGCCGAGGTTGCTCGTGACGATGCGCGCATGGGCCATGGCGCTCGGCAGTGCGCGCACGCGAACGGCCCGGCGCAGGGCATCGAGCAGCATGTCGCCAACCGTGCTGATCTCTCCCCCGATCACCACCAGATCAAGATTGAGCACATTGAGCAAGGTGCCGACGACGATGCCCAAACGAGCACCCACGTCTTCCACCAGCTCGACGGCGCGCTTGTCACCCGCTCTGGCGCGCCGCACGATTTCGGCGAGCGAGGGGCGCTCTTCGAGCTCGAACAGCTCACGCGCTCGTTCGGACAGCTCCTCCGATCCAATAAACGTGGTCAGGCAGCCGCGATTACCACAGACGCACATCGGACCGTTGGGATCGACCGGCACATGTCCGATCTCACCCGCAGTACCGGACACGCCGCGATGGAGCTCGCCGCGGATAATGTGACCTGCGCCGACGCCTGCACCGACCTTGATGTAAGTAAGGTCTCCGCCCTCGGCGCCCGCCCCCCACCACCGTTCCGCGAGGGCGCCGAGGTTGGCATCGTTGTCGACCAGGACCGGCAGCCCGTAGGCTTCGCGCAGCACCTTACGCACGTCGACATCGCGCCAAGCAGGGAAGATCAAATCTGAAAGCTGACCGGGTATCGCCGGATCAACCGGGCTCGGAACCGCGACACCAATGCCGATCACGCGCCGAATCGGGTAGCGGTCGGTGCGAATCGCATCGCGGATCAATTGACGAATGCAGGAGAGCGTCCCCTGAGGGTCCGTTCTGACAGGTAGACGCCGCTCGCCAAACGCACGCACCTTACCGCGCAAATCGGTCAGAGCGACCGATACGTGTCGGGCGCCGATCTCTACGCCAATGGTGGCAAACGATTCATCGCGGAACCCGATAAGCGAAGCGGGACGTCCGCCGCGCGATGCGGCCGCGCCCAGCGTGCGAACGAGACCCAAGCGTTCCAGGTCGAACATGATCGCCGAGACAGTGGAGTGGCTAAGACCGGTGCGACGCGCGATCTCCACGCGCGTCATCTGACGCTCCTTCCAGATCATACGCAGCACCAGGCCGCTGTTCTGGGTGCGCACGCCCGAGGTATCGACTGCCGCTTCGTCGGTGACCATCAACATGCTCCCGCCCCTTCACAGCCGTTAGCAGCCGCTCGACCTGCCACCGACTCACTTCTTTCGTTTGCTGCAAAAACAAGCGGCAGCACCGCGCCTGCTGCTCGTCCTAACAACGGCGCAGGCGGAGGAACTGGGAAGGGTCACCGTCGAAGTTCCCAACAAACCCTGTCAGCTCACGGGTTCGAAATGAAAATGCAACACGGCGACTTTTTCCATGACCCGGAATATGGTCCCGTCACCTCCGTGTCAGAGCAACGGCTACAAGGCAGGTCGAAACCCGGGGGGGACGATGCAAACGAGCGCCATCGAGCAGCTCTATCGACAGCACGCACGGGCGCTCATCGGACACTGCACCGGTCTGTTGAACAACTCAGCGCAAGCCCGGGACGCAGTTCACGAGGCCTTTGAAAGACTGTTGCGTGGCAAGCGAGAAGACGTCGCAGAGGACACTTTTGCCGTGCCTTACCTTTACCGAATTTCCACGAATATCTGCCTAGATATGCTGCGGCACCAGCAGGTTTGGCGCAGGGTCGAGCCGCAGGCTTACGCCCGCGCCGTCCGCGCTGAAGTCCTCGACCCACTGCACGATGAACGGGACTACGCGCGGACGCTGCTCGACAGGCTCACGCCGCGCACGGCGGCAGTCGGCGTGATGCACTTCGTAGAAGGAATGAATCAGCAGGAGATCGCCTCCGAGCTCGGCATGTCCCGGCGTTCGATCTTCAACCACCTAAAAAAACTCGAGCAAGAAGCAACTGAACTTGCCAATGAAGCTTCCCATTTCGAGGGCGTGTCGCGTTAACCCAACGTAGCCAAAACGCACTCTGCAACTAAACGGGCGCAGTCAGGCTTCATCTTCACAGCGATCCTCGCGCCCTGTCGGCAGCGAGCAGCGAAAGGTTCGTTCCATGCAGAATCGACGATCCGGATTCTTACTATTGGCGTTTGCGTTGGCCTACGGCCCAGGCTGCGCGGCAAGTGGCGACAAAGAAGAAGCCGACATGGACCCCGCGGCCAATGGCGGCGGTGACGCGGATGGGCCCGATGGTGGCAGCACCGGCGCAAGCAGCGGTGACAATACGGGCGGAAGCGCTGGCAGCGGCGGCGGGGCTAACTTCGGTGGTGCAAACGGCGGCGGCGGCAGCGGTCCCGGAAGCAATACGACCGGCGGCAGCGCGGGAGGCGGTAACAGTGGCGGAGGCGCCTATAGCGCCGTGGCTTGCAACGACGCGGCACCTGCTCAACCTGAGGATCTGATCAGCGGCTTCGAAGACGGTACGGTCGGAGTCAATCAGGTCGAGGGCCGGGGGGGCGGCTTCTACATCTTCAATGACAAGATGAACGACGCCGTCGCACAGCCCTTCGAGGTCAAGGCGCTGAATCGCTGCGAGGATGGCAGTAGCTTGTTCTCATTCTGCACGAGTGGCAGCGGCTTCATGACCTGGGGAGCGGGCTTTGGCACCGACTTGGGCCTCGTCGACCCGACGACGATGAAGAAGTCCACCGTCGATTTGAGCGCCTACAAGGGCGTTTCATTCTGGATCGCGCGCAAGGGTACGACGCCTGCCACGGTGAAGTTCATGATGCCCGACGTCAACACCGCAGAGGAAGGTGGTAAGTGCACGAACGCGGGGGCTGCAGCCGCCGACGAGAAGTGTGATCCGTTCGTAAAGAACGTGGCGCTGTCCGATAGCTGGACGCCAGTCACCGTACTGTTTAGCGACCTACGCCAGGGCGGCTGGGGTAAGAAGGCTGCCGCGCCCGCTGCCGATGCTGTGTACGGGATTCAACTTCAGTTCGGCCCAGGCGTGAGCTTCGATGTCTGCTTCGATCAGCTGACGCTCATTCGCTGACCTAATCTTTCCCCCTCCTAGATCGCTGGCATGGACGCGCTCGAGCTGAGCGCGCCCAAAGGGAGCGCTGTAACCATGAATCGACTCAAGACGCTCATGGCGCTGTGCGGGAGCCTATGGGCGAGCGCTGCCACCGCGCAGACGGCAGCGCCCGCCGAGCCGAGCACCGCGGCTAAGGAAGAGGCAAAAGATACCAAGGAAGGCGCTAGCGACACCAAAGCGCTCGGCCTCGCGCCGGGCACGTTGCAGACCGCCAACTTGGTAATCGGACGCTCCACGCAGGTGGGCACCGGTCAGTCAAGCTCGAGCGAATGGGAGTTGTCGCTACATGGTTATCTGCGCGCCCCCATGCGCATCGGCTTTGGCAAGGGCAGCTCCGACAAGTTTCCCGACGATGTCGACCACGGCATGAAAGTGCACTCTCCGCCGCAGATCCCGGATGGCACCTATACCGATTGGCGCTTTACCAACAACCTATCAGGTCCCTGGTCCGAGATTCACATCGCCTACGGTAACGACCGCGCATCAGGTCACGTGATCATGGGCGCCTACAACTTCACGGAAGCGGGCTACCGCGACCTGCAAGCGCAGCTCGGTATTAGCCAAGCCTTTGTCACCTTGGATTTTCCGCGCGCTTTTGGCACCCATGGCGGTCTGACCTGGAACGTAGGCGCATTCATGAACAGCTACGGCGCAGCCGGACGCTACGATGCTGGCCGCTACGACACATACCTCATCGGTCGCACGCACGTGGCCGGTGAGACGATGACGGCGTACTTCGATGTGGCCGATGATCTGCGCCTGAGCATCGAGCACGGCATCGGCGCAAAACTCGGCTTTCCGGATCTCAATACCTCACCCCAGCCACTGCCACCCTATTTACCTTACCCCGGTCCGGTTCAGCAGGGGACGACCCTACTGCACCATGCGCACGTCGGCGTCACGTACAAAGGCATGGCAACCTTAGCTGCCCACTACATGACCACCTGGACCGACGACGCCCAGGACCCTGGCAGCAAAGACGGCCGCGTCAGCATCTACGGCCTCGACCTGAAGCTGATAGGCGGCGTCTTTGGTGATGGTTACATCGGCGTGTCGCACGTGGAGTCACGCGAGGTGATGCGCCTGAATCAGTCCCTAGAGTTTCTGCACTCTTACTCGGGCTGGAGCATGGTCGACAACTTCTTTCCAGGCTCGAAGACTGGCACCGGTACGATCGACAGCGTGCTGTTGCAGTACACGTACAGCATCGCCAGCCTGTTGCGCTACCCAGAAGTGTTTTATGGACAAGGGCCCGATGTCGTCCTCGGCTTCTTCGGCTCGGCCAGCATGATTGGCAATGACGAAAAGGATGCCACGACCGGTAAGCCGTTGAAGATGCCGAGCGCTAAGCTGAAGTTCGGCGGAGACGTCACATACACCATGTTGTCTTGGCTAGGTGCGTCCGCACGATATGACCTCGTGCAGCCGGATATGAAGGACGACACCCAGTCGTTCTCCGTGATCTCTCCCCGACTTATCGTGCGCACCGCGTTCGTGACCCATGAACAAGTGGTGCTTCAGTACTCGCGCTACATGAACGCCAAGCGCGTCACGCCAAGCTGGCCCAACTCAGCGCTCGATCCCGACGAAGATGTCGTGTCGATCTCTGGCTCGATGTGGTGGTGATAGGATGTCTGAACATACCCTTGAGAAGTCGGTTATCGGAGCTTGTCTGATCTTGCTAGCGTTCAGCTGCGCAAGCCCGCCTCCGGATGACAGCGTCGACGGCTACGACTCCTCGGTCATGACCGGCGGTAGCGGTGACAGCAACGGCGGCATGTCCACGGGCTCCACACCGGATCCGATAGGTGGCACGAGCAGCGGCGACGGTTCGTCTACTGGCGGCAGCAGCCAGGGGCAACGCGACGCAGGAGCGAACATACCCAAGCCGGACGCAGGCGCGCCTCCCGGTGGCCAGATGGGCGGATCCTTCCCCTTTCCGCAAGGGCGCAGCACCGAACACTGCACTCATCCCAAGGTAACCGCTTCGCAGGTACAGAGCACCTGGGACAAATGGAAGAATGAGGCCGTAATCCCCGGCGGCGCCGGTGGTGCGCTACGCGTACGGCGTTGGGAAGACGGCGACGACACCGTGTCTGAGGGCATCGCCTACGGCATGCTCGGCGCGGTCTACATGAACGACCAAACCACGTTTGACGGTCTGTGGAAGTACTCGCAGCTACACCTTAATAACAACGGCTTCATGCACTGGCGCATGAATGCAGCCGGCGCAGAGATCGACCACACCGGCGCCGCCATCGACTACAACGCGCGCGGCGGTGCCACGGACGCCGACGAAGACATCGCCTGGGCGCTTATCATGGCGCACTATCAGTGGGGCGGAAAGGGAAGCCTTAGTGGCGCTTACCTTACGCTCGCCAAGGAGATGATCAACCGCATTTGGCGCCTTGAAGTGGACCATAACGCGGGTGACGTGCTCAAGCCGGGTGACAGATGGGGCGGAGCCAGCGTGACCAACCCCTCCTATTTTGCGCCCTCCTACTACCGTGTCTTTGGGAAGATCACCGGCCAGGAAGCCGCCTGGAAGCGCGTCATCGACTCCAGCTATGCGATCCTTGCCAAGTCCGCCCATGACAGCACGGGCCTCGTGCCGGCCTGGTGCAACTCCAACGGCGATAGCGCTGGCATGGACTACACCTATCAGTACGATGCCTGCCGTACTCCCTTTCGCATTGCCCTTGACTATTGCAGCTCGGGCGATCCCCGCGCGCTGGCGTACCTCAAGAAGGTAGGCGCCTTTTTCAAGGGGATTGGCGCCGGTTCCATCAAAGATGGCTACGAGCTGAATGGCAACGTGAAGGGCTCCAATACCTCGATGGCCTTCATCGGCCCAGCGGGCGTCGGAGCGATGATCGGCGGTGACCTAAGCGGCCTCTCTAGCGACGCTTACACCGAGCTGTTGGTGCTGGGCGCTAAGCAAAAGAACGATGGCTATAGTTACTACAATGCGTCCTGGGGCCTGCTCTCGATCCTAATGATGAGCGGCAACTTCCTGGACTACAGCAGTCTATAAGATCGCGCTCGCTTGACGCGACATAGGTGTGAGAGGTGAGTCATGGTCCAGATTCGATATCTCATCGGGGTTGGCTGCATGTTGAGTGCATGTCTGCGCCCATCCTCGTCGATGCAGAGCGGCGGGCCGAGCAGCGCACCTGGCGACGATAGCCACAATCTGCTCGCCAACGGTCGCTTTGACGATAGCAAGAGCGTGCCGTGGGCAACCTCGTTCACGGCGCCGGGCACGGGCGAGGCGCTCGTGGATCAGGGTGCTCTTTGCGTACGCATCGACGACGCCGGCCAAAATCGCTGGGACGCCCAGGTTCGGCATCGCGAAATGGTGCTGCAACGCGGACACCACTATACCGTGCGTTTCAAAGCCTGGGCAAGCGCACCCACCCACGCGCGCCCTAAGGTCGGCATGGCCGGTCCGCCCTACGAGGAATACTGGGCCGAGACGATACAGCTCGATAGTGAGCCGCGTGCCTTTGAGGCTGGGTTCACCATGAAAAAGAGCGACGACCCCACCGCGGAGCTTGCCTTCCATTTGGGTGGGGAGCTTGCCAAGAGCGCACCGCTCTCGATCTGCGTCGATGACGTAACATTGGAAGATCTAGAGTTTGTGCGTGCCCAGCCCAAGAGCGAAAAGTCAGTACCAAAGCTGCTCGTCAATCAGGTCGGCTACCTACCAGGCCACGCCAAGGTCGCCGTATTCACCAGCGAAGGAACCACGCCAGTACCTTGGCAACTGCTGGATCGAAACGGCAAGACGGTACAAAGCGGCAGGAGTCAGGTGCATGGCCCAGACGCCGCGTCTGGCAAACAAGTCCACTTCGTTGACTTTTCGAGCGTTGATCAATCGGGCCAATACACACTCAGCGTCGGCGAAGAGGTCAGCTATCCCTTCACCATAGGCCCAGACATCTATCGTAAGCTCAAGTACGACGCCCTCGCCTATTTCTACCACAACCGCAGTGGCATCGAGATTAAGCTGCCTTACGCCGGTCACGAGCAGTGGACGCGGCCCGCCGGCCATCTCAGCGATAGTAGCGTCGGTTGTGTACCAGGCAGCGATTGCGACCATATGCTCGATGTCTCGGGCGGTTGGTATGATGCGGGAGACCACGGCAAGTACGTTGTCAACGGCGGTGTGTCGGTGTGGACCCTGGTCAATCAATACGAGCGCCTGGCGCGGCTCGGTAAGGCTAAGGACGAGTTTGCCGACGGCAAGCTCAACATCCCTGAGAACAAGAACAAGGTTCCCGATCTGCTCGATGAGGCGCGTTGGGAGCTCGAGTTCCTGCTCAAGATGCAGATCCCGAAGGGTCCGCTAGCGGGGCTCGTGCATCATAAGATGCATGACGTGGCGTGGACCGCCCTGCCCTTACCGCCCCACGAAGACAAAATGAAGCGGTATCTATACCCGCCGAGCACGGCCGCCACGCTCAACGTCGCGGCGACGGCTGCCCAAGCGGCGCGCGTGTTCCGGGAGTTCGATCCAGCCTTTGCGCAGCGTTGTTTGAGTGCGGCCGAGCGTGCCTATCAGGCAGCCAAGGCCCATCCGAAGCTGTTTGCCAAAGCGGGTGGCGTCGGTGGCGGACCTTACGATGACAAAGCGGTGGAGGATGAGTTCTACTGGGCCGCAAGCGAGCTCTTCATCACTACGGGCAATCAGGCCTACCGCAGCGAAGTCGAGCAATCACCTTACTTCAATGTGGTCACGGCCCACGGCAAAGAGGGCATGGGCGGACGCACGGTGATGACCTGGCAAAACACGGAGTCGCTCGGCACGATTTCCTTTGCCATCGTGCCGAGTGCGATGGGTGATGCGCAGATGAAAGCGGCGCGTGCCGCCGTGAAGTCCGCGGCCGACGACTACCTCGCGGTGCATAAGAAGCAGG
>JBBSJC010000153.1:0-15236 GCA_038257655.1 Polyangiales bacterium | reverse complement strand
CGTCTCGGACAACCTCTCCACGCGTCGCGACGGGATTCGCGCGCTGCAGGGGTTGGTCGGCGCCTTGCCAGCAACCCAGTCGCCCCGTGTCTCCGTGCTGCGTTCCTCGTTGCAGCGCATCCAGCTCGCCCTCGAACAGCTCTACCGTATGGGGGCGCAGTCGCAGCTCGTCGATGACGCAGGGTGCCTTGCCATGGATGAGCTGAGCGATGCTTTGCAGATCTTGGCCCAGTTGGTGCTCGGCACCCGCAAGCGTCTGTCTCCCAATGCTCAGGTCGGTCTGCCGTCGATTGGGATGAGCGTACGTGCGCTCCGCGCCGCCTTCGAACAGGCGGTGACGACGCGCAACCCGCAACACGTCGTGGCTCCGATCGCTGCGCTCGAGACGTGTGGCACAGCAGAGCTACCGTCATCTTTTGCTACCGTCGCGGTTCGGATCGTGTCCGCGCTGAAAACCTTACCCTTGCAAGGGGCTCAGGTTGTCGCACCACAAAGTAAGCTCAGTCGGGCGTCGCTCTCCGGTTCGGAAGCGGAGAGTGTGTTACCCAACTGGGTGCCCGCCAACCGCATGCTCGGCGGCTTCTACGTGCTCCACGCCCTCGGAGAAGGTGGCGTCGGTTCCGTGTTCGTGGCGCGCCGCGCGGAGGAGCGGGATGACCCGAGCACTGAAGTTTTCGCGCTGAAAGTGCCGGAGTACAACGGCGAAGTGGCCCATGTGCTCTCCGAAGCGGATTTCCTGCGCATGTTTCGCGAAGAGGCTGGAGCCTTGCTCGCGCTGCCCGACGATGCACCGAATCTCGCGCGCTTCGTCACCTTCGATGCGGGCGTCAAGCCCAAGCCCATCCTCGTGATGGAGCACGTCGAGGGGCCAAGCCTTGATCGTTTGATGACGCGGCGGCAGCTCGATATCGCACAGGCCTTCGAGGTGCTGGAAGGCGTGGCGAGCGGTCTGCTTGCGATGCACAAGGCGGGCATTGCGCACCTTGATGTCAAACCTTCCAATGTGATCATGCGCGATTTCTGGAGCGGAGATCGCTTTACGCCCGTGCTCGTGGACTTCGGTCTGTCAGGACGTCGCGTGCGTCCGGGCTGCGGCACCGCCAACTATGCCGCACCTGAGATCTGGGGCGCAGCCAGCAAGGGCAACGAAGACCCACGACCCGCAGACGTGTACGCATTCGGCTGTCTCGCCTATGAGCTACTGACAGGGGACGTGCTGTTCGACGCGCCGAGCGACGCTGCGATCGTGACGGCGCATTTGAGCCACGACGGATCACCGCAGCAGATCATGGCCTTGCATCGCGATCTGAGCACGCGTCCGCTCGCCGAGTTGCTGACGCGCTGCCTGCGAGGCAAGCCGCAGGCGCGCGGTACGCTTCCTGAGTTGCTGACCCAGCTGCCGTTTCTGCACGCAGATCTGGCGGCGCGCCCTTGGCCCCTTGCGCCCTCGTTGCAGGCCGTAGGACGACCGCTGCGCGTACCTCGCCCGCAGTAGCATGCAATAAGTGTCGACCGTTAGGAGCGCGTGACCCCGCAGGCCGCGGCCACATCGTCGCGGTAGAGCAGCCAAGCAGCCAGGGCCGCACGCATCGCTTCGATCACGACCGGATACGCTGGGGCCTCCATGTGGTCGACCACTGCCCAGGCCGCACGCCGATGATCGCCTTCGACGGCACGGTGCGCCTTGGTCAACGCGAGGTCATCGAGGGACAATCCGTAGTGCTTTACGAGCGGGTGATCCTCGAGCGGTGGCACCGGACGTTTGAGGGCGAGCTCGTCGATTTCGCCACGTTCATAGGGCGTGCCTTCGATGAACAGGGTGGTGACTGCGGTGGCGGCGGCCCAACCTCGGTGCAGCGTCGCGTGATCGAGCACGTCGCGATAGCGCTTGGCAGCCGGCAGTAGCGCGACTTCCGTAAAGCGCGACACATCCATCCCGAGTCCCTGCGGATACTGCAGAAACAGCTCAGGATGAGGACGACCTGCCGATAGCCCGCCGGTCTCTTCTTCGTACGCGTTGGCAATCAGCTCGCGACGCACGGAAGCTACGGGACACTGCACATAGGCGCGCGCCACGAGCACCGGAAAGTCGCGCACGTAAACTGCGTACTCCTGCTCGAGGTGAATGTGCAATCTCTCGCGCGCCACTCGGCCCTGGGAGAATGCAGGCCAAGCCCAGTGGGACTTTTGCTCCATGATAAGGAGCAGGGTTTCGCGAAAAGTGCTTCGATCCACCTCGCGAGCTTACTGTGTCTCAGGCGAACTTTGGGAGTTCCTGGACTAGAAAATGCACGCAGCCTCACGGGTTCTTTTTGCTCACCGGCCGCTTGCACAGGTGGTCGCAGAAGGTGAGAAAGAAGCCCATGTCGTATCGCTGCGAGCGCTGCGAGCGCTGCGAGCGCTGCGGTCACGTCAGCTACCGCGCTTGGTGGTGAGCGGCACTTGAAACGAGATAGGTTCTCCCTGCGCGGCAAAGCGCATGCTGCGCACGGCGCCTGCGATGCAGCGCCCCACCGCTGACGAGGCAAGCTCAGGCGGCGAGACTACCGCATCCTCGACCTTACCCTCTGCGCTCAGCGCGAGCCGCACTGTAAGCTGGGGGCTCTGGGCAAGCTCGCTCGCATGATCGTTGACGCACTTGACGACGCCAGCCTTCTGAGTGCGAAAGCTTTGCGCGAGCGACTGCGCGGCAACCCCAACGCCGCTGTTTTGTTCGGGCGACGCCTTAGCCCGCTTAACTTCGGGCACGGGCACGGGCGCAGAAGGAGCCGCTTGCTGGGGCGCAGGCGGCGCTTGTTGCGGGCGATCATCGGCGCTCACCACAATGAACCTCGGGGTCGGCGCGGCGCTCGATCGACCCAAAAACATGGCCGTGAGCCCGATGCCGAGCAGCGCTGCTGCGCCGATAGCGCCGAACCAGATGCGTTTCTTGAGTGCGCGCGCTTTCGGAGAGCCGACGATGGCCGCAAGCTCCGCGGTGCTCGCATCTTCTCGCACGCGTGGAGCGGCCCGCTCGGGCGGAGTCGTGTGACTCGCGGTCGGGCTCTCCGAGTGCATTTTACGCCAGGATGCCGGCCGCACGCGTGAGCCGAGCCGGCGTGCCGCATCGGAGCCGATCAAAGAATCCGCCACGTCGATCAGCGCTTTGCGCAGCTCGTGCGCATCGGCGTAGCGATCGAAGGCCGACGGGCTCATCGCGCGTGCGACAAGATCCGAAAGCGGCTGGCCTACATCGGGCACGACGGTCACAAGCTCAGGCGCGGTCTCGTTGATGATCATCAACAGCAAGTCGCCTGGGTTTTCGGAAAAGAACGGCATGCTGCCGCTGAGCAACTCGTAGAGCACGACGCCCATGCCGTACACGTCGCTGCGCTTATCGATGTTGCGCAGTCCGCGCGCTTGCTCGGGTGACATATAAGCAGGCGTGCCGAGCACGCGACCACCGCGCGTACTGACGATCGAATCGTCGGCGCTGCCCTCTTGCAGGACCTTCGAAATCCCAAAGTCGAGGATCTTGGGATAGACGCCCTCGCGCTCGTGCACGAGGAAAATGTTCTCTGGCTTCAAGTCGCGGTGGATGACGCCCGCATCGTGCGCCGCTGAAAGCCCTTCGAGCGCTTGCGTGACGATCGCCAAAATCCACTCGAAGGAGAGTGGATCCCCGCGGCCCAGCACGTGGGCCAGTGTTTCGCCCTCGAGTAACTCGAGCACCATGAACGGCACGTCACGGTGCGCACCAAAGTCCATGATCTGAACCACGTTGCGGTGGGCGATCGCCGCCGAGATCCTCGCCTCGCGCAAGAAGTCTTTGGCAAGCTCCGCGCGCTTGCGCGGGTCACCGACGTACACGAGTTTGACGGCGACGGAGCGGTCGAGCACGCGATCGCGCGCGCGCCACACATCACCCATGCCGCCGGAGCCGATCACTTCCTCGAGACAGTATCGACCGCCGACGAGCTCACCGGCCGTAAGCGCCACCATGTCCAACGACTATAGCGCGGAGCCACGGTCGTCGGGCACAAGTCTGCTCAACGCAGGCGACGAACGTAGTAGTGCACACCAGTCGAAGGATGGCTGACGCGTACGGCGATGGCGTTGTCGCTCGCAGCATGTGGGAGAGTCGCCTCGAAACGCCCCTGGTTATCGGGCTGGATCGGTACACCCGCGACGCTCACGTTCGACTTCGAAAGGGCACCTCCCGCCACGCGAATCGCGTCGCCGCGCACACTGTTTTCCGTAGGCTCGGACAAGTAGGCAGAACGCGCTGTATTGTCGAAGGAGATGCGCAAGTGGCTGTCTGCGGAGCGCTTGCCGTCTGCAGTCTGAAAAGCGAAGCTGTATTCGCCCTCGGTAAGCTCCCCGGACTTGAGTGTTCGTTCCGACTGGGTGCTTTCAAAGCGCTGCTCGCGACCTTGTTCGCGCTTGATCAGCAACACGTAGCGCGGCGAGGGCTCGGCACCCGGCCACGAGAACGCCACGCTTGGTAGAACATTCTGGTAGCGCACCGTGTAGCGGCGTCCGTCGGCCGCGACGTCGACCTCGGGCGCACTGCGAGGTAGCTCTTGCGTCGCAGCATCGCGGAGCACACGCAGACTGACGTTGCGCGTCTGCGTACCGCAGCGGATTTCTATCTTCTGCGGCCCCGCCTTGAGACGCAGCAACACCTCACTCGCATTGGGTTGCGTCTGAAGCGTACGGCGTTTCGAGCCTGCTTTGATGCTCACGCTTGCCGCCTCGACGCACGGCTCGATGGGCAGCGCGATGTCGACGGGTAGCACCGTCGCATGAATGACCGCGTCTTCTAGGCTGCTCAGCCTAAAGTCAATGCTCTTGACGACATCGGCGTCGTCCCGGCCGTCCGTTGCTGCCCCGACGGCAGGCTTAGAGGTATTGGACGCAGCGGCCGGTTCGGGAGCAGCAGTCGGCCCGGGTGGAATCGGCCCGGGTGGAGTCGGCTCTGGTGCGGCAGCGGTCCCGGCTCCGGAGGCAGGCGCTGCGGGCGCAGGGGCGGGGGCGTCGGGCGGGTTGACGAGCGCGGGTTGCGCAGCGGCCGCAGCAGGACGCGGTGCTGCGAGCGTCAGCGTTTCGCCCGCTTGAATCCGCTCATCGGGCTGTCCTTTGCGTTCGATCCGCACACGTCCGACCAGCACGTCGAGCTGCACGTCGTTGGGATCGTTCGCGCGCAAGCGAATGCGGCTGCCCTTCTTGACGCGTGCGATGCCATGTCCGGTGTCGAGCTCGAGGTCGACTGCCATCGCGTCGATCTCGATCATACCTTCTTCGATCGTGAGCCGCTCCACGCCATCGGCAGGTCGCTCGCTCATGAACCGTACGAGCGTGCGCTCCTCGATGCGCGCCACGCCGTCAGGAAACAACTTCAGCTCCGCACCAGAGCCTGGGCCAGTGCGCAAGGCATCGCCGAGATGAAGCGTGTCATTGACGCTGGCCTTCGCGAATTGCCCGGTGAACGCGCGATGATCACGCTGAACGTCGCCCTTGGCCCGCGCGATCTCCGCCACCACCTCGTCGCCGCACTGACTGCACGACAAGCCTGACACCATGAGCATGAGTGTCGCTAACAGCAGCCAAGGGCGAGCCATCCGGGCGCTCATGGCTTGCTCCGTCGCAAATCGATCACAAGGATGGTCACGCCATCTTGTTCGACTTCGGCAGGTCGTTCTTGCGTCTCGTGCCCTTCGGCTCGTACGACCACGCTGTAGCTGCCGGGCGGGACATCCATGATGAAAGCACCTGTCGCATCGGTAGTGACTGTCTGGCCGAGCGGCATCACCTCGACCTGCGCCAGCAAGGCCTTGCCACGCAAGCTTCTCACACGTCCGCGGATTTGGCCTGGGGGCAGCGTGACCACCGGGGCGGGGGCGGGCTCTGGTGCCGCGACTTGCGCGGGCGGCGCTTTCGCCGTTTCCTTCGCCACGGGCGCTACGACGACCGCTACGACACGGGGCGGCGCGGGATCGAAGGAGAAGCCGACTGTAAGCATCGCCCATACACGCGGCTCGATGCGCGCGAGCTCATCCGCGCGAGGCCGGGTCGAGGGGCTCGCTCCCAAAAGCGCCCCCGCGAACAGCCCGCCCACAAGCCTGTGCTGCACACCGGCCTCAAGCCGCATCGGCGATGCAAGGACTAGGGGCGCACCTTTACCAACGGCCAGATCCCAGCTCCACTCGCCGGTCAGCACAAACCCTGCGAGCGGCACGCTAGCCATTGCACCGAGCAACACCGCGTCGCTTGCCGATAGCTCTGCAGCAATGCGGTCGTTGGCGCTGAGTTGGTCGGGGTTGGCAACCGCGTGGCGCGAGCGATCGAGCCGTGCGCCGGCGTTCATCGACAACGTCAGGTCGGAGGGGAGGGTGTAGCTAGCGATCGCGAGCAGGGCCGGGCTCGTCGCTTTAAGGCCGCGCGTGACGCCATTTGCCGGCGGAAATAGCACCGTCAGGTAGAGACCCCAGGCGAGATCCCGCGTCAGCTCGTGCCGGTAGCGCGCGCTGACAGCTGAGCTGAATGCAGCCCCCTCATCCTGAAGCTTCCCCTCTGCACGATGCGCGTCGAAGCGTGCAAGCCCTGTCGCTGCGATCATCAGCGATGGCAGAGGCGAGTAAGACACGGCTAGCTCGCCCAGGGCCCGGTCATGCACGGCTGGGCTGCCGGGCACGCGCTCTGTATGCGCGTATCCAACGCCGGCCCGAGCCGCGAGAGATGGGGCGCGTTGTGCCGAGGCCACGTGTTGACCGCCGGGAAGTGCAGCCCTGCCCATGGGCAGGGCGTCCGCGACGGCGCGAGGAGCGGCGTAGATCGCGAAAGCGAGAATGACAATGGCCGCGATCGTAAGCGACGGGCCGATCCGAGACCCGAAAGGCATGAGCGACTGAAATCTTCTCACCGCGCGCTGCAGGTGACTACCGCAAACCATTGCACGCCAGTTGCCTACATCATAAAGGCTGCCGGTGATCTCGTGGCCGTGAAATAATTGGCAGCGCTGCCAGCTGTTAGGGTGCTCGGGCGGACTTTGGTTGTTGTGTGTGGGGGCAAGTGATGAAGAACAGAATAGGCGTAGCGCTTTGCGCGGGTTTGATCGCTGCAAGCGTGGTCGCAGGCTGTGGTGACGAGCCAGCAAAGAGCGGAAGCAACGGCGCAGAGGACGCCGGCGCAAGCAACGGGGACATCGTGATGGAGGGCGATGGTGGGGCCTGCGATCCCAAGAACTTGCCTAAGCTTCCCAATACTGGCCTCGGGTATCCGGATTCTTACTGTGGCGAAGATGGTTGCGTTGCAGACGCTTGCGATCCGCTGGGTCGCTGCCTGCCGGCGTGCAACGCCTGGGCGCTGGAAGGCAAGGTCGCGTTTCAGGCCGTCGCCGTGAACGAAAGCGGTACACCCGGTGTGCCGCCGCCCCCGAGCGGAAAGAGCAACGAAGACGTCTGTCCCGCCAACATGGTGAGTGCCACGGGCGCCGCAGTGAACTGCTGTCAGCGGGCCGACAACTCCAATGCCGAAAAGCCCGCGCTCAAGCTCACGTCCCTATCCTTGGCGCGACCGGCTTACTTCTCGGTCGGCGCCGTCGAAGGAGTCAACAAGTTCGCGATCGAAAGTGATCTCTACAATTGGGTGACCGTGCTGAGCTCCGGCAAAGACGGCGCCGATCTGACTGCGACCTCCGGCAACGCCTTCCCGAACAAGGATGGTTCGTTTCGCTCCGTCAAAGGTGCGTTTGAGTTCGCCGGCGAAACCTACAACGCGGATGGCGTCTGGGATGCGCAGAGCAACATCCCGGCGGCTCTCTCCAGCGAGGGCGCGGGTCGCACGCTCAAGCTCGGCCCGACCGCGTCCACTGAGGACTACGTGATGGTGATGTGGATGGACAACAAGTACGACTTCGCGCGGCTCGAGCTGCACATGCGCGGCTTGACCTGGGAGATGCCACTAGATGAGAACCTCGCCTGCGCGGGGGAGCGCTCACCAGGTGCCTTCGAGCAGGTGGGCAAGTTGCGCGGGTTCGTGCCGCTTGAAGCTTCAAAGACGACCGAGGTTTGGCTCTCGCGCGAGGGCTCGCAGAATCTCTGCACCTCGATGACTGGCGCAAAGGACTGCAACGTTCCGGTGGCCAAGTGGCAAGCTGGCTCTTGAAACGCTCGCTCGCATAAGCAAGGATGCCCTCCCGCTACCCCGCGGCCGGAGGAAAATTCATGCAGATCGAAGCGAGCGACCTACCGCTTGAGCGCGTCTATCATTGGGAAAAGCAGCAGGGCGCTCGCGTCTACCTGACACAACCGCTGGGCGGCGGCCCGATTCGCGACATCACCTGGAGTGAGGCGCTCGACGAGGCGCGGCGCATGGCTACGCACTTGCAGTCCCAGGGGTTTGCGCCCGGCACCAAGATCGCGATCCTCGCCAAGAACACCGCTCACTTCATCCTCGCGGATCTGGCGATCTGGATGGCGGGTTACGTATCGGTGGCTCTTTATCCCACGCTCAACGGGGAGACCATCCGTTACATCCTCGAACACAGTGAATCAAAGCTGCTCTTTGTGGGCAAGCTAGACACCTGGTCTGCCCAAGCAGGCTCCATTCCCAAGGAGCTGCCTTGCATCGCGTTTCCCTTGAGCCCGAAGACGAACTTTCCTGGGTGGGATGAGATCGTCAGCAAGACGCAACCGATCGCAGGCAGTCCGCTGCGTGCTGGCGAAGAGACCGCGCTCCTCGTCTACACCTCCGGCAGCACCGGGCGTCCCAAGGGCGTCGAACATACCTTCAACAGCATTGCCGTAGCCGGCCAGGGGCTTGCCGTGACCCTCAACTTGGGTCCAGAGGACAGGCTCATTTCCTACCTGCCCCTTGCCCACGTGTTTGAACGGGCCGCCGTGGAGGTCGCATCGCTAACAAACGGTTGCAGGATCTTCTTTGCGGAATCGCTCGAAACGTTCGTGAGCGACGTGCAGCGCGCGCGCCCGACAGTCTTTCATTCCGTGCCCCGGCTCTGGCTCAAGTTCCAAAGCGGCGTGTTTGCGAAGATGCCGCCTAAAAAGCTGAATCTGCTGCTCAAGATCCCGATCGTGTCGGGAGTGGTCAAAAAGAAGATTCTGACTGGCCTGGGTCTAGATCAGACACGGGCCGCGATCAGTGGCTCTGCGCCCATCCCGCCTGAGCTCATCGAGTGGTATCAATCGCTGGGTCTCGAGTTGCTCGAGGGTTACGCGATGAGCGAGAACTTTGCTTACTCGCACATCTCGCTGCCCGGTCGCTCGCGCTCGGGTTACGTCGGAAACGCGTTGCCTGGTGTAGAGGCGCGGATCAGCCCCGAGGGCGAAATCCTGGTGAAGAGCCCAGGCGACATGAAGAGCTACTACAGGGATCCTGAGCTCACCCGCGAGTCTTACACCGAAGACGGCTTCCTCAAGACGGGTGACCGTGGCGAGATCGATGGCGAAGGCCGTCTCAAGATCACAGGTCGCGTCAAGGAGCTGTTCAAGACGAGTAAGGGTAAGTACGTCGCCCCTGCGCCCCTTGAAAATCTGCTCAACGCGGACCCGCACGCCGAGATGTCATGCGTCACGGGGTCCGGTCTGCCCGCACCGTTCGCACTCGTGTTACTGGCCGAGGGCCTGCGCAAACAGCTCAAGGATGGAACGGCGAACAAAGCTCAGATCGAAGAGGCGCTCACGCGGCTGCTTTCGGAAGTCAACCCTCAGGTCGAGGAGTTCGAGCGCCTGGCCTTCTTAGTTGTCGTCAAAGACGAATGGAGCATCGAGAACGACCTGCTGACGCCGACGATGAAGCTCAAGCGTGGCGTGGTCGAGGCTCGCTATGAATCCAAAATCGAGAGCTGGCTTTCCGCCAAACGTAAGGTCATCTGGGAAACGTGACCGATGCACGACCGATGCACGATCGATACACGAGCGATGCACGACCGATACACGAATCGGGCAAACCCGTTCGAGCGCTGCCCCGGCGATCCCTCACACCATCCGCGATCTTAGACAGCGTGGATTGGGTTCGCGGCCTTGACCGCTCGGCGGCGCACGCATAGCCTGCGGGAGATTCCCCCCTACGCCGCGCGTCAAGTGATGCGCAGAGCACCACAGGTCCCATGTCTGCACGCCAGGTACTCGCGGCATCCGCTCGGGCTTTTTGGCCTTTCGGCGCCGCTAACGTCGCTTTCATCGCCATCGTTGCCCTTGCCGCTGGCACCAGCGCTTGCAACAGCGGGCCCAATCCGTGTCCAACGGGGGGCAGGCCACGGTACGATCTCGACCGCTGCCTACCGCCCGAGGAGACGAGCGTAGCCCCTAGCGAAGACGGTGGATCGCAGCCCAGCGATCCAAACCTCGCTGCGGACGCAGGTGGCAACGGGGACGACGCAACAGACGGCGCGCCGGAGGCAGGCCTACCAGACGCGATGATCAGCGACCCAGACGCGATGATCAGCGACCCAGACGCAACGCCTAGCGAGCCCGACGCGTCTCCAGTGTCCCCGGAGCCAGATCCGAGTGTTGACACGCCGGCAAACGATGACGCGGGCGATAGCATCTGCTCGACCGCCGACCTCGACGCCTGGCGCAACTTTCACGTCGCAAAAGGTTTGGTTAGCACATTGACCATGTGCCTGGAGGAAGGCTGTGACGCAGACGCCTGCCCCGCCATCGCCTGCACGAAGAAGGCCGCGAACGTGCAAGCGTGCGATCCGTGCATTGACGCTGAGGCCCAATGTCTACTTGCGAGCTGTAAGGCCGCGTGCGGTGAGCCTGGCTCTGATGCGGAGTGTCGCGCCTGCATCTGCGAAGCAGATTGCGTGCCCATCTTCGAGGCCTGCGCCGCGACGTCGTTCGCCGTGTGCACCGGCGTCTTCGGTCGCGACAGCACGAACGAAGAGCGAGTGATCACGGCACCGATCTTGTTCAAGCAAAAGTCGGCCACGGGCTTTCTGAAGTCCGCGCACCTAAACCCTGCGCCGAGCACGCCCAAGCCCTCCTGGACGTTCACGCAGCATCAATCAGCGGGATGGACGAAGCATCTGGCCTTTACTCAGGGCGATCGCGATTATCTGCTGCAATACAAGGGCGCATGCGCTGCCCCGCCCTGCCTAGCGCGCGTCTCCCCCGTGCTCAGCGATGGCAGCTTGGGACGGCCGGTGCTCGAGACCCGCTGGCCGGCTGGCATTGCGGCGTTAGAGGTGGTCGTGGTGCAGGCGCGCGTGTTCATTGCATCGTACGCACCAGCTCAAGCTCTGGTCGCGGCGGATCCGGGCGTTCTACGGGTATTCGAGGTCATCGAGAGCGCGGGCCTTCTGGAGCTTGTGCCACGTATTGAGCGCGCTGCGCGGTCGGCCTCTGGGCCATGGTCAGCGATCGAAGCGTTCACTAATGCTGGTGCGGTCTATGTCGCCTTCTACGACGCGTTAAGCGGCGAAGTTGCGATCGACACCGCCGCCTTGGACGCCGATGCGCTGACATTAACTGAGCATGCACGTCTGCAATGGGAAAGCGGCTTGACTACCATCGAAACGTTTAGCCACGCGTCCCAAACGTACTTGTTGACGTACCAAACAAAAACAGGGCAGGCCCGGTTAGCGCCGTTCCTGTTGAGCGATGGTAAGCTCGCGCTAGCTCCCCCGCTGCTCGATGGCCTATGGACCAAGGGCCTTACCCACATCGAAGTTTTCAAGCTCAGCGGCGAGACCTGTCTGCTGAGGCAGGCACAAGCCACGGGGGCAGCGGAGATCCTGCGCCTCGGGGCGGATGCGAGTGGCTGGGGTACTGCTCTCGGCGAGCCGCTCTACGTCGATGCCTGGGGTAAGAAGCCCGCCTGGGACTTGGTGTCGGTGGCCCATGCGGGTAAATGGTGAAGCACCTTGACTAGTCGCGTCGCTGGTTTGGTGGCCCTAATCCTAAGTTTGTTCGCTTGCGAGCAGACCCACCGCAATCCTTGCGGGCCGGGGCTACGACCGTCAGCAGCCGAGGACCGTTGCGTGCCCATGCACGATGCCTCGTCCGATCCGGCGAATGGTTCAGACGATGCAGATGGTGGCGGCTCTCGCCCTCGACCTGGCCCTGGGAAGGATGCGGGCACCGACGTGGAAGACGCAGGCGTAGCGCAGCGCGATGCGGGAGATATCGACGCAGCTTCGGTCACGGGCATGCTCGATTCAGGGACGGACGCGGCCGTTCCGCCTCAGGTTTGCATCGAGGCTGATATCGCCGCCTGGGAAGCCTTCCATCTCTCTAGCCAGTTAGTGAGTCAGATCGGCAGCTGCACAAAAACGCTTGGCTGCACGCCCGGTGCCCCCTGTGCGATCGACAGCTGCCTGCGCGCGGCGGCAGGCGTCGAAGGCTGCAACACCTGCGCGAGCGCCGAGGTGACCTGTGTCGCGAACGAGTGCCAGAAGCCATGCGCCACCTCGGACGAGCAATGCCGAGCTTGCGCCTGTGCAGCCGGTTGTATCGGTCAGTTCGAGAGCTGCGCTGAACGCAGCATGAGCGTGTGTACGATGTGCGACGTCAACTCCGGGCAGTGCGGCCCTGACCCTCTGGCTGTGGAGTTGATCATGGTTGTCGTGAGTCCGTTACTGTATTGAGGAGCTGATGTTTCCTGTGCTCGGCGAAGTTTTGTCCAAGCGCTATCGACTCGATCGAGTCGTCGGCGAGGGCGCCACTTCGCGCGTATTCGCAGGCTATGACCAGCTTTTACATCGCGAAGTGGCAGTCAAAGTCTTGATCGTGAAAGCGAGCAGCACGCTTGCCGACAGCGCTGGTAAGGCCAAGGACGAGGCACGCTTACTCGCGCAGCTCAAGCACCCGCACATCGTCGCCATTCACGACGTGGGTGATACCGACGCAGGCGCGCCGTTCTTAGTGATGGAGCTCGTGTCCGGTCTGACCCTGGAGGAGGAGCTGCAGCGTTCCGGTTCCATGTCGGCCGAACGCGCTCTTGCCTTACTGTTACCCGTGATGGGCGCGCTCGCGTGTGCGCACGATCGCGGCATTGTCCATCGCGACATCAAGCCGCAAAACATGGCGCTCGAAGGCATCGATTCCAAGAAGCCACGATCCAAGCTGTTTGATTTCGGTGTGGCACAAAGTGGCCTAGGCGTGGAAGGCGGTGAGCGCGCCGCCATCGGCACCCCGGCCTATATGGCTCCTGAGCAGGCTCGCGCGGGGGAGATCACAGCGCATACGGATGTCTGGGCCTTAGGCGTGGTCTTATATCGGGCTCTCTCGGGTAATCTGCCTTTTGAGGATACTAATGTCGATGAGCTGCTGACTAAGATCGCCCGCGAGCGTGCGCCGAGCCTCACAGCCCGCTCGCGCGATGTACCCATGCGCATTGCACTCGCCATCGATCGCGCCCTGGAGCGGCAGCCGCACAGACGGTACGCGGACGCCCGCGCCTTTGCCCAGGCCCTTGTCGCAAGCGCCCAGCAGGATGGCGTGAAGCTGCCTTCTGACCCGGATCCAATCGGCTTGCCCGATTTCGCTGCCTGGCTCCGATCGGCCTCCATTGAAAGCACCGCGCAGTCCTCCTCGAAGCGCCCGGTGCCTGTCGCGATTCGTAGCGAGACGGCTCGCCGTCGCACCGTTTGGCTCGCGGGGGGCGCTGCGCTGCTCGTGGCTGCGCTGTGTGGCTGGTGGCTGAGTCGGCCGGCGGCCGAAGCTGTACACGTGGAGCGAACGCCTGAGCAGGCTCAGCCGGCGCTTCCGACGGTGGGCACCATAGACCGGATGCCGGTGCGGGCGCTTGAGCCAGCACAGCCCACGGCCAGCCCGCTCGCGCCAAGCTTGGTCGATGCAGGACAGAGCGTAGCCTCCAAGCCCCTCAAGAAGCCCGCTGCCGTGAATAAGCCTGCGAAGGAGCGCGCGCCCCGCCGAGCCGCCACGCCGCCTGCAGAAGCGACTTCTGGCCAAGCGCCCGCACTCATGTTGGACTGGGACGGGTGATACCGCGTTTCGTTCGGCTCTGGACGTTAGTCTGGGTCGCTACAATCTGCCTGCATGCCTCGTTCGCGTGGGTTGCCCGCGCCGATGACCGTGAGGTGGCACGCGCATGGTTCGAACAAGGCGTGGGCCACGCCTCCCGCCACGAGTGGCCACAAGCCGTAGAGGCGTTCGAGCGCTCGCGCGAGCTTGATGAACGGGTGCCCACGTTGTTCAATCTCATGCTCGCCTACGACGCTCTGCAGCGTCCGCTCGAAGTGGCGCGAACAGTAAGGTTATTTCTGATGCGTGCCGATCCCGGCCGCCATCAGGTCGAGCGAACGCGCGCGCTCGAGCTCGAAGCCAAAGCGTATGCATCGCTTGCCCGTCTTAGCATCCAAGCCCGGCCTTCTGCGATCGAAGTCATCGTGGACGGTTCCCCCCCCGTGTTTGCGGCGGATGGTAAGTCAGTGCTCCTTACCCCAGGTGAGCATAAGATTCAGGGCCGCAAGGAAGGCTATGAGCCCCACCAGCTTGCGATCACAGTCTCCGCCGGCGAGCGGCGCGTGCTGGATGTCTCGCTGAAAGAGCTTTCGCCGCGAGCTGCGCTGCCGGAGATTCCTTCCGTATCGGCGCCAGTCATGGCACCAAGTACCGCGCAAGTAGCGCCAGCCCGCGAAAGCAGCGCGGACTTGCCTCACTTTGAGCCTTGGCGCAGACCCGTCGCTCGCGTGTTTGCGATCATTGGGGCCGCGTCCTTTATAGGCTCCGCGGCCGTGCTCGGCGCAGCGTATGGTCGAGCCGGAAAGCTGGAGAGGCGCGACTCGACCGAACCCGGCTTTCTGACAGCCAGTGACGACTATCAACGCATGTCGCGGGCCGTGCTCCCGCTTTCGCTGGTCTCCGCGGGCGTACTCGCCACCGCGGCGGGTGTGTGGCCGCACAAGAGACGTTGGTTGCATTGGGCGGCCGCGGGCGCGGGGCTGGTGCTCGTCGCCGCTGGCGTCGGCCTAGCGGCCAGTCAGCCGCCCGCGATTGAAGGCACAGGCTTAGATCAACCCAGGCGACAGTTAGGCGTATTCATCGCAGCGTCTGGTGCGCCCCTGCTCGCGTTTCCGTTCGGCAAATCTCCGCGCTGACTGCACGTCTCATGTGGACCAACGCACGGGGAGGGTCGATTCACTGTGCATCTTACGTGCCGAGCAGATAGCTTGAGCCCGTCGTGTCGCTTCCCCTTTCCACGATGACCTATCGCCATGCGCCCGTGCAGTTAGTGCGCGCGCCGGTGCGTCCGCACGTATCGCTGCTGTT
>JBBSJC010000152.1:0-15252 GCA_038257655.1 Polyangiales bacterium | reverse complement strand
CGCGCGCGAGATACCCCGGACGTGTCTGCGACTGACGTTCTAAGACCAGCACAGCTCGAGGTCCTTCGTGCGCTCGGACCACGAAAGCTCTCCGACCGCCCCACCGCCCGAGAAGCCCTCCTGGCAGTCGCGGCCTTGGGCCACGTTTCTTGGACGAGAGCGAAATTCCGATTGATCGACAGTTCTTAAGGCATCGTGCACGATGCCTTAGTAGGGGGCACCAACACGGGGCCTCCGCACGAGAGCGCGGAGCCCCAGGTGCGAGACAAAGGCGCATTGCCAGGGCATGGGTGTGGAACCGTTCGAGCAAAGCCGATGCTGCGCCTTGACTGCCTTGCGGCTGGGCTTAGACCGATGACATGGCCATTCAAGCTATCGCCCTGCTTTCCATCGCGGATTTACAACTTCCGGCAGAGCCTCCGGTAGACAAAAGGCTGCGCGTGCAGCGGATCGACGACGCGGTGCTTCTTCATACGGGCCTCGGCTTCAGCGCTGAGCCGGAGGAGCTCGCCCGCGGCGTACGCGGCATCCTCGGCGAGGCGCTCGATGCGCATGCCGATCCGCGAGGCATCTTTTTCATCCCCGATGTAGCTGCGCCCAAGGCGCGCAACTACGCCGCGGTCGTTGCCGAAGTCGGCGAGGGCGGCATGTGGGGGAGTCTACCTGACGAGTCGTCCGCGGCTTCCCTTGGCATGCCCGCCGGCTTTGAAGCGGCTTTGGGCAGCATGCTGGGCCAGCTTCCAAGCGGCCTTCTTGACTCGCTCACGCAGGCCGCGACGCGCGGCGACATGGGCGCCCTGCAGCAAGCGAGCATGGGCTTGCAGACGCTCATGCAGACGAACCCGCAGCTGGCGGGGCTCGCGGCCGATCTGGAAAAGAGCGCCTTGCAAGCAGGCTTGATGACGCCGTCGCTGGAAGCCGCGGCCATCGAAGACATTCATCCATTTGGGGAAGCCGGCAGCGTCGCGCCCTCGCAGGCTGCCCAGCCTGATGGTGATGCACCGGGGGTCGAGGATATGCTGGCTAAGCTGGGTATCGCGGCGGAGTCTCCCGCTCTTGCAGCCATGCTCGGTGGCGCGGGTGTCGACATCGATTCGCCCGCCTTCGCGCAGCTGATGTCGCAGGTGCAAGCGCAGCTAGCGAGTGATCCGGGTCTTCTGATGAGCATGGCCGAGCAGCTGATGGGAGGCGCGCCGGGCCAGGCCCCTGGCTTGGCCGAAGCGGACGACGCCGACGAGGCAGACCAAGGCGTAGGCGGGGGCAAGAAGAGCCTCTAACCAGGCTCGCCATGACAGGCTATTGCGTTCTGCCTAAGCTGATCGCATGTTCAGCCTATGGATGACGCCAGCCATAGTGATGGAAGCAGCGGGGACGGCAGCAGCGCGACTCTGTCAGAGCAGATCGAACGGGCACGCGAGGATGCAAGGCAGAAGCGGGAACAGGCAGGGTTACCTCCCCTCGCTCCCGAGAGCCTTGAGCGTCCGCGCACGAAAAAGGGAAAGCCGGCTGGAGGCAAGCGCTGGAAAAAGCACGGACAGTTTATGTCGCCGACAATCGAGTCGGAAGCCCAGACGGAAATAAGTTCCAGCCCAGACGGCCTAAGATTCTGACGCGTTGACGTGGTCCTGTTCGTTGACCGCGACGGCGACGTGGTACGGCTGTATGGGACGGGGCGGTCACCAGCGTAGCCAACATGGTTAGCCGCGGCGTTTGACAGTTTGTTCGGGGCCAAGGCGAGGGCTCTGCCAAGGTGTCACCGTCAGGGCTTCGTTTTTCAGATTTTTTCAATCATTTCCGCGTGGCACGTCGGCTGCACTGACAGCGTCCATGAACGACGCCATCAACGGTACACTCTGCAAAGTGCGCGCGATTCGCCGGGCTCGCGTTAGGCGCGCGTCCAGCCACGTCGAAGGCCAGCGTCGCGCGATCGATGCTGCGGTTTTTACGGCGGAGCTGACTGCGCTCTGCGCCCGTGAATGCAGCACGCCGCGCGATGTGCTGACCTTACGAGCGCTACGCGTCGTGCGTGACCCGGCGCTCTACGCGGCCATCGAGCGAGCCGTGCTGCGTGCGAGCTGCCATTGCGCGAGCAACTTGCAGGACCTCTCTGATCCCGTCACGCGTACGCTGGCGCTGTGCGCCTGGGCGTTCGTCTCAGCCGGCGATTCGGCGCTCGATGCCGTGCTGGCGGTGCTGCGAGAAGGTGGCGACAGCGAAGGAGCCGGCGCCATCGTGGGCGGCTGGTTAGGCGTGCTGCACGGCTGCACGCACAGTGGAGCGCCGCGGGCGGCCTGAGCGTCCGCAGGCGCTACAGTTGCGTCGTGCTCAGGCCTGTTTCGGCTCCCTGAACGGCATCGCACCCAAGTAGTCCTTCTTGCCGACCTCGACCCCGTTGTGCCGCAGGATCGCGTAGGCGGTCGTCACGTGGAAGTACAAGTTCGGGATCATGTGCAGCATCGCGAACTCTCTGCCGAGCAAGTACTTGCCCGCCCAGCGCGGCTGCGTGATCTCGCGCTCCTCGGCGCCTGCGAAATCCTTGGCCGTGAACGTCTGAAGATAGGCAACTACCTTGTCGATGCGGGCCTTCGCGTCCGCGATCGTCTGTTCATCGTCGGGATGGGCAGGCGGTTCTTGCCCTGTCAGACGGGCAACGCCAGCCTTGGCCGTATCGCAAGCGATCTGAATCTGGCGCAGCAGATTGAATTGATCGGGGGCTAGCCGTGAATTCAGCAGCACCTCGCCCGTGATCTTCTTCGTGTCGGCAAAAGCAGACGCCTTGTCGAGGCACTGACTGAGGTTCTGCAACATTCGGCTGAACTGAGTAACGGTTAGATCGTAGAGCATGAGCACCTCTGGAAAATGGAGGCCCCACCACAGGTAAGACGTGGCGATAGGCCATGGATCGAAGCGACCCGTCCGCAGTACTAGCGGTTCGTAGCAGCAGGTCGAGACGAGCCCGGGTGTGCGCGCTCTCACGCGGATCGCCACAATCGGACATTGCGAACTTACCGAGATTTTTCCTGTTCGAAACATGCCCTGGGTCATGCTCGAGCGATGACCGCATCCGCCAATCTGACCCGTCTAGTTCGAAACGTCTTCAAACCTCAGAGCACAAGTCCGAGTGCCTTGGCATCGCGCAGCACTTCTTCGGCATGTACTCCGGGATCGACATCGTCGTAGGTCTTGACCACCCGACTCTTACCGTCGATCAAAAAGCTGACCCGTTCATCGTAGTTGCCGAACTTACCCACCCCCAGCGACTCGGCCCACGCGCGCTGCGGATCCGCGATCAGCGAGAACGGTAGGCCGTGCTCTTCTGCAAAGGCACGATGGCTCGCTTCGTTATCGGTCGAGACGCCGATTACACGCAGGCCTGCCAGGGTGTAGCTATCCCAGGCATCGCGCAGGGCACAGGCTTCCTTGGTGCAACCCGGCGTGCCATTGCGTGGATAGAAGTAGAGCAGGGTCGGAGAATCCGAGCGTAGCGACACGACCTTACCGCGATGATCGACACGTACGAGCGCCGGCACTTCGGATCCGACTGGCAAAAGACCGGTCTGAGCGTTGGGGTGTTGAGCTCCGCCGCACGCATACAAGAGGGCGAGGGCGCATAGCCAAGAGGTGAGCATCGTTCTCATGGACCTCAAGATAGCGCTGGTCGCCCCACATGCCCGCAGCGGCTGGCCCGCGTCACCCGCTTCCGACTGCCATATCCGCGAGCAACCCGACTAAGCTTAGCCTTTCGTCACGTGTTCGACTGATATCCCTTTCGCTGCTCAACATTGGGTACGGGGCCTGGCCCGTCCTGCCTCAAAGTGGGGTGTGCGGCGCTGCAACCTGCGGCCGGTAGTTGCCCGTTCGGCAGCCAACCGAGCTCGGCACGCATCTTGAACGTGAAATGTCGATGTCTGTCGAAGTGTTTCGGAGGGATTGTGTCGTCATTGCCCCATGCGAGCGTGGTTTCCCGGATAGCCCATGAGTTGTGCGAGCATCAGCCCTCCACGATGCCCAGCGGACGCTGGTGGCAGTACCTGCAAAGCAACTTCTACGCGTGTCCGGAGCCGTTCACGCTCGCGCGTCGGGATGCGCTCCAGGTTGGCGCCACGGCAATGTTCGACATCGGTTTGCGGACCGCAGTGGCTTCGGTTCTTACTGCGTCTAGTTTGGCGCGCGCGGCTAATCCCTTCGAGCTCAGGCGCGACTTGAAGGATGGGGAAATGTACATGAGCTTGTTCGACCAAAAGCGAGGTCGAGAGTTCTTTCCCCAGCCGCCACGCGATGTGGTTTTTCACGAGCGTCGACCCCGCACGCCGCACTTTCGTCCCCGCAACGGTCGCTGTGTCGACCTGGCGTGGGAGTGTCACGTTTCTCCATTTAATCCGCGCATTCGCGAGCGTTACCTATCCCACACCCGCAACTGTCAGGCGCGAGCGCGCTACTGGCGCCACGACGGGCCGGCGCGCCCTACGCTGGTGGTGATCCATGGCTTTGTCGCCGATGCATACATCTTCAACGAATGGTTTTTCCAGCTGCAGTGGTTCTACGAGCGGCTCGGTCTGGACGTGGTGTGTTTAACGTTGCCCTTCCACGGGACACGTCGTGGTGTGCACAGCGCGTTCAGCGGACAGCTGTTCTTCTCTCAGGGCATCAGCTGGGTCGCAGAGGCGTTTCGCCAGGCTGTGCCAGAGTTCCGGGCGCTCCTCAACTATCTCGAGGGGCGCGGCGCGCCGGGGGTAGGCGTCTCTGGGATCAGCTTAGGTGGTTATACCACTGCGCTGCTGGCGTCGCTTGAGCCGCGTCTCGCGTTCGCCATTCCTAACGTTCCTGTCGTGAGCATGCCAGACCTTCTACTGGAGTGGAATCCGCTCGGCGCGTTGCTCCGGCTCGGGATGCTCGCGGGTGACATTTCGCTGCAGCAGGTGCGGCATATGACGGCCATCCATTGTCCGTTGTCCTACGAGCCCGTGATCCCTAAGGACCGGCTAATGGTCATAGGGGGTGTGGGCGATAGGCTCGCTCCCCCGAAACATGCACGCCTGTTGTGGGATCACTGGGATAGACCGACCATGCACTGGTTTCCCGGCAACCACATCATCCATTTAGACCAGGGTCAGTACTTGCGTTACATCGCCAAGTTTCTCGACCGTATCGGATTTCTACCACGCGCTGTGACGCCGCCACCGATCGCGGCGTGTGCTGCGTGACACGCACACTCGGTCGCGTTGCATCAAATCATCTACTTACCCTGCGCCCTTGAGAGCCGCTATAACGAGCCGCTTCGGGGGTGGAATGTAGACTCACGTGTGACGATTGTGCTTGCCCTCTTCGCGACCCCGAAGCGGGACCTCGGCGCGCCAGCAGTCGGAGCAGGGCGCTAAGAACGGTGGCCACCAACTTGCAGCGTTGGACTCGTGCCGTAGAGGGCGCTGTGCGCGTCCACCACCCAGCACGCAGGAGGGTGTCACCATGCGCATGATTGAATTAGGTCCCCCGTTGGCGCTTCTGCTCGGTACGCTTAGCGTGCAAGCGTGCGGCGAGGGAGATCTCGCGCCGCAGCCTGAAAACGCGTTTGTAGGTCGGGCTCGGGGGGCTGCACCGAATGCAGTCGGAGGCAGCGCCAGGAGCGCACCGAGGACGGTTACGGACGAGTTCGATGCCGGCCCGACTCCCCTGCTGCCAGACCCCCTGGACGTCCCGCAGCCGATCCCAGGGCCCACTGGCACCGGATTTTCGCCGGGTGCGGGCGGCTTTGGTGATAGCGGTGGCGGCATCGACATCGGAGCCACTAACGGGGGTTCCGACAATGGGCCCTTTCTGCCAGGCGGCGGCGCTTCGGACGATGCCATTACTGTCGGCACCAATACTTCTGGAGTCACAACCGGGGGAGTTGCGGGTACCAATACCGGCGTAAGTGGTGGTTTCAACACCGGCGTAAGTGATGGCGTTAGCACGGGAGCGACGACCGGCGGGGTGAATGTCGATACTACCGGCGGCTTCAACCCGGGCGGCGCCCGCTGCGAGTTACCGCCGCCTCCATTCGGCGTGATCGTACGTGCGGTTTACGGGGATTGCAGCCGTGCGGCGTACTTGGTCGACCCGGCCGTGCCTGTGCCCGGTGTTTCTGGGTTCGTACCCGCCGCGGGTAATCGGGCCGATATTTGCTTAGTCACGGCAACACGCATCCGTAATCAGGGGTGCTTATTGGAACAACGGGTGAGGTGCACCTCCGGTCGCGAGCAGGCGAGTCGGTGCGTGGTCAATGCCCCCGGACAAGTCACCTGCATCACGCAGCTTCGCGATACGTCGGGCACGTGCAGCATTGAAGCGACGTTTGCCAGTGTGCGCTGACGCGAACGCTAGCATTCAGCCTGGCACGCGCTTCGCATCGTAGCTGGCCAGAGCGCAGGCAAAGATAGCGGCGAACGGAGACATTCATGCAAAATCGAGTCATCTTCACCCTATCTATCGTCGCGCTGGCGGCCGCATGTGGTTCCACGATCAAGGACGCGGCACGCGCGGCTTCGAAAAGTGCGGTGAAGCAATCGGTGGATACACTGACGAGCGAGAAGGCCATGGGGGACTTGGCCGCCGCGGTCGACGACCCACGGGTGGAGAGCGTAACTCACCAGCTTGCCGACCAAGTCGCCGAAGGAATTTTGAGATCCTTAGAATCGCCTCGCGCGCATGAACGAATCGCGGCGATTACGAGCACGGCCGTCGAAGCGGCGACGCTCCAGATGCTCGCCACACTCTCATCCGACCGAAGCCGAAAACAAGTTGAGGCGCTCAGCGTCGGCGTTGTCGACTCCGTGTGGCATCAGACCGCTGAAAACATGAAGACCGATCTGGGACCTGCGTTTGGCGCGCTCATGCGTGATGAGTTAGGCCGCGAGCTCGGCCTTGGAATTTCGTCGGCGCTCAACGAGCCGCTGCGTGGTGCGCTGGGAGCCACCGCGCAGAACGTCGCGTACCACGCGGTGCTGGGTGCCAACACCGGGCTTGGCGCTGTGCTTGGCGCAGACGGCACGCAGCGCAACTTGCAAGGCGTGTGGGAGACGGGCCGTTCCTGGCTGTGGCTGGCGGTCATCTGCGCGGCCTTGTTGGCCCTTGCGCTACTGTTTGCAGCGATTACTGCGATCGCGCGTGCTTCGCGGGTGCGCTCCGAAATTACGCGACTTGAAACGACTGCTTTGCTGCTCGCCACCGCGATGCGCGAGCAAAGCCCCTCCCACGAGACGAGCGAAATCGTGTCGATGGTGCAGCAAGCGCTGGAGAAGAGCGCGCACTCGCATGGGCGCAACCGCGTGCTCGGCATGCTCGGCCTGCGACGCGCCGATCATCACTAGCGATTCGACCTTACGCACCCTCCGCTCAGTCCTGCTCGAACTGCTCCACGGTATCGATGATCGCTCGTGCTTGCGCTGCGCCGAGGACTCTAACTGCGTCGATAACAGCTTGTTCGTCAGCGTCGTCGGATGTGAGTCGAAGCCCCTGGGGCGCCACTGCCCGCGTAGCGCTTCGTGCAACCTTGTCACTTTGGATTGCTGCGCCTGAGCGCGTGCGCGCGGAAGTGCCTACCTGCGCAGGTAGCTCCTGTGCCGCCGGCACCTGTTCGGGCGCGTCGCCTAGGCCGTGGCTGCTCTGGCTTCTGGCCTTGCGTGTTGCCCGCTTTGTTTTGGCCGGCGAAGCGCCGGTGACGCTGCCGGCCTTGGCCAGCGCAGTGCCTTCCGGCATACCCTCGGCTGCAACGGACGCTTCCGGCGAGGTGCTGGCGGCCTGCTGCGCTTCCACCACCTTGGCTTTAGCGGGGATACTCAGACTGGGTAGGGTAAGTTGTTTGCGTGCAGGCTCGGGGTCGGGCCCGGACAACGACATCGTGAACACTGAGCGCTTCGCCCGCGGTTTCACCACGCGTTTTCTGTCGTCGGCAGGCAACACGGGCGCCGCAAGATCGGTAAGCCATGCGTCGAGCTCTTCCGGCGTTCCGATCCGTCGCACGGACTCGGGCCAGCCGTGCCCTTCGTCGGTCAAGCGAAACAGCGCGATGAACGCTCGTCGCGGCACGCTCGTATCGAGGCGCGCATCCCATGCGTGGGTGCGGGCGACGACAATGCCTGCCCAACGCTCTCCGCGTGCGGCTTCTGCGCCGAAATGCGCGAGCGACGGAAAGCTGACAGCGGGGCGCACGCGCGAAATCTGTGTTTCGAGCTGATCGCGCTCCTCACCCTCATGGGCGATGATGGCGACTGGGAGTGCCACGCGGCGCTCGGGTAAAGCAACGATACGACGGCGCGCCGGGAGCGTGGCGTCGCTGGGGCTGGTCTCTTGGGACATCGAACGGGGAGTTAGCGCTATTCTTCGAGCAACGGTAGTCGACAGTTCGCAATACACGCGAATATCGACCGTTCCTGTGCCTAAACGCGGCTACCCCCCTCTCAGCGTGTTGCGGACAGGGGGGCGTGGGTCACTTGCGCTGGCCAGGTGTAGTCAAGGCACATGACTATCAGCCGCGCCGGTCTAGCCGTGGCCGGCGTCGCGCAGGATGAGATGCAGACGATCGTGCTGTCCCATCTGCGCTACGAGGCCCTGCAATCTTACAAGCAAGACGGGCAGGGCGGACACTGGCCGACCTGCCCGCTGGGGAATCAGAAGTCACGCGCCATGCATTGTTCCGGAAGGCGCGCGGCGCCTAGGTGATGCCTAGCGTTGGTAGGCGCCCACGTCGGGCTGGGCACCGCGAGACACCCCACCGAAGGCCGCGGGCGCGCTGAGCGTCGCGTGTCCTTGGTCCACCATGGGAGACGCAATAGAGGATGAGGAGAGGTTGTACGGTGCTACCAATGACAGGTAACCAGGGTCTTTTACGGCGGAATGCTGGTCAAAGCCGGAGCTTGCGCGCCACGTGGCCAGGCTACCCACCCCTCGCATCCAGCTGACGGTCGTACGCGAGGAGTAACATAGGTTGTTGTCGACCATCGTGTACGCGCTCTTGTTGAGATTCAGGTCGAAACAATCGAAGGAGCCCGTTCCAGCAAAGTGGATGGCGTTGCTGGTGACGAGGTGGTTTGTTCCCTCGGTGCCCATGACGATGCCGGTACCGCTACCCGCGCCGAAGTAGATGGAGTTGTTGCGCACGGTCACCGAGCTCATCGGCAGATCGGGATCGGTGCGTGAGCGGTCCGGAGCGACGATGCCGAAGCTTTCGGCGTTCTGCATGTTGATGGCGACGTTGTTCTCGATCACGCAGTTCTGACAGGCGTTCACACCGATGAAGACACCCCCGACGCTTTCGACGCGGTTGCCACGAATGGTCAGATTACGAAATCCTTCCCTATCGTAATCACCGGCGTCGACAGCCAATCCCCAACAGCCGCCCGTTACCTTGCCCACGTCTTCGTGTATGTAGTTATCCTCGATCAGCAGGTTGTCGTAGAGGCCGTGCACAACGAACGAAACTGCCTGGCATTTCCCGTCGATGATTGTGGAGCGGTAGAGCTCATTGCGAGAAACACGCATGTTCTTGAACGGGATCCCCTGATTACCGCCATTCGTAAGGTAAAGGTTGTGATCAAAGATCGCCCGCGAGCCGTTGTTCTCGAAGTAGTTGTCTTCGACCACGCAATCATCGCAGCCACCCAGGACGCCAAAGCCCGAGTTGTTCGTGAAACGGTTGCCCCTCACGACGATGCGCTGCTGGCGGGTGTCACCGGTGCCGGGGTTCGATCCTTCGAGATGGACGCCGGTGCCTAGCTTGTCGAACGTAGAGTTGCAGATCTGCACGTCATCGGTGTCGTTGTAAAAAAAGAATCCGGTCCCGGAGCCGTTGCCCCGAAGACTCAGGTTCGCAAAGACATAACCCTCTTCATGAACCGGAGCACCGCCGTTTTCGATCGAGAAAAAGCGGTCTGTGCTGCCGAGAGTGATCACCGGCGCGCTCGTTGCTGCGCTTGCCCACGAGGGAACATAGTCGCGCACGATGCAGCGATTTCCCGCACGGCACTGCGTGTTCATCCAGCGCGTGTTGGACCCGATACCAAAGGAGCCGCCGCGACAAAAGGCGACGGTTTCGCCCGCAGGCATGCCTGAGAAGTACGCGCGCGCCTTTTCATACGATCGCCAGGGTGACGCGGCGCTCGTACCGGTGTTGCCGTCGTTTCCCGGCACACACTGACTCGACGCGCCGGTTCCACAGTCGCACACGTAATGAATGGCACCTGTCGGCTTGGCATCGGGGCACGCGTAGGTGGTGCCTGCACCGGCCGCCGGCGGCGTTGATGTGCCACCAGTCGTTCCGCCTGAGGTTCCGCCCACAGTCCCGCCTGAGGTTCCGCCCACAGTCCCGCCTGAGGTTCCACCTGAGGTTCCATCGACTGTGCCACCTGACGATCCGTCTACTTCCCCACCGGTCGAAGTGCCGCTAGTAGAGGCTCCTCCCGTCGTTCCGCCCGTTGTGCCGCCCCCGCCTTTGCCCCCGCCTCGTTTACGCCAGGCGGCGATGACGTCTGCCCAGCGCTGCCTTACTTCGTCAGACGACAGCTGTGATGCTGCGAGAGTCGCATCGTCGCTCAGATTGTCGATCGCGTTCTCGGCCGATCCTGCGGGTAAGTCTGATGCTTCCCCGACGTACCCTGTCCCGCAAGCAGACAACGAAAACCCCACACCGATCAACAACAGAGCTCGAACAGATTGCTTCATCGCATCTCCTCATACCTGAGTGGCAGCGCGCTAAAATATCGGCGCGCGCAAAGTGCCGGCTCCCCTCAGATGCCAGCGCGAGTTCCTAAGCTAACAGTCCAATACCTTACTGACCTGACTGTTTTCGCTGGGCTTCGTTTTCACCCAAGCAGCGCTAGCATCAGGCGGAAATCAGCCACGCTAGTCTCCGCCATCGAGGGTAGGGACTGCTTTTGGGGTCGTCCATGTACAGGGTAAAAGTGCAGATCCCCCCTCGCGCATTTACTCGGGTTTGTGCTGCGCACGTGTGCGCCCGTCTCCAACTCGGTCTTACGCTTCGATGAGTCGGTCGATCGAGACCCGGTTACCTTGTGCAGCGAGGTGCGCGCACGATCTTCCAGTCTGTTTCGCGCGCAGATGACATGCACGCGCGTGTGCGCTGCGTTGATTGCAGACACTCAGATCGCGACGTTCTGGGTCGCTCGGAAGGGGCGTCTTATAGCGGCTCCAAACGCCTGACTATCAGTCGTCTGCGCTGTTTCTAAGTAGCTCGCCACGCTGCACAAGTAGCTTGCTACGCCGCACCGGTGGTCTACCCGTGCATTCGCGATAGCGGTCAGGTGGGGACGCAGGAGCCATGTCGCGCTCAGCCTGCGCTAAGAGCGCACACCAAGGCGATCCGCGAGCGTCGAATCCAGGGCGAGAGCGTCGCGTTGTACGCGAAAGCCCACTCGCGGTCGCAGCTTGAGCACGCCAGAGGGCTCAGCCGCTCCATCGCGGGTCAATACGCGAACCGTTCGCGCCAAAGAAAGGGAGATGGTGCGATGTCGGTTGTCTGCGGCAGCCCGAGAAGCGTTGAAGCTCGACTTGTAAACGAGGGTAGGGGATAGGTCTGCGAGGCTTTCATGCTCAGCGCCGTCGAATCCGGGCGCATCTCCCAGGGCGTGAACCTCTTTGAGCGCAGTGCCGAGCGCCTCGCGCATGGCGCGCGCGTCTGCATATCGGTGCTCCGCTTGTTTGGCGGTTGCGTTTCGCACGACCGTTAGCAAGGAGGCAGGAAGATTCGGACGCAGTGAGGCGAGCGGCACGATCTCATCGCGGAGCACCGAGGCGAACACGGCGCCCACGCTGTCTCCCTCGAATGGGGTGCGCCCTGCCAACATCTCGTAGATCACGACGCCTGCAGAGTAGAGATCGGCGCGCGCGTCGATGGGCTGCGCCAAGATCTGCTCCGGTGCCATATAGAGCGGCGTACCGAGCAGCTCTCCGCGGCAGGTAAGCGCTGGCAGGTCCAGTTCACTCGTACTCACCACCTTACCCACGCCGAAGTCTAATAGGCGCAACTTAAGCGGCGCGCCTTCTTTCAGGTGAACCATCAGGTTGCTCGGCTTGATATCACGATGGACGATGCCCTTGCGGTGCACAGCGGCCAACGCATCGAGCAGCTCGCACCCTAGGGCGCACGCCTCTTTCACCGCCAGGCGCCGCGACGCGAGCGTGTGCGAGAGCGTGGTTCCCTCTGCCTTTTCCATCACGATGAACGGGGTGCCATCCTCTAGCTCGGCCAAGGCGTAGATGCGCGGCACGTGGGAGTCGCGAATCGAGGCGCACATGCGAGCCTCACGCACCAAGCGCGCTCTGGCTTCTGCTGCGAGCGGCCCCGAGACTTTCGACATCTTGACAGCCACCTCGCGGCGTAGGACCGCATGCTGAGCGCGGTAGACCACGCCCGTGCCGCCTTCCCCAAGGACGTCGATCACGGTCAGATCGGGTCCAATACGCGTGCCTTCGCGGAGCAGGCCCCTCTGACTCATCTGATACTCGGGCGACGACTCACGCATTGCTCCCGCATACGCATGCCGCGTGCCACCTGTACACACCTTGTCCTAGCGCCGCCTGTTTCTTCGAAATGAGAAGCTTTATCGGGCTGAGGTATCTTCTCTGCTCACGCAATCATCACAGTGAGGCGTTTTCCCACGACCTAACGGCCGCGACAGCGCTGTCTTGCGTCGGCTACCGCATCCCGCTCGGTGACGTGGTCGACCTTACTCCGCGTATCGGAGCAACTTTGGGCTGGGCCGCCGCATCAGCTACGACCTGCTCCTGGCTGCGCGCGCCGAGGAAGGGAGCGGCTCCGGAGACTCCGATGGCGAAAGCTTCAAAGACGGCCATCTCAGTTCTCTGCAGCTCTGGTTTGGACTCGGCGGCTATCTCTGACGGACAGTACTTCCGCAGCCCGGCTGCCACAACGCGGTGGCGGCACGCGGACCAGCCCCAGCAGGTAGCTAGAGCAGACGCGCCCGTCGACCCGACGCACTATTCGCGCAGAAGCCAAACGTGATGTGCCCGCCCGCAGGGATGGCGCGATTATGGTCAACATTTTTGATTGTGTACACACCGCCTGACTGAGACGGCAGCCCGTTCCACAGTTGCGTAATCGGCGCGCCATTGTCATCGAGCCGCACGGTCCATGAGGCTGTGGCGGTTCGACCAGCATTCGTGACGCGCACGTCGGCACAGTACCCACCCTGCCACGACGAGCTGACGCTCATGGTGGCGGCGACCTTTCCACCACCCGTTGCAGGCGGCGTCGGCGTAGCAGGCGGCGGCTCGCTAGGCGGCGCGGGAGGTGGCGGCTGAGGCGCTGCAGGCGTCGGGGGTTTCGGTGCGGCCGGAGGCGTGAACGACAGATGGCGCGCGATCACCGCCATTTGCGGCCGATCTTGACCATCACGCGGCTCGAGCGTGTAGATGTACTCTCCCCACATGGGACCTGCCGCCCAATACGTGAAGCCGAGGTATACATCCGCATTCTGGTCCAAATGACTCAGCAGGCTTTCGAGTGCCGACATACAGGTTTGATTGCGCCCCGCTCCGAACTCGCCGAGAAAACCCTTCTTACCATGTTGCCTAAGCCAGCCCGTAAAGGCGCGCATCCGTTCATCGCCAACATTCGTACCGGCGCACCTCTCATTGGTTCCCGAAGCATCCCCGTCGAGATACTGATGCGCCTCGAAGGCCATGTTGTTGAGTGGGTCCCTGATCGTGAGCATGACCTGAGCGTTTGGCGTGCCGTACCAGTCCTGCAACCATGAGTGCGCCCCGCTCCAGGCTACACCGGGCACAAGAATCAAATTGCTGGCGCCCGTGGCACGGATGGCTTGGATAGCCACGTTGGCAGAGCGCGCCCATTGCTCACTGCGCATCGTGTTCGGCTCATTCATGAGGCCGAAGATCACGCGCTCATCACTCTTGAAGCGGTTGGCAAGCCGCGTCCACAAGTCCGCAAACGCGCTGTCCGAAACTTCTGACCCCAGCAGCCTGCCGTAATAGCGCGCATAGTTATGCGGATCGATCACGACCGATGCGCCTCGGGAGGTCGCGTAACCGACGATGTCGGTGAGCGACGAAAGCTCGTTTGCGTTGAGCTCCGCACGCTCTTGGCGCTGCAGACGTTCCCACATGAACGGTATGCGAAAAACCGTCATGCCCTTTTGCATGAAGTAGTCAACTTCGGCGCGAGTGGGATAGGCGTAGTCGACGCCCTTACTGCCAGGGATGTTGTTCCCGAACTCCGCGCCAGCAAGGTTGACGCCGCGTAGTCCCATCGCGCCGCCACCGAGGGCTAACGTGAGCCTTTCAATCGGCTCAGCGCTTTCGTCGGGGCTTTGCTCAGGGGCCTCGCTGCTGTCGATCTCCGCGACACACGCGTGGAGCATGAGGGCACTGGCTACGGTCAGCGTGTGTAAGAGCCAGCTTCGTTTGCGTGTCATCTGCACCTCCGGCTGCACGCATCGGCGCGTGCAGACCCATAGACAGTCGCGCGCTGTGAAACGGGTCACATGCTGTCTGCCGCTGCGCACACCCCATGCGCACCTCTGCGACATGGTGCGAGGCTTTTACTGAGTCAACAGCATCAGACATTACTACTGCATTACCTTGCGGCCCGATCGAGCTAGCGCGACGTATAGGTGCGTCAGCAAGCTGGCGCGTAAGGCGACGAGCGGCGCTGCTTCCTGATAGTCTCTCTGCCCAATGCGCATGCTGATCACAGGCGGAGCCGGCTTTCTCGGGCGTCATACCATTCCTGAGCTTCGCGACCTTGCGCGCGCCCGCGACGTAGCGCTGGAAATCGTCAGCTTCGATTTGCTCGCATCCGACCTTGCCGATCGGACGATCACAGGAGACATCACGGACGCGGCGGCGTTGCGCAAGGCTGTGCAAGGAGCGGATGTCGTCCTGCACATGGCGTCCATGATCGACTGGGGAACGCGGCCCTTGGGCGCCCTTCAGCGTGTCAACGTTTTAGGCACCCAAAATGTGATCGACGCCTGCCACGCCGAAGGCGTGAAAGGGCTCGTTTACACAAGCTCGATGGACGTGGTGCTCGATGGCCGCGATCACCGCGACATCGACGAGAGTGCGCCATACCCCGCACGTTTTCAGGACGCCTATTGCGCAACCAAGGCCGCCGCGGAGCAGGCGGTGCTCGCTGCGAACCTGCCGACGCTCACAACTTGCGCGCTACGCCCATGCGGAATGTTCGGCGAAGCCGACCCTTACCATCTCGACAACGTG
>JBBSJC010000151.1:0-15285 GCA_038257655.1 Polyangiales bacterium | reverse complement strand
GCTTTAGATGCGGAGCGCCAAACGCGAAATGACCGGGTAGCTAACTCTAGCCAGCGAGCGCCGGCCGCACGATCTTAAAACCGGGGGCGGCGCCGGAACTCGTCAGGGACAATCGTCCGGGTTTTGCACGAAAAATTTCTTGCTTTTGTTGAGCGCGCAGTTTTGCTGATCGAGCGGTGCGCCGGGCTGGCTTGAGCACGTAAGCGTGCCCATGACGTGTCCAGCGCCACAGACGTTGCCTTCTTGAAAGTAGACTTCGGAGCCGGTCACCGTGCTCGCTACGCAGCCGCGGTTGTCGCCGCCGTCCATCACGAGGTTGCATCCCACCGGGTAGGGGGCCCAGGCTGGACATGCTGCTCGCACGCAGTCTCCGTCGATATCGACCGGCACCATCACAAGGCAACCTTCATCGACCTGGGCATTGCAGTTGTCGTCCTTGTCGTTGCCGCACACCTCAGGGAAGCATTGACAGGCGTCGGCCGGGAACGGCGCACCGGTGCTCTCACAGGGGCCCCACGCTGCGAACTCGCTGCCGCGACAATTCTGAATGCCGGCCGGACAAATCTGGCCTGCGCTTTCTGGAGGCCCAAAATAACAGGCCTGCATGCTGCCTGCCTTACACAGGCAATTCTCGTCGACTAGGCCATCGAGATCGTCGTCGCGCCCGTTGTCGCAAACTTCTTCCGTCGGCACGCCTGGTCCCCCGCTGCTGCCTCCCGCGTCCACTTTTGCGCCGGGCTGTCCTGCGTCTGGGACGCCGCTACTCGCGCCAGCGTTATTGCCACTGCTCGCGCCAGCATCGCCGTTCGCACCGCTCTGCCCGCCAGACCCGCCTCCGCCGTCATCCTTGCTATCGCCCTGGATCGGGGCTCCGCCCGACGTCCTTGTCTCCACGTCAGCCGAGCAGGCCGAGAGCAACAAAAATGCGACAAATGAACGTGCTGCGTACTCCATCGGGCCTCCTGCGTGGCGAAGGCAAGGGTAGCCGCAGTCGCGTGCAACTTCGTCTTACGACGTCTTACTCTCCCCAACAGCTAGCCCGCGCCAACCGCAGCGCCTGGAGCCCCAGCAGCAGCCACGACAGGATAGCCCGCGCAAGGCATCGCGCATTGTCCCAAATCTTACCAACCCAACATGGGAAGCGGTGCCTTGGGTGCAAGGTCGCTGGGACCTGTGTACCCTCGAAATCCCAGCGGTGGATCATCGCTCTGCCGGTCCAATTTGGGCGCTGGGCGGTGATGTCACTAGCCAGTGGTGCTACGGGCTTCCCGTGAACAGCGTATTGTCTGCCTGGAACGCCCGTATGGACCTTGAAAAGAAGTTCGTGCTTTGGCTGTTTGCGCTGCTGGCTGCTGGGTGCGCCGCCTTTTCCATGATCGAGGCGCAGCGTACGTCCTTTTTTGTCATGAGCGTGCTAATCGCCAGCGTGGGGCTGCTCTCGTCGGCGATCGCCCACTACGCGGTGTTCCGGCCGATTCGACGGCTGGTGGTGATGGCCCAAGCGGTCGGCTCCGGTGACTTCAGCAAGCGGTTGGGCTTTGACCGGCGCGATGAGATCGGCAGTCTCGCGTTTGAAATGGACACGATGTGCGATCAGCTGGAAGCGGCGCAGCTCGCCGCCGAAGCCCACATCGCAGCCCTGGATCAGCTACGGCACTCCGATCGGATCGCCACGCTGGGGCGGCTTGCATCCTCGGTCGCCCACGAGCTCGGTAACCCTCTCAACGTGATCGAGCTTCGCGCGCAGCTGATCACCTCGAATGATTCCGGGACGCTGCAGCAGGCGCAGCAGAACGCGGCGGTGATCGTCGAGCAGTCTCGGCGCATGACGCGCATTATCGGAGAGATTCTCTCCTTTGCGCGCCTGCAGCCGGCCAAGATTTCGCGCCTCGACCTAGTCGCTGTCGTACGCAAGGCGATCACGCTCAGCGAGCATATCGCGAAGAAGCACCGCACAAGCGTTCGTCTTGACCTTCCCGAGTCTAGGTTCGAGGTGGATGGCGATGCGGATAAGCTCTTACAGGTGGTCGTCAACCTGGTGATCAACGGCGTTCAAGCGATGCCTCTCGGTGGTACCTTGAGCGTAAGCCTCGGCCGCGAGCTGAGAGCTCCTACCGACGACCCGGACGGCGAGCATCGAGAGTACGCGTGCATCGATGTAACGGACCGGGGCATCGGCATCCCAGCGGATATGATAACGAAGGTGTTTCAGCCGTTCTTCTCCACGAAGAGCGCCGATGGCGGCACAGGCCTCGGGCTGTCAGTTGCGCAAGGCATTGCGCGCGAGCATGAAGGCTGGATAAGCGTCGAGAGCGAGCCCGGGCAGGGCGCTTCGTTCAAAACGTATCTGCCCATCGACGGGCTCAAGGACGGCGACGAGTGATAAAATCTAGGCTGCTCCTGATCGATGATGACGCAGCGGTCTGTGAGGTCGTCAGTGCGACGCTTACTCAGCGCGGATACGAGGTCCTTTCCAGCAGCTCGGGCGCCGAGGCACTGGCGACGCTTGAACGCGAAGAGGTCGACGCGATCGTCACGGATCTCCACATGCCCGGGATTTCGGGACTCGAGCTCTGCCGCAGCCTGCACGCGCGCTTCCCTACCTTGCCGGTCATCTTGATGACCGCCTTTGGCAGCATGGAGGCGGCAGTGGCAGCGATTCGCGCGGGCGCCTACGATTTCATTTCGAAGCCGCTCCAGATCCCGGAGTTGCTGCTGACCCTGGCCCGAGCGCTCGAGCACCGGCAGCTGAAAGAAGAGAACAAGCAGCTGCGGGACACGGTCGCCCGTCACCGCCCGCCGGCCGACATGATCGGTAACAGCCCTGTTATGCAGGAGGTGTACGCGATGCTCGCGCGGTTGGCAGATGCCGAGGCCACCGTGCTTGTCACGGGTGAAAGTGGCACCGGCAAGGAGCTCGTCGCGCAGGCGCTGCATCAAAGTGGTCCGCAGAAAGCGGGGCCGCTCGTCGCGTTCAACTGCGCCGCGGTCCCCGACACGATGCTGGAAAGTGAGCTCTTCGGACACGAGCGCGGCGCGTTCACCGATGCCAGGACAAACCGTAAGGGCCTGTTTGTGCAAGCTAACGGCGGCACGCTGTTTCTCGACGAAATCGGAGAAATGCCGCTCTCGACTCAAGTAAAGCTGCTACGCGCCTTGCAGGAACGTAAGGTGCGACCGGTGGGCGCCGATCGGGAGATCCCATTTGACGCGCGCGTCATTTCCGCGACGAGCCGTGACCTCGAGAGTGAGGTCGCCGAGCAGCGCTTCCGCGAGGACCTGTACTACCGCATCAACGTGATTCGGATTCATATGCCGCCGCTGCGCGCGCGCGGTACCGACGTGTTGTTGCTGGCCGAGCACTTCATCCAGCGCTTCGTCCAGCAATCCAAAAAGCGATTGTCGGGGCTCGACCCCGCGGCGGGCGAGCTGCTGCTTACCTACACCTGGCCTGGCAACGTACGCGAGCTTCAGAACTGTATGGAGCGCGCGGTCGCGCTAACCCAAAACGATCGCATTACGGTTGCTGACCTGCCCCAGCACATTACCGAGTTCCAAGGTAAGAATTTCGTCCTGCCCCTTGAGAACCCATTGGAGCTGTTACCGATGGAGGAAGTGGAGAGGCGCTATATCTTGCAGGTCCTGCAAGCGCTCAATGGAAGTAAGACGCAAGCGGCAACTTCGCTCGGCTTTGACAGGCGTACCTTGTATCGCAAGCTCAAGAGCTACGGCGTCGACTGAGTTTGGGACGATCACGCTGGGACATTTTTGACGTTGCCCCTGCTTCGTCACGCCAGAGCGCCTAGCGGGACCGCGAATATGCCGCAGATCTACGGTTCCGGTGCACGGCACGTTCTATGCACAGGCCGCTGTCGTCTGCCGATGCATAGAGCGCTGCGGACAAAAAGGGTGCTGATAGGCCCGCCGCACTTCGCGCCTTAGGCGCGCATGACGGCAGGACCCAAAGCAAATCGACGTGCTGGACGACACGCTGTCATACAGCCACGCGAAACGACGTTCTAACGAAGGTCGAGAAGAGCTCTCATGAAAACATCCATCATCAAGATGACTGCCCCGTTGCTGTTCGCGCTGGGATGCGCGAGCGTCCCGCCTCCCACGGACCAAATGGCCGAGGTCCAGGCGGCCCATCGCAGCGCAAACGAGCTGGGCGGGCAGCAGAACCCCAAAGCTCAGCTTCACCTGAAGCTCGCCGAGCAGCAGATCCAACTGGCCAAGAACGCGATGGAAGACGACGACAACGAAAAGGCCACCAGCCTGCTCACGCGCGCCAAGGCCGACGCGGAGCTCGCGGTCGCGTTGACTCGCGAAGAAGACGCCAAGAAGGCGGCGACCAACGCGGTCGATAAGATGGACACGCAGCGGTCGACGAATGCGGCACAGGGAGCAACCAAGTGAAAAATCTAAGCGTCATCCAGATGGGCTTTGCGGTCGTTCTCACCAGTGCAGGTTGCGCCACCGCATCACCTCCCGCTGACTTGCTGTCGGCGCGTGTATCGTTCGACCGCGCTCAGCACGGTCCTGCAGCGACGCTCAACCCTTCGGATCTGCACACCGCGGAAGAGGCGATGCAGGCGGCCGAGAAGTCCTTTGCGGATGACGGCGACACGCAGAAGACGCGCGACCTTGCCTACGTCGCAGACCGACGTGCACAGATCGCTGAGGTTCGCGCGAATGCGACCCAGGCGTCCAACGCGCAGGCGCAAACCACTGACGCGATGCACAACGCTCAGGCTGCGCAGGTCAAGGCGACTTCTGCCCAGCTCGGCGCGGCCAAGCAGCAGCTAGCCATGCAGGGGCAGGCGATGGAAAGCCAGGCTGAGCTATTGGCCGCGGAGAAATTGGCACGTGAGGCTGCAGAGAAGCGCGCAGCTCAGGCGGCCGCCGACCTCGCCAAGTTCGCTTCCGTGAAGCAAGAGGCACGCGGTATGGTGATCACCCTGTCCGGTGGCGTGCTGTTCGCCTCGGCCAAGGCGGAGCTTCTGCCGGCGGCGCAGGTCAAGCTGAACAGCGTTGCAGAGGCGCTCACGCAGCAGGACCCGGACTCGAAGATGGTCGTAGAGGGACACACGGACTCGCAGGGTAAGGACAGCTACAACCAAGACCTTTCGCAGCGCCGTGCCCAGGCCGTCCGCGATTATCTGGTCTCGCGCGGCATCGCATCGGACCGCGTGTCGTCGGAGGGCTTTGGCTCTTCGCGTTCGGTCGCCGACAACGGTTCTGCGGAGGGGCGCGCCAACAACCGTCGCGTCGAAATCGTCGTTCAGCCTAAAGCGAACTAGTCCCCCGCTGCCTCCGCCGGTGCAGCGCCGATCGCACGGCCTTGTCATGTGCTTACCTTCCGATCGCAGGCGCGCTGCGCCCTAGGATCTCGCATGGTCGACGCCGACGATTGCCTTCCGACCGAACCGCCGCTAAGCCTAGAGGAAGAGCTCGCGCGCACTCAGGAAGAGCTCCGGTCGGCAAACGATCAGCTGGAACGTCGGGAGCGGCAAGTGTTGCGGCTCGCAGGTGAAGCTGCCGAGGCACGCGCCGACGCCGAACGAGCGAACAGCGCCAAGGAGGACTTCCTCGCTACGCTGTCCCACGAGCTGCGCACGCCACTGTCGAGCATGTTGTTGAACGCGCAGCGCTTGCGCAGCGGCAACCTGGTCGACAGAGCCGCCCAACAGCGCGCAGGCGAGTCCCTCGAACGTGCGACCTGGGCACAAGTCAAGTTGATTGACGATCTGCTCGACGTGTCGCGCATCGTTGGCGGCAAGCTCACGCTCAACTGTGCTGCCGTCGATTTGTCCGACACGATCCGGGTGGCGCTCGATAGCGTAAAGCCGCTGATCGAAGCCAAGTCGCAGGTGCTGAGGGTCTCGCTCGATTCTGCGCTGCATCCGATCTGGGCGGACCGGGTGCGCGTGCAGCAGGTGGTATCCAACCTGCTGACCAATGCGATAACCTTCACGCCCCGCGATGGTCAACTGACGATCGTGGTCGACGCGGATGACGAGTTTCTACGGTTGCGCGTGGCGGATACCGGCGTCGGGATCGAGGCCGACTTTCTACCCCATGTGTTTGCCAGCTTTTCCCAGAGCGATAGCTCGATAACGCGCAAGTATGGCGGCCTTGGCCTCGGGCTTGCGCTCGTGCGTCTGCTCGTCGAGCTGCATGGCGGAACGGTGTTGGCAGAGAGCGCAGGGGCGGGGCAGGGAACTACGCTCTCGGTGACCTTTCCGCTCGCTCGCGGGCTTGGTGACGTGCCGATCAAGCTCCCGCTGGCAGCGCAGGATGCGCCAGTGCGGGCAGTTTCTTCGAGCGCGCGTTATGCGGCGCTCGCGGGGCTGCGCGTGCTGTTCATCGACGATGACCTGCAGACTCGCGAGGCGATCCAGGAGGTCCTCGTATCCAGGGGTGCAGTGGTCGAGCTTGCCGCGTCCGCAGCAGAGGGCCTGGCCGCCGTCGAGCGCTTCAAACCGCAAGTCATCCTGTGCGACATCGCGATGCCTGGCCAAGACGGTTACACCTTCATCCGTAAGTTACGCGCCCGCGAGTCGGGCCAGCGCACGCCTACTCCAGCGCTTGCGCTGACGGCTCTGACCACAGAACAGGACCGAGGCCGCGCGCTGGTCGCCGGCTTTCACCAGCACATGTCCAAGCCGATCGACATCGACGACCTGCGAGAAGCGGTGCTCGAGCTGTCTAAGCTCGCAACGCACGGCGGCTGAGCTGGCCCGGCGGCGAGCCTTACTTTTTTGTGTAGCCGTAGCCGATCTGAGCGTTGATCAAGTTGTGCGTGGCTTCGCCGACAATGCCATCGACGTCGTAACCGAACGCCTGCTGCACAGCGCGCACCGCCTGTTCAGTCGCTTCGCCAAACTTACCATCGGCTGCCACGCTGAAGCCGAGCGCGCTGAGACGGCGTTGTAGATAACGTACGTCGACGCCGTCGAAACCGCGCTGCAGGTTGCGCTTGAGCGCGGCCCCCATCAGCGCGCCTTTATCGGAAGTCTTACCCTGTCCCGAAAGCGCCTTTTTGACGGCATCGGGACTTGTGACATTGAACTGGTAGCCGAGCTGGGCATCGATAAGCTTTTGGGTGGCAGGGCCCACGACGCCGTCCACGTCATACCCGAAAAGCGTCTGCAGCTCTTGCAGCGCTTCCTTCGTAGCCGGTCCAAAGATCCCGTCTGGCTTCACCTCGAAACCGAGTTTGGCGAGCTGGGTCTGAAGAGTACTGACCTGCTCGCCCTTGTTTCCTGCTTTGATCATTTCTGGCATGACGCACGGTCGCCACCCGAGTGCGCAACGTTACCCATACCGCCGGGCCTAGGACGCATCGTGTCAGCTGGGTTAGGGCGCGGCGTAAAGCCCCACTACGCGCCAACGCCACAGCTCGAATCCGCTTTTCCATACTAATTCCACGCAAAGAGTCCGTTTGTCCCGTGTGCTCAGCTAGGTACGCGACTTGCTTTGTCGGCCTTAAAGGCGCCGCATTCGGGGCCACCGAGGACGCACATGACATCGTTTGACCAGACGGATTTCAAAGCAGCGCAAGGGCGTGGCATCGAAGTCGCCGCACGTGTTGGTTATCTCGCCAAGGGCGTCGTTTACTGCGTCGTGGGTACACTGGCCTTACTCTTTGCCTTCCACGAGGCGGGCGGCCAGCTGACGGGGGGTAAGGGCGCGATCAGCAAGCTCGGCGCGCAGCCGTGGGGCCACTTCCTGTTGTGGGCCACAGCGGGCGGGATGCTTTGTTATGCGATCTGGAGTGCGGTGCGAGCGCTGCTCAACCCCGAGCACAAGCGAGGTTTCGGCGGCGGCCTTGCGCGTGTTGGCTACGGACTTGCGGCGATTTCCCACGCCTCGCTTGCCCTGTACGCGGCTCAAAGTGCGTACGGGGCGTCGACCGGCTCGGGTGGCACGGAAACGTGGGTTGGTAAGGTGATGACCATGCCCTTTGGGCGGGTCGCGGTCGGGTTAGCTGGCCTCGTCGCGGTGGGCTTTGGTCTCTTTCAGCTCTACCGAGCGGCCAAGGACAAGCCGGAAGCCAAGCTCGACTTTGCAAGCATGAGTAGCAACGAGCAGCGTCTGGCGCGGCTGGTCTCACGGCTCGGTGCCGCGGCGCGCGGCGTGGTGTTTCCCGTGATCGGCATTTCGCTGATCGTCGCCGCCATGCGCGTCAACCCGCGCGAAGCGAGCGATCTGGGCGAGGCGCTGCGTGAGCTCGCTACGGGCCCTTTCGGGTCGATTGTGCTGCCGTTGGTCGCCGCGGGATTGTTCGCCTACGGTATCAATCAGTTCTTCTTGGCCCGCTACGTCTGTATCCCGAAGTCGTAGCTTGCGCCTCGCGCTCGGTCCGCGCTTGCCTGCCCCGCTGAAGCACGCGTGCGATCCGCAGTGGCCATTCGCTTGACCCGAAGACGCAGCGAGGGTCGTGCTGCGGCCTCGCTCTTGCATTTCGTGCTGAAATGGGAATCGCGCGTAGAAGGTGGTGTGTCTTGCTGGCCGTCCACGGTCATGCATCTCTCGAGGTGTCGATTTGGGCCGATCAAACCCTTTTGGTGCCATTACCGCGCTCGCAACAGCCGCTGCAGATGCTTGAGCGCATCACGGACGCGCTTGTGGATTTTAGGCACGGTGATTCGATCACGGCGGTAGTCCATGGTGCGGGGCCCATCGCCGCCTGGGACGGCGCGAACGTGCACCTTGCGATGCACTGGATGGCCTCCACGTTGACCGATGCCTGGTGGCCGCCCAAGGCGGAGGAAACTGCCGGCTTGTTCGAGGATCCGCCGCTGACTGCAATTCGCAGCAAAGAATCAGCCCTTGATAAGCGCGCTGAGCGCGGGCAGAAGGATCGATCGCCGGGCGCACCGAGTGAGTCACGCAGGCGTGCCGGGCGCCCGCTCTAGCTGCCCGTCCAGCGGCAAGATGGTGAACGCTCTTGCCGCTCCTGTGACGAGACTGAACAACTCGCGTCGTCATGACGCTACACCTGTCAGTCCGCTCTGCACCCGCCTGCTTTGCAGCTGTCTAAAGCAGAGCCTCAGAGCTGTGGTGAGCCCCCGTGCGAGTCGAGCAGCACGCGGACCTTCCGCGCCAGAACCTCGGCATGATCGGTTTCTGAACGAAGCTGATGCCAGCGTTGAGAACGCCGCCTTCCACGATCACGTCCTCCGCGTAGCCGGACATGTAGAGCACCTTGAGCTCAGACCGGACGGCTACTACGCGTGCGGCGAGTTGGCGCCCGTTCATGCCGGGCATCGTCACGTCGGTTAGCAGTAGATCGATGGCGCCCCGGAACTGTTCACAGAGATCCAGCGCTTCAGCTCCGTTGCTGGCATCGAGCACGTGATAGCCATACCTGCGCAGGATGGTGCTCACCGTTGCGCGGACCATGTCCGAGTCCTCCGCGAGCAGGACGGTCTCCGTGCCGCGCAAGCTGCTCACGGGCGCGGGCGCTTGCTGAACCCGGCCTGCGTCCGCGTTGTCGGTGCGGGGAAAGCAGATTTTGATCGTCGTGCCCCTGTCGAGCTCACTCTGGGCCCAGATATGGCCGCCGCTTTGTTTGATGATCCCGTAGGCCATGGAAAGTCCCAGGCCTGTGCCCTTGCCCTGCTCCTTCGTGGAAAAGAACGGCTCAAAAATGCGCGGCAAGACCTCGGGCGCGATGCCCGACCCATGGTCCTCGACGCTAAGCACCACGTAATCGCCCGGCGTTAGGCCGAGTTGCTGCCCTGCAGCGCCGGAAGCTACCTCCATGTTCGTGGTTTCGATCGTGATCGTTCCGCCGCTGGGCATCGCATCCCGCGCGTTGGTGACGAGGTTCATGAGCACCTGTTCGATTTGTCCCGCGTCAGCGTAGATGCAACCGAGCTCGTCCCCTGCGCGCAAGACAAGGCCCACGTGCTCACCAAGCTGCGGCCTGAGCATGCTCTGAAATGAGCTGAGTGTGTCGTTCAAGCTCATGATCTGAGGGTTCAGAATTTGTTGTCTGCTGAACGCGAGCAGCTTCCCCGTCAGCTCGCCGGCCTTGTGCGCAGCCTTTGCGATCTGCTCGAGGTCAGCGTGCAGAGGATCCGTGGGTTTCAGATCCTCCAGCGCCATATTGGCGTAGCCCACGATGACCGACAGCAGGTTGTTGAAATCGTGGGCCACTCCACCCGCTAAACTGCCCACGGACTGCATTTTCTGCGATTGACGAAGTTGCTCCTCGACCCTGCGCAAGTGGGCTTCGCTCTTCCGCTGCTCAGTCAGGTCCGTGATGGTACCGATGTGGCCGGTGATAGCGCCGTGCTCATCGAACACCGAGATGGCGTGACCTTGCACCCAGGTCTCGTTGCCTGCTGGATCGACGACGCGATACTCGAGGTGAAACAGCTTGCCCTGGCTTGCGGTGTCATACCATTCCTGCACGACCCGCTCGTAGTCGTCCGGGTGCAAGGCGTTCGTCCAACCAATGCCGAGTGCCTGCTCCGCCGTCAGGCCCGTAATCTCAAGCCAGCGCGAGTCGACGAAAATGCAGTAGCCCGCTGCATCTGTTCGAAACACGCCGGCCTGCGTCGCTTCGACCAAGCCGTGAAAGAAACGATCGCTTTCGCGTAAGGTCTCTTCAGAGCGCAGGCTCGGATTCGGTTCCAAGCTTACGGTCTTACCTTCCGAGCGGGCGGGCTTCAGCAGCTCGAGCTCGCGCGTCAAGGCATCGATGCGCTGCTGCAGGTCTTGCTGTTCGCCCATTGCTCAGACCACCGTAGCGCGCGGTCCGACGGCAGCCGCGCGGCACTCGTCGGCCGGCTCACCCACAGACGCGGAGCTTGGAAACGGAACCACAGTCATCTGACCCGCGCGATCGCTAAGGCTGCACATGGCCGATCATCAGCCAAACCCGCACGGAACGGAAGGCTGCAACGTGGCTAGCGCCCAGGCCAACAGCCCTGTACATCACTGCACTGCGCTGTTTATGCCCGCGAGCGCCCCGATTGCGCTACCGGCCGCTAGCTGCGACTGGCCTTAGGGCGACGTAGGTCATGGTTGGCGTCCGGAGGCCGAGTAACCCCTAACGCGCGCAGGCCAGGCGCTTTGGTCGTCAAAACCCGGCGTGAGGGCTCTGGCGCGCGGTGCGGCGCTGGGTTAAAGGGGAGCGCCATGAATACACCCGACAAGCCTTTTGATCTCCAAGCCCGCGACCTGGCCCGCGCAAAGCGCGACAAAGAGGCTGCGGAGAACGCCGGTTTGACGGTGGAAGAGCTTTCCAAGCTTCGTACGAAGCTGCTCGAGGCCCGGGATGCGATCGAGCACAAGGTGTCTTCCCACGTCGATTTAGCCGTTCCTGCGGAGAGTCACCTAGCGGACGACATGGATCAGGCCTCGCGCGACCAGGAGATGGGCTTCTCACTGCTGCTCGCCGGCAAAGAGCACTTCCTCAACCAGGAAATCGAGGCCGCACTCAAGCGCCTGGACAACGGGACTTACGGCCTGTGCGAAGGCACGGACGAGCCCATCGGCTTTCGCCGTCTCGAGGCGCGCCCCTGGACCCGCTACAGCGTCGGTTACCAGGAGCAGCTAGAGCGAGAAGAGCGTTCGCGCGGCGCGCGCTAGTCGCCTCGTCGGCTTCTGCGCTTTCATGCGTCGCAGCCTGCCCGGTTGCAGCGCTGCTCGCTGCGCGCTCGCCGCCCGTGTCGCTTTCGAGCGCGTCGGTGCGGATCAGGCGGCGACGGCGAGCTCGACTTGCTTGTCGAGCTCGGCGATCATCTGGCCGCCCGTGAGCTCCATGGCCGAGGGGCCCTTGAAGTACTTCATTAGCCCGACCCTGTCGTAGTGCGGCATGATGCGCTCGCTGAGCAGGCCGATTTCACGCAGGTTCGGCACCAGGCGGCTGAACATGGCCGAGCGGAAGAACTCCATGCCAGGTGCGCTGTTGACGACGTCGCGCCACTGGGCACGGGTAAGCTTACCCTCGAACCACTCTTCGTAGACCTCGTAGGCCATGAAGCGATTGCGCATGAGCAGTGCGACCTCGAAGGTCCAGTCCTCGCGCTCGGTTCGTTCGCGCTCGGTAAGGTGGTGGTTGATATGCTCGCGCAGCGCCAGCACGCCGTAGTGCACGTGGCGCGCCTCGTCCTGGATCACGTTCTTGAGCAGCTCCTTGAGCAGCGGCTCCTTGGTCTGCCGGTAGAGTGTGCTGAACGCACCGAGCGCGAGCCCCTCGACCATGATCTGCATGCCGAGAAACTTCATGTCCCAACGCGAATCGCGCATCAGCGCATCGATGATCACGAACAGGTTGTCGTTGACCTGGTAGAGCTTGTTGAGCTTGGTGTCGAGGTAGCGATGGAATACCTCCACGTGACGCGCCTCATCCATCACCTGCGTGGCGCCGTAAAGCTTACCATCGAAGAACTGCACGGCCTCTGTCACCTGGGCTGCCGCAAACAGCGCCCCCTGCTCGCCATGCAAAAACTGGCTCAGCATCCATGCACAGAGGCTGTTGCGCAGCTTGATGTCTTCCTGCTCGCTCAGCGTGATGCCGTAGCGGCTGAGCACGCCGTAGTCGAGGAAGGTTTTCGGCAGCAGCGGCACCTCGGGGTTTTCCGGATCGACGGAGGTGTGCCATGCCAGGTGCTCGCCATTCCACTGCTGCTCTTTGGCGCGGGCATAGAGCTTCTGCATTTCCGGTTGATCGGAAGGGTACTCCCACTGGAAGTACGCCTTGTGGCTCGCCTGAATCTCGGTGGGAACCCCTTGCTTGCCGCGCTTGAGCAGCATGCCTTTGATGCCTGATGGCCCGAGTGAGCGCAGTACGCGTGGATCGCGAATCTCCGCGAAAATCTGCAGCGCCTCGCCATACTGTTCGAGCTGGTTCTTGACCTGGGGAGGGACGATTTTCGACATCTTATCAGCGAACGTGGACATGGTTGACTCCTGGGGGGTAGGGGTGCGCCTCTTCCCAAAGGGTAAGGTCGAGGGGTAATGCGAAACGGGGTGGCTCGGGGCTAGACCCCGCTCAAAAAATTGCGAATCAATGTGGCGTGGTAGCGAGCGATGAACGCGCTGAGAAGCGGAATGGCGCGTTCGATCATGGAAGCTGCAACCGCGGGGTTGAGGGTCGCGAGCCATTCTTTCAACATCACTGTTTCACGTTGAAACAGTTGATTCATCGCGGTCTCATACAGTGAAAAGTCATCGACCGAAAAGCCGTGCTCTGCGTTGAACCCGATGCTCTGCATCTCGGCCCACATCTCGACTATCCAGGCATCGTCGCTGGCGATGATCGTGGCGCCCTTGCCGTCAATGCTGTCGGCCTCATCTGCGCGGGCGCCGAATAGGCCGAGCTCAACGAGACGGTCGAAGTCTGCCCGAGACACGCCGGTACGTTCGAGCAGCTCGTCTGCGCGAATGATCGACGCGGCGCGCTGTTCAGGGAACAGACGAGCACCCAGGTGTGAGCGAACATCATTGAGAAACCCGCGCTGCATCGGGCTGAAGCTTTCGTCCTGCTCATCGAGTAGCGCGCGGATCGCCTTGAGCGGCAAGAAGCGCTCGTGTTGCAAGCGCCGGATCGTCAGCAACCGCGTGACGTGCTCTTCGCCGTAAAATGCCATGTTGCGGCCGGTCTTGTGGCCCTGGGGCAATAGCCCCTGTTGGATGTAGAAGTGGATAGCTTGTCTGGGCAGACCGGAGCGTTCGCACAAATCCTTCATGCGGTAGGGAAACTCGGGGGGCGGCGCTGAGGGGCTGCTGCCCGTGTTGGCCAAAGCTGCGAGACCCGACTGCATTATACCTTCTCCACACTCAGGCGGCAGGCACTGGTCGGCCGCGCGATGCACGTGAGAATCTTACCCTCGGCGCGCTCGCTTGCGCTCAGGCAGCTCGGCTCGTCCATGTGCACCGTTCCCTCGACTAACTTCACTACGCAGGCACCGCAGCCGCCCATGGTGCAGGAGAAGTCGAGCTGCACGTCGGCACTGAGCGCCGCCTCGAGCAAGGTAAGACCAGGCTGAACCTTAACCTGCGTTTCCTTGGCGCCGAGCTTGATCGTCACGAGCTGCTCCTGGTAGCTGCCGGCGCGGGTTGAGTCGCTGACGACCGGTCCCGTGAAGCGCTCCTCGAGGATGCGCGCTACCGCGACGCCCCGTTCGAGCACCGCCTCTCGAGCGGCTTTCATCATGGGCTCGGGTCCGCAGATGAGATACTGGGTGCTCTCGCCATCCTCGAGCGCCAGCTGCGCTAGCTCGCGCAAAGTCGTGGCCCGATCGAGCATGCCCACGCCGCACTCGAACGTGTCAGCAGGTTGGCTGAGCACATGCCGAACCGTGAAGCGGGGATGTCTGCGTGCGAGCGCGTCGAGGGTGGCTTTGAAGATAATGTCGCGCTCACCGCGATTGCCGTACAATAGCGTGACGCGCGTCTGTGCCTCGCTTTCGAGCAGGTTGTGCACGTGGCTCATCAGCGGCGTGATGCCGCTGCCGCCGCCGAGCAGCACCACATGACGCGGCGTGACGGATCGGGCCAAGGTGAAGCGGCCACTAGGGCCACGCACCTCGAGTACGTCCCCAACCTTGGCGGTGGCGTTGAGCTGGCTCGACACGCGCCCACCCTCCACGCGTTTGACGGAGATCGCGAGCTCTCCCGAGCTTGGCGCCGTACAGATGGAGTACGCGCGCCACAGCGTCTCCCCGTTGACGTCAGCACGCACGGACAGAAACTGCCCGGCTTCGAATGCCACCTTTGCGCCGCCCACGTCTTCGAGCCGCAAGGTCACGACATCCGCCGTCTCGCGCACGACTGCAGCGATGCGCATGCGCCGGGTGGTGCTCGGCTGGGCGGTGGCGATCGAGCGCTGCTCGCGGGCCAGGGCTTGGGGGCGGTGCTGGAAAAAGGGCGGCGGATGCTGACCCTGGAAGCCGCGCACGATTACGTCGAGATCGCGCCTGAGCGCTTGGTAACGCTTGCGGGCGGCGGGCGGCAGACACTCTTCGACCAGACTTATCTCGTGCAGCGGACGGGGCGCGCGCATCGGATGCTGCTCGCTGCGGTAGCTCCGCTCGTTGCGGCCCCAAAAACCATCGAGCACACCGTGAGCGTCACGCCGGGCCTGCTCAATGGCAGGCGTGAGACGACTAGAGGCCACCTTAGCCAGCGCCCCCGCCGCCAGGTCGAGGGTGGTCACAGGGCGATAGCGAGAGGGGGATTGCCGGGGAGCCATGACCGTACTCTGCCCATTCCCGCGCATAGCGTCAAGTGGCACTATACACTTTATACACATTGGTGATGCTG
>JBBSJC010000150.1:0-15298 GCA_038257655.1 Polyangiales bacterium | reverse complement strand
GTCCTCTGCAAATTCAGGATGCAGCCGCTTTGCTGCGACGATCCGGCTAAACCCCTCATCACCCATCAGCCTCGCGATATGAATCGTGGCCATTCCTCCGCGTGCGATCTGACGGTGCAGCATGTAGCGCCCAACCGTAAGAGGCTGCACGCCAAGATCGGACGGCTCCAGGACGAGCTTCGGTTCCAGCATGTCACTTGACCTCATTCGAAGAACTCAATCGGCGCGCTCGCACTCCAGAAGTAGACGTTCTTGAACGAACCGTCAGGCTCGATGGTGGTCCCCCAAACGGAGCTTGAGTACTGATGGTTCTTGGTCGTGAACCCGGAGGATGCACCGATGCCCAAGCTAAGATCGGGCAGACGCTCGAAGGTGTCGACCAGACTCTCAGGATCGAACGGCCCCTGATGGGCTTCCAAGCCGGCGATAAAGACGCGGGCACTGATATACCCCTCAAGCGACGTAAACGATGGCTTGCGACCGCTCTTGGCCACCAGCTGGTTGTAGGCCGTGACGCTCTCGCTCGAGTCACTCTGGTAATTCGGCACCACCTGCGACACCATCACGCCGTCGGTGAGCGGCACCTTACCTGAGGGTGTGTTGATGCTGCCCGCTGCGACCAGTCGGTCCGATAGCGCGTTCGGTCCTACGAACGACACGTTACTGAACTGCAGCTTGAGTCGCGTCGCCTTCTGCAGCGTCTGCTGCTCGGCATCGTTGGCGTATTGCCAGGTGCGCAGTGCCTGAATGAAGCTGGCCGCCGCACCGTAGGTGTCAGTCATCATGATCCCTACTGAGTGCTCCTCGTTATCGGCACTGAGCAGCGCGCCAAGATATTTGGCAGCTGCAGCCGCCTGCTGGGGCACGCTCGTGTCGTCATTGCGCACATAGCGAAAGCGTTCGATGGGCGCCTTGGGATCGCGACCCGCAGGGAAGGCCCCAAACACGTCCTGGTAGGCGGCAACGAGTCCGTCGTAGCCAGCCTGCCCGAACGAGTCGTCCTGATCGAAGCTCAGAACATGCTTGTAGTCGAGCACGCCCTTGTTCTTGAAGTACTCGACCGTGGCGTGCGCTTCCTGCATGTAGCTCGCGCGCACGTTGAAAATGAACTGCTCGCAGCTTGCGGCTTTGTTGTCGCGCAGAATGGTCTGTGCTCCGGTGAACGCACCGAAAAAGATCGTCCCCGTCTCGATCGCCACCGGTGCAGAGCGCACCATCGTCGGCGTCCCTACGTTACCGAGAAACGCGAGCACCGCGTTCGGACCGCGTTCGAGGGCAGTCGCCGAAATTGGCGATTGTCCAGCGACCACCGCCTTGGCCGTGGTCGGACAACGCGGCGCTATTTTCGAGACCTGCACGTCGACGAGCTTGCGCGCTGCTTGCTCTGCAAGCTCTGGTTGATAGGCGTCGTCGCGAAACTCGAGCTTGAGCTTGCGTCCGCGAATGCCGCCCGCGGCGTTGGCCTGACTGAATGCAAGATCAATCCCGAACTTCATCTCGGTACCGAGCTCTTGATTGGTGCCGCTGATCGGTGCGCTTTGCCCGATTAGCAGCGGCGCGTCGTCGGCATTGATGCAAACGGCTTTTCTATCGCGCGTCTCGCATACGAGCCCCTGACCGCAATCTTCGTCGAGGTCGCATTGCTGCGCCGTGAAGCTCGTCGAGCACCCCGCAAGTACGAGTGCAGCGAGACATGAAACTTCAAAATGCATCCTCATGCAGGGAACTCTCGCAACCGCGCGCAGACGTCGCAAGGGAGCTAATGCCCACACAGAAACCCACTAGCCATCACTGTGCGAGGAACGTAACGCTCGGCGCGAGGGAGCACTGTTAGGCAAACGCAGATAGCGGCAAGACATTCCGTCGCGGGTAACAACGGGTCGCCCGTCGATTTGAATTCTTATGCAGCGTGCGCTCAGAAAATGATCAAGAAATTTCCCACGCACGACCAGCGTCATACCTGCGACCTTAAACTCATGTTGTTGGAATCAGATCCCGATACCCAGACCATGAGCGTCACAAGCATCACCAGTAACCTTGCAACGCTGCTCGTAAGCTGCCGCGATAAGAAGGGCTTGGTCGCCTCGCTCGCGCAGCTTGTTTACGGGCACGGTTGCAACGTGCTCGATGCCGATCAACACACGGATCAGTCCGCGGGCATGTTCTTCCAGCGCATGCGTTTCGACATGCGCGAGCTCCATGCCGACAGAACCGCGCTCGAGCGCGGCATCGCCGACGTCGCAGAGCGTTACCAAATGAACTGGCGCCTTTGTTACGAGAGCCGACGTAAGCGCGTGATCATTTTCGTCTCGAAATACGACCACTGTCTGTACGACTTGCTGTTGCGACATCGTGCAGGGGAGCTTATCTGCGACATCGCAATGGTGATCTCTAACCACCCTGATCTCGGCTACGTAGCAAAGCAGTTCGACGTGCCCTTTCACATCGTCCCCGTGGAAAGAGGCAACAAAGCCGAGCAGGAGCGTAAGACCTGTGAGCTCATCGATCGCGACGAAGTCGATCTTATCGTGCTCGCCCGTTACATGCAGATTCTCAGTGGCGATTTCACCGATCGTTACCCCCACCGCATCATCAACATCCACCACTCGTTCTTGCCCGCGTTCATCGGCAGCAAGCCTTACCACCGGGCGCACGAGCGCGGGGTCAAGTTGATAGGCGCCACCGCGCACTATGCGACCAGTGACTTGGACGAGGGGCCGATCATCGAGCAGGACGTCGCGCGCACGTCCCATCGCGATTCCGTCGATGACCTGGTGCGCAGAGGACGTGACCTCGAAAAGGTCGCACTAGCTCGGGCAGTGAAGTGGCACTTGGAAGACCGTGTCTTGGTCTATGGCAACAAGACGGTCGTGTTTGGTTAGTGCTAGCTCACGCGCTTGGTGGTGAGAACGGCCCCAGATCGTGGGTCAGCCACGTGCTCTGCGCGCGGCCCGAACGGCAAGTCTCCGAGCACGTGGTAGGGTGCGCGCCATGAGTGCCAAACAAGATCTTGATGCCATGTTCGAAGCCGACCGACAGCTGCGCGATGCCGAGGCGCGTTTCTTTGCTGGTAGCGAGGAAGCAAGCCTCGCCGTGCTGCTCATCAGCGCCACCGATCAAGCGCTCGCATTGCATGATGCGCGCGAGTCGATTTCGCGTCTGATTCGGATAGCGGACCTGTGCGCGCAAGTGCAAGGGCAAACCATGGCGGAAAACCTGATCCGTATTCTCAATCACGACGAGCCTCAGGTCCGCGTGGCCGCAGGCGAAGCGCTGCGAGACTTTGCTTACGATCGCTACGCCGAAGTAGCGCGCGCTGTGGAGCGCGCCTACGAGAACAGCAGCGAAGGCCCGGCCCTCGAAGAGTTGCCCTGGATTTTGGCTGAAATTGGCGAGCCCAGCGCGGTGCCGCTGATCGCGCGCGCCCTGCAGCACGCTAACGTCAACGTGGTGGCCGCCGCGATCGAAGCACTCGCAGAGCTCGGCGATCCGGAAGCTATCGAACCCTTGCAGACGCTGACCGAAGACAAGCGCGTCGTGCAACTCGAAGAGGGAGATGCCAGCTACGGCACGACCGTCGGCGAGCTCGCGCTCGAAGCACTCGGCGAAATCTCGGAGCCTTGACGTGAAACCGGCATGGCTCGTAACAGGCGCCGCCAGCGGCATCGGCCGCGAGCTTTCGCAGCAGCTTGCCGCGCGCAACGAACGTCTCGTCCTGTGGGACCGCGATGCCGAAGCACTCGCAAAAACCCAGGCCATGTGCGGCAGCCAATGCGTGCATAGCGAAACCCTGGATGTCGTAGACTTTCAGGCCACGCGCGATGCGGCCGTCAGGTCGGCAGAGGCCGCAGGCACCTTACGCTATGCGATCCATTGCGCGGGCATCCTGCGCGTGGGCTCTGCGTTGACCATGTCCCCCGCGGACTATCGCGCGATGATCGAGATAAACTACCTTGGAACCGTGCACGTCGCCCAAGCCTTGGCGCCACTGCTGCTGCAACATGCCACCCCGCAACAGCGCGCCCGGCTGGCGCTGGTTGCAAGTGTCGCGGGCTTGCGCGCGATTCCCTCGCTGACTGGCTACTCCGCATCCAAACATGCCGTGGTGGGGTTTGGTCGCGGCCTATCCGACGAGCTTTATCGGCAGCCAATCGACGTTCGCGTCGTCTGCCCGCCGGCAGTCGATACACCCATGGTGCGAAATTTGGCGCAATTGCCGGCCATTTACCGGCTATCGCCCCCGCAGTCGGTCGAGGGCATCGCCGCTGCGATCTTGCGCGGCATCGAACGTCCGGGCTGGCTCACACTGCTCGACGCGCCAAGCAAGCTGCTGTGGAACCTTGAACGGACGTTTCCCAAAAGCGTCGGTTGGGTGGTGCAACGCATGAGCGACAGCTAGCCGTGCGACGCCAGCATCAAACGCACGCCTGCTTGGCCCTAACGCACGCGGCGTGAACGAGCGCGGTGCTTGGCTCTGAGCGCGCGCGCTCGGTCCTCGGGCAACAGGGATACATAGTCAATCTTATTGACTTGTTCGGTGGAGAGGGCGCGCTCAGGCAGTGCGGTGCGGGTGATCGCCGCATCGAGGCCTGACAACGCCGCCAGCTTGTCCGCGCTTCGTGCATCAGAAGCTGCCACCGCCGCCCGTAGCGCCTGACCGGTGCTCGCGCTGAGCAAATCCTTGCGCGCCAGGTCCTGAAAGCTTGCCCCCAACGCCTCGGGACTGAACGAGTGAATGGCTACGAGCGCAAGCCCGACGCGCAGCGCCGCTTCCGCTGACAATAGCCCCTCTTCCACCAGCACCACTGCCGGCTGGAAGTAGTTGTGAAATGCACAAACGCGCGGCCCGAAGGGATCAAACACGGCACTCGGCTGCACCCGCTCCAAGTGGATGAAGATGCGCCGTCCGATGTCCGAGTGGTTGAGCTGCTCAGCCAGGTGCACAAGCTCTGCTGCGTCGTTCTCGTAAGCGCGCGCGGCGGCCAGCACCTGGGCAAGATCCGCCGGTAGCATCCGCCCTGCGCACAGGTCCGCGTACATCGAATACACGTACGCGTCCGCTTCGGCGTCGTCCCCGAACATCACTTCGTCGGCATCGATGCTCGAGGTCACGCGTGAGCGCAGCAGCGCTCCCAACTTGTAGCTAATCTGGTCCCGTAGAAAGCGCAGCTGCCCGCGCAGCAGGCGATTAAGGCTGGGCTTGAGCACGAAGCCATCCCAAGCGATGCCGTCCAGGCGCAGCTTCTCCTCGAGCACCTTACGCATCTGCTCGGGGCTGCCGGATAGGATGTGGATGCCTGCAGGCTTCGTCTCCGACAGCTCCCGAAGCAACACCTGGGCTCCAGGTAAGGTCCGCTTGTCACTGGCCGGCTCGAAGGCCGTACGAAACAGGCCCCGTAAGGAGTCGAAGTCGGTGCTCAGATAGGTTTTATCGAGATCCCATCGATATACGATGGGCCGCCCGCCACCCTGCATTGCGCTGCCTTGCTTCACCAAGCTCCAGGATAACCCGAAAAGTTGAAATATCAGGGGCAGCGGGTGCACCTGGCGCTGCTTTCGATGGTCTGTCCGCAACAAGAACGGCCAAGCCGCCCCCTACTCTAGTAAACTCGTCCTAGCTAGGGGGATGATGCCTGTGGATTCAGTCAGGGTCGGACAGGGCGAAGCGGGGCAGCTGTGAGCGCGCTTGTCCTGATCGTCGACGATGATTTCGACCTCCGCCAGAGCATGGTGCGCCTGCTGCGCAGCCGTGATTATCGCATCGAAGAAGCAGAATCGGGCAGCGAAGCTCTGGAATGCATGGAGAGCGTCGATCCAGATCTGGTGCTGATGGACGTGCATATGCCCGGCCTGAACGGTATCGAAGTGCTCGAGGCGCTGCGCGGGCGTGGCGATCAACGCCCAGTAATCATCATGTCGGGCGCGGGCACGATCGATATCGCAGTGCGCGCGCTTCAACACGGGGCCCTTGACTTCATCGAGAAGCCTGCGCGCATCGAGCGTCTGCTGGTTTCGGTCGAGAACGCGTTGCGCTTTGCGCAGCTCAAGGCCGAGCACGCGGACCTAAAAAGCGAGCTACAAGCCAGCAGTGATCTAGTCGGCGTCGGCGATGGGATAGCCGAAGTAAGACGGATGATCGCCAAGGTCGCGCCCTCTGAAGGACGTGTATTGATCCTCGGCGAAAACGGCACGGGCAAGGAGCTTGCAGCGAATGCCATTCATGCGGGCTCCGCGCGCACGGCGGGGCCGTTCATCAAAGTAAACTGCGGCTCCATTCCCTTGGAGCTGATCGAAAGCGAATTGTTCGGCCACGAAAAAGGCGCCTTTACCGGCGCTGTCGCACAGCGGCGCGGCAAGTTCGAGCTCGCGCACAAAGGCACGCTGTTTCTCGACGAAATCGGCGATATGCCGATGCCTATGCAAGTGAAGCTTTTGCGTGTGCTGCAGGAGGGTAGCTTTGAGCGCGTGGGCGGCTCACGTACGATCGAGGTCGACGTGCGAGTAATCGCGGCAACCCACCGCGATCTAACCGTCATGGTGAGCCGCGGTGAGTTTCGCGAAGATCTGTTTTACCGCATCAACGTCGTGAGCGTGACCGTACCTCCGCTGCGCGCGCGCAAAGAGGACATTCCTGCGATCACCGATGCGCTGCTGCAGCGGGCAGCGAAGAAGAATGGGCGACGCTCAGTGCGCATCGACGAAGCTGCCAAGGCGCTGATCGCGCGCCATGATTTTCCGGGCAACGTGCGCGAGCTCGGGAACGTCATCGAGCGTCTGTTGATCTTGTGCGAAGGCACGCGCATCACCGCGGAAGACGTGGCGCGCGTATTACCCAGCACAACCCCAAGCACGACCGCACGCGCCGTCGGCGCTGAGGCTGGCAAGAGCACGGCTCAGCACTTGTTTTCCCCCGGCGTCACCTTTCGCGACCTGTCGCAGCGTGCAGAGCGTCAGATCATGGCCGAGGCGATAGCTTCCTTTGACGGCAACAAGAGCGCGGCCGCCCGCGCCCTCGGCATGGAGCGCGCGCATTTTGCCAAAAAGTGTCGCGCCCTAGGCCTGAGCGAAGCGCGCGACGACAGCGATCTCGATAGCTGACAGCGTGCAGAGGTGCGGTACATGCAGCGTCGGTTAGACGCGCGTCTTACGCTGGCGAGGGTCGGCTGGTGAGCCGTCATGCAGCGTGCTTGTCATCTCATTCAGGGCCACACCGAGCTCGCTCAGTGCTGCCAAGCCGGTCGGCGCTGCGACCGCCGGCGCAGGTGGGTCGAGCTGCGTGCCATCCAGTTGAAACAGCGTAAGGAGGCCAGCTTTGTCGATCGCGCGCAGATGCGCTTCGCGGGGAGTTATCGTCTTACTCTGTACGAGCGCGTTCAGCGAATCATTGAGCAAGCTCATGCCGTGCTTGCGCGACGTCTGCATGATCGAAGGCACCTGGTAGGTCTTACCTTCTCGAATCAAGTTGGAGATGGCGGGCGTCACGAGCAACACCTCGAGCGCGGCCGCGCGTCCTCCGCCGATGCGCTTGCATAGTGTCTGCGCCACCACACCCTTGAGCGAATCGGCGAGCATCACGCGAATCTGCGATTGTCTATCGGCGGGGAACTGGTCAATCACGCGATCTATCGTGCTCGCTGCCGTGGTCGTATGCAGCGTGCCGAAAACAAGGTGGCCGGTTTCTGCGGTCTCGATCGCGATTTCGATCGTTTCCAAGTCGCGCATTTCGCCGACGAGCAGAATGTCCGGGTCCTCGCGCAGCGCCGCGCGCAGGGCCCGCTTAAAAGCGGTGGTATGGACGCCGACCTCGCGCTGATTGACGAGGCAATTCTTACTCGGGTGCACAAACTCGATCGGGTCCTCGAGGGTGATGATGTGATCTTCGCGCTGCTGATTGATAAGATCGATCAGGGCTGCGAGCGTGGTCGACTTACCGCTGCCCGTCGGGCCCGTGACGAGCACGAGTCCCTTGGAGAGATTGCACAGGTTACGGATCGACTGCGGCAAGCCGAGCTCATCGGCGCTCGCTATCTTATTCGGGATCACGCGTACGACCGTGCCTGGCCCCAATCGATCACGGAACATGTTGACGCGGAAGCGCGCGACGCCGGCGATCTCGTAGGCAAAATCGGTATCGTTTTCGCCGAGAAACTGCTCACGATTGCGCGCCGGCATCACAGGCAACATCAGCGCCATCACCTCCGCTTCAGACATCACTGTCATATCGCGCAGCCGCACAATGCCGCCGTCGCGACGCATCATCGGAGTCTGTCCAGTCGATAGGTGCAGGTCTGAGGCTTTCTCGGTGACGAGACGCCTGAGCATTGCGTCGAACTTGGTTACGACCACCCCTGACGCAACCGGCGCTGCTGCTGCGACGGGCGTCGCCGCTGCGACGGGTGTTGCCGCTGCGACGGGTGTTGCTGCGACGGGTGTTGCCGCTGCCGCGGGCGCCGCGCGCTCGAGCGCAGGAGGCATGTTTGGCAGCGAAGGAGTCCGACTACTTTGATCCACGCCCAACGGAGTGGGCGTGGTGGGCGCAACGGCCCCCGGCGCCTGGGCGGACGAGGGGCGAGCACCGGCGACGGTCAAAGGCTCCGGGGCGGATACGCGCAGCAGTGCGCTGTCTTCGGTCCGTGTACCGGCCTGTGTCTCGTCGGCTCGAAACAGCGCCTTGGTCTCGGCGTGCCAGTCACGAACGTAACAAGCGACGCGGCTACCGCCGGGCGGCGTGTAGCCGAAGTCCAAACAGTCATTGGCTTCGAGTAGATTGCGCGCGGCGTCGTTCAGGATCTCATCGATCAGGAAACGTACCTGAGTGTCCTGGAGCAGGCGCGGGACAAGTGCGAACGCCTTGTCGCTTACGACTAAGGTAGGCTCGACACCGGGCGCTAGGTGCAGCTCCGATCCTGGGTAGTCAAAGATCGTCGCAAGCAGTCGATCAAGCTGGGCCATAGACACTCCCCATGCTCAGTCCGTCCTCTCGCGCAAACGCCGAATGAACGAGCGATTGAGCACGTAGACCCGGGAACCGACATAGAAGGGCACATAAGTCCCCGCGTGAGGCGCATTGATGTAATCGAGCGGCCGGCGCTTGCCCCGTGGGAGCACGGCGTGGAACAACCCGGATAGCTGTTCGCCTGTATCGAGCTCAAGCTCGAGCTTGAACTGCGTCGCATCAGCACTGGAAGCTGCGACGATTTCATCGGGCGGCGGCTGACCTTCCGCGGTCACGTAGCGGACCTGCGCTTTGCCGATCACGATCGTGACCTCGAGCGACGCTTCGCGAGCGCGAAGCGGAAAGAACGCATCTCTGTCGTTCAAACGATCGGCGATCGATTCGACGCCGCTCAGGGTGACGATGCTTGGGCGCAGAAACATCTGGCCCTCCAATCGCGCATCCTGGCCCAGACTCACCTGCACCGCGACCGCGTGCGTATCTACCTTGTAGATGCTCGGCAGCACGATGCCCCCCGTGTCATGCGTCACGATCCGACTCTCCTTGATGCCATTGGGCCCACCGCCTAACCTTACCGAACGAAGCGCGGGCGCTGACTTGCCTAAAGCGCGTCCACGCTACCAGTTGACGGATGGAAACGGCGCACCGGGTCGCGCGAATAGGTAACCTTGTTGCCGATCGCAGCGCAGATTCGTTAAAGCCTGACGCTCCTGGACCGTCTCGACCCCTTCGGCGATCACCTCGATATTGAGCTCCCGCGCAAGACCGATGATCGTGCGGATCAGCGTCTGCTTCATCGGATCGGTGTCGACATCGCGCACCAATGTCAGATCGATTTTCACGAAGTTGGGTTTGAGCATGGCAAAGCTGGTGAGCCCTGCATAACCCGCACCCATATCGTCGAGCGCGATGCGATAGCCCATATCCTTGAGCATCATCACGCGCGCCCGCGCATCCGGAACGTCCTCGAGCGAGGAGCGCTCGGTTACCTCGAACACGACCCGACTAGCGAGCGGAAACAGCGCCTCTGTCTTCGAAAACAGATGATCATCGAGCAAGTCAAGCGGGTGCAGATTGATAAATAGATCCACGTCTGCAGGCATGTCGGGGATGACCGCCGCGGCCAGGGTACGCACGGCGCGGCCGACCGCGGGCAGCATGTCTAAGCGTTCGGCTGCCGCCAACAACTTGGGCGGATCGCGAAGCACTGCATCTTTTGTGCGCAGCAACGCTTCATAGGCAACCACGCGCAGACTCGAGGTCGACACGATTGGCTGCACCGCAAGCCACATCGTTTCCAGGGCGCGCAAGAGCACGGCCGAAGACGCCGTCGCGCTCTCGGGCCCGATAAGATGCGCATAGGCCGCGCGGCGTGCACGAGCGAGGGCGCGCGCATGAACCGCGTCCCCGACCGACTTGACAAGCTCTGCGGGCATCACCGGCTTGGTAAGGTAGCGAAACACGCCTGCATCGATGCTCTCGATCGCGTTGTCGATCGCCGGTGCACCAGTGACCACGAGGATCGGGAGGTCGGCGTCTCGCTCGCGAACGCGGCGCATGAACTCTACCCCGGACATACCAGGCATCGAGAGATCCGTGATCACGACGTCGATGGGCTCGCTCGCGATCCGAGTCAGGGCCTCCGCCCCACTCTGCGTAGTAATGCAGCGGTAACCCGCCCTAGCAAAAGCTCGCGAGTAAACGTCTAGCAGCGTGCGATCGTCGTCCAACGCAAGGACGCTGACGTTTCTCTCTTGCATGTTCCCCCGGGCTCGCGAGCAGCCACTAAACACAAGTCTATCAGCGCGCATGAGGCATAAGCAATCCAAGGCTTCCGCGCGTTCGCCCCACTACCGCCACATGGGGACGCGCGCGCAATCCTGCGCAGACGCAACGTCGCGCGTCGATGTCGTGCCGATGCTTACGCTGCTCGATGCGTTCAGACTTGGGTAGGTACGCCGTCGTCAAACGTAAGTTTATGGAGACAGGAGACTACGACTAATAGAACTGATTTGGCTGCTCGGGCCAATAGAACGCGCTGCACGCTCGGCACAGTCCGTGGCTCACGTTCCTGAGCGATTTATCGAGGTAGGAAGGCACCCAATCCCAGCGATCTACGCTTTTCATGTTCTGCACGCGTCGACAGTGCGAGCACATCTTTACCATGCCGTCTCGGGCATAGGTCAGGTCGTCCGCTGGACCGGCCCGCTCCGTGTGCGGCCGCTCCACATGCAGGGAATGGACGACGACGAGCAGCTCGCGCTTGATCGGGTACGCAATCATATGAAAGCGTCGGTAAGTCTCGGGCGAGCTGCACTCGTAGTCGTGATCAAAGCGTTCGCCCGTCGCCCAGGCGCGCTCGAAGGCGCTAACGAAGAACTCCCGCAGCACGGGGGCTAGCGACTCAACCACCGACTGCTGCTGCACGCGCGCGAGAATGCTCTCACCCCCGTTCGCCAGCGCAAACCGGGTGAAGCCTGAATTGACCTGCACGATCTTGAGCTCACGGGAGAGTACGTACGCTGTGTCGTCGCTCCCGGAGAGGCTACTAAGCAGCTTCTCGACTGACGACATGCTTAGATCTTAGCTGGGTCTGCGGAGCGACGCATCGGGCCACTTTGAGTGGTCGCATGACCTAGGAGACGTCACTCGCCTGCAAGATCGTCGGGCTCGGCGGGTGCAACGAAGGCCTCCATCTCACCAGTACGCTCGATCGGCAGCTCTGGGGCGGCGGCTCGCACGCGATTGCGTCCCTGATTTTTGGCATCGTACAGCGCCCCGTCGGCCGCTCGTATCAGCTGCCGCGCCTGAGTAACCTTACCCCCGAGCGCAGCTGCACCCGCGCTCACATGTAGGTCGATCGCATGCCCCTCGTGTCGGAAGGGGTATGCCTGCACCCGTTCTCGCAAGCGCTCAGCGAGTATCATAGCGCCTTCGATGGTCGCGCCGCGCGCCAACACCGTAAACTCCTCGCCACCGTACCGCGCAACCAGATCTTCGGTGCGCACACCACGCTGGAGCACCGACGAGACCGCCTTGAGAACCTGGTCCCCTACCAAGTGTCCGTGGGTGTCGTTGATCACCTTGAAACAATCGATGTCGAACATCAGAAGCGACAGCGGGGACTGGTGTCGCATCGCATAGGCGACCTCAGCGGCTATCCGCTCATCAAAGAAGCGACGATTGTAAAGACGCGTGAGGTGATCGCGCACTGCGGCGTCGTGCAGGTCGCGCAAACGATTCACCTGCTCTGCGGCTTCAAGGCCGTAGCGCAAGCGCACTCCCGCAAGCGCCACGGTGTCGCCTTGGTGCAAGAGCGCCTGCTGCGTCAGACGAAGCCCATTCAGGTACGTGCCGTTGCGGCTATCGAGGTCCACCACCTGAACGCCGACACCCGAGCGAAAAAATGCGGCATGAGCGCGCGACACTCCCGCGTCCCCCAGCGAAAGCTCGCAGGTATCGCCACGCCCGGCGACAACCCTGTCCGTCTCGAACACGAAGATGAGACCCCCATGAGCGCCATCGAGCACATGCAGCACATGAACGCGCGCGGCGCGAGACTCTTCTGCAAGCTCCACATCAAGCGTGTCGCGCGCGAAGCCCGGCCTGGTATCCTCTGCGCCTCTTGCTAGCTGGATGCTCTTGGTCACAACCCCTTGTCCCGCCTCAAAACAATCATGAATCGCGCGCTGACTCAAGCAGCGCGCGCGCACAACTGATCATAGGCAGTAAGATAGGCAACGCGATCCTCCGGTGGACACTGGTCGAGATCGAGCCGCACACCGAAGCCGGGCGGGGACGCGCCCCGTGCGCCTGTCGACAGCTTACGTGTCCAGACGACCTGACCACGCAAGTGGCACATGGGAGCAGATGACTCGGGTCGGAGCTCGAGCCAGACCTTACTTCCGTTGGGAGGCGAATCGAAGGTGCGCACGTAAAGACCTTCGCGGCTGATATTATAGGTAAGCCCAAAACTGGACTCGAACTCCCCTGCCACGCGAAAGCCGCAGCGCGCGGCCTGCAGCAAACGTCGCGAGGCGCGGGTTTCGACTAGCTCGCGCGGGCGCAGCAGCTCGTTCACCACAAAGAGCAGATCGTCAGGCGGCGCATCTTCGCCAATCTGACTGAAGCGCCTCGTGCCCTCGATCGGCTCCGAGTCAGTCTCGGTGAGCAGTACGGCCGGCATGCTACCAAGCCACTGCCTGCCGAGGTCATGCAGCGCTTGTGCACCGCCTCCGGGAGGAAGACGGCTAGCTGCCACCACGACCTTAGGTGGTGCGCGCTCAGCGATCTCGAGGGCCTCCGCAGTATTCGAGGCAAAAGCCACGTCAAAGCCACCCTGACGCAACACGCGGCCCAGCAAGGTGCGACGGTAAGCATCCTGGTGGGCGACCAGACACGTGCCCTGAAACAGAGCCGTGCGCGCTTCCGGATCGAAGCTTGAAAGAGCAGACACGCGCCTGGTTATGCCGCCCAGATCATGGGTTGCGACGACATCGTCTGCACCTAACCCGTGCAGCTCGAGCCAGGCCTGTTCAGAGGTAGAATCGGTGAGTGCGATCACCGGCACTCCAAAGCACTCCGCGCGACTGCGTAAGGCTTCATGGATGTCACGGATGCCCGCGTGCGCATCGACGAGCACGCTGCGTGGCGTCTCCAGCTCAATGGCCGCTAACGCTTCTTCCGTGTTCGCAACGAACACCGCCTCCTGTGCGGAACGTTCGATGGCCATGCGCACTCCGCGCTCCGCAGACCCGAGCCGACTGCCAACCACTAGAACTGTCACGCGATGTCTCCCTCAAGGCTTGCTTACTCAGCGGGGGCCGTTTTCCCCGACCGCTGTTCAGCACGGCCCATGTCAGCGGCCATGCTAGCGGCCATTCCAAGCGGCATGCCACTCCAAGTTACATGCCGCTCACATCCACACTTCGACCTGTCGTTTTCACGGGCAGTCAGCCGCGCGGGCTTCCGCGCCCGACGCGCGCCCTTTTGCTACTGCTTCGCCTACTTAGGCTAACGCGAGGCCCGCAAGGGACGGCCTGCAATAAAAGTAGCGGGGCCGGTAACCTAAGTAGACAGGCCTTGGTCTCGCACGACATGACTTGGTCTGGATAGCCACGTGTCTCCCGCATTCCGTGCGACACTGTTCCCACGGGCGCGGGCGGAAAAAAGGGGGCGAGTCGATGGAGCGCATTCTCGTCGTGGACAACGATGAGCAGGTTCGAGCGCTCATGCATGACATCCTGGTGGGAGCGGGATATGTGGTGCTCGAAGCAGACACCGGCGAAGCGGCTCTCGCGCTGCTTCAGGAGCAGACCGCGGACCTGATGTTGCTTGATGTCATGATGCTGCGGGGGATGTCAGGCTTTGACACGTGTCGCTCGGCGCGCGCACTGACTGTTGGGCGCGGCATGGCGATTCTGTTCGTCACAGCCGTCAATACACCGAGCACGTATCAGAGGGCTCTCGAAGCCGGCGCCGACGACTTTCTGAGTAAGCCTGTGCATCGCTCCGAGCTGCTCTTGCGCGTGCGGTCGTTGCTGTCACTCGAGCGCATGAGCCGCGAGCTTGCTCAGAGCAACGAGCTTTTGCGCGGCCAGCGCGATGCTCTCGTTCGCGCGCAACGTCAGAAGGAAGAGCTGACAGAGGTCATCGTGCACGATCTCAAGAACCCACTGGCGGCCATCGTCGCGAATGCGAGCTTTTTAGTATCTGCCAAGGATCTAACGGTCGACTCAAAAGAGTCTGCGCAAGGGGTGCTGCGTGCGAGCGAGACCATGCTGCGTATGGTCTACAACCTGCTCGACATCTCGCGTTCAGAGGATGGTGCACTCAAGCTTCAGCGCAGCGAAATCGACTTGGCCGCTTGCCTGCGGGACACCTGTCAGCTCATGGCCCGCAGGGCGGAAGAGCGAAAGCAGCGGCTCGATCTCAGCTGTCCCACGGAGCCGCTCAAGTTATGGGCCGATCCGGATCTCGTGCGCCGTCTGGTGGAGAACTTGCTCGACAATGCCTTGCGCTACACGCCATCACGGGGTCGCGTTCACGTCGAAGCCCAAGTGGTCGCTCACGACGTAGAAATTCGCATTTCGGATGAGGGGCCTGGCATTCCCGATCAAGACAAGGCCAAGGTTTTCGAGAAGTACGCACGTTTGGATCGTCCGGAAGATCAAGCGCAACAACGGTTAGGCAGGGGACTTGGTCTTGCCTTCTGCAAGCTCGTCGTCGACGTTCACGCAGGCGCAATCGAGCAACCACTACCACAACAACGGCGGCACATTTCATACTGACGGGGGCGGCTGGCCCGGAACAGTCATCGGGGGCCGGTGGCATTACAAGTCG
>JBBSJC010000149.1:0-15323 GCA_038257655.1 Polyangiales bacterium | reverse complement strand
GAGCTTGCCCAGCGCGTGCTGCCCAAAGCGCAGCTGAACGTGCACACGCTGCGCGACCCGCGCATGGCTGGGCCCGAGCCCCGTGACAACGGGCCGTTGTTTTCGCGCGCTTGAATCGCGCGAGCGCGACGCTCAGCCGCTGTGGGCTTCGACCGCGGACGTTTCGGGCGGCGGCACCTCAGGCAGAGGCTCAGGCACGGGGCGCGCGGGCTGCTTCTTGGGCGCGGCGCGCGACAGCGTCTCAGACAGCGTCCATAACGCGCCGCCCAGAAACACGGGCAGGTAGTCTGCACGCGCGTTGGGAATGATGTCGATTGCCAAACATCCGGAGATCACAGCCAGTGCTGCGACCATGGGCGCTGCGGACGGCCGAATTTTTTTGAGTCTTCGTGCAGCGCGAATCAACGGCAGAATGATCATCGCCAACTGCAATGCGAGCCCCACGTGGCCCACCGAGCCGAACCACATCACCCACAGGCCGTCGGTGACGGAGATGTCCTTACCCGTCTCTTCTTCGTAGACGCGGCTGCGCCCCCAACTGCCCCAACCCCAGATCGGGCGCGCCAGGCCATGGGCCAACAGCAGGTCTTCGTTTTGAAAGCGGAATTCCAGGGATTGTGCACGATCAGCGCTCGCCTCAGCCGCCCAGTCCACGAGCATGTACGTGGGAAACTGACCTTCGATGCGCAACGCCGGGTAGCTCGCCACGAAGATCGACACGAACCACAAAAACCCTGCCACGGCCCCGGTGCGTAAGGGGCGCCTGATCAGCAGCCAAACCACGCCGGAATACAACAGCGCGGCGAAGGTCTTACACATGACTAGGACGACGGTGAAGAGCATCACCAGCCATTTGGCCTTGAGCGGCTTGGTGACCACGCCTGCGGCCCACATGCCGCGTGCGCCCGCGTAGACGGCGGCCGCAAACATCGCGAGCACGAGACCGTGCGCCATGAACACCGCCGGCCGGTAGCCGTCTGCGCGCAGTGCCTGCACGAAGCTGAAGGGGCTGTAGCCGTAGAACTTGTAGTGCAGGACCGGCGCCATGCGCAGCTCGTACAAAATGAATGGTAAGTAGATCAGTAAGCAGCGCGCCATCACCTCGAACAGATCGCGCAGGTCGCGCTCGCTGGTGAACACGCGTTGGGCGATCGAGAATGGCAGATAGGTGTCGAGCACCATGCTGATGCCCAAGGATAGGAAGTCGCTCGGCGACATCGCGTTGACTTCAAGTGGGCCGTACTGCAACGGATCGCGATTGGTGGCCATGGTTTGATAACAAGCGATCACCGTCAGCACGGCGATGATCTGCGGCATGCGAAAACCGGGCGCGCGCTTGAGTAGCTCCTTTGAGTGAAAGATCTGTAGGGCGATGCGTACGGTCAGCGCCGTGATGCGCACCTTGTCGAGCGGCGGAATCAGCGGCGCATCGAAGAACAACGAGGCCGGCATGAACATGATGCCGAGCATGATCAGCCAGGAGGTCGTGCGAGCCATCCGGGCGCGCCCTTGGCGCTGCTGGAATACAAGCAGCACCACGAACGGCCACAGGCCCAGCACCAGATACGAAAACCAGTTCGCGTCTCCTTCATACATTCAGGAGCACCAGGACTGGCCACAGGCCGCGACAAAAAAGCACGGCTCGATTGTAAGCGAGCCCGTCAGTGCGTCCAAGCTGAGCTGCGAGGGGTCAAGGATCTTCTGCTGGCAGAAGCCCGCTGCGCTCCGGTCTTTCGGCTTTCAACGGCGTATGGCGCACGGTATGCGAGGGCGATGGAGCTAGAGGGAAAGCGGATTGCGATCACGGGGGTCGGGGGCTTCATCGGGCTGCGCATGGCCGAGCGCGCGCTTTCCCGCGGCATGCTCGTTTGTGGGCTCGATCTCGATTCGCGGGCGGCGCGCAAGGCAAGCCAGCGCGGGGTCGAGGTGGTGGTCGGCGACATATGCGATCCCCAGGCGCTCAGTCGCGCGCTGCACGGGGCGGATATTGTGTTCCATACGGCTGCGGTGGTGGCAGAAGATGGCGATTGGTCGCTATATCGGCGGGTGAACGTCGAGGGCACGCGTTGTGTTGCAAGCAGCGCGCGCGCCCAGGGGGTTGGGCGCTTCGTGCACCTGTCGAGTGTGATGGTTTACGGTTTTGCCTATCCGCGACATGTCTCCGAAGACGGTCCGTTTCGCGGCGAGAACAACCCTTACTGTCAGACGAAGATCGAAAGCGACGAGCTTGCGCTCAGCTTGCACGAGCCCGGGCGCTTTCAGGTGACCGTGATAAGGCCGGGCGACGTCTATGGGCCGGGCTGTGTGCCATGGGTCGTACGGCCCGTGCAGCTGATGCAAAAGGGCTTGTTTGCGCTGGCCGATGCCGGCCGCGGCATCATGAATCACGTGCACGTCGACAACTTGCTAGACGCGGTGTTTCTTGCGCTCGAGCGAGATGCGACAGGCCGCGCCTTCAACGTGACCGACGGCGCCGAGACGAGCTTTGCCGAGTTTTTTGGGCATTTGGCGCGCATGCTCGGCAAACCCAAGCTGCCCTCGCTGCCGGGAAAGCTGCTATTGCCGGCGGTTTCGCTGTTGCACGCGGGCTTTCAGAGCGTGGGCCTCAAGCCGCCCATGAGCCCTGCGGCCGTGCGCTTCGTGCAGCGCAGCGAACCTTACGGTATCGACCGCGCAACACAGGAGCTTGGCTATCAACCGCGGGTCTCTCTTGCGCAAGGCATGCAGGAGCTTGAGCGATGGCTGCGCGCAGAAGGCCTGCTTTCGGGCGCGACTAGTTGATCGTCAAGTTGTTTGACGAGTAGGGTCGCTGTCCCTGCTGAGCATGTGCTGGCCATGCGTGAGCTCGCCCCGCGCCCAGCGTCCGGCAAAGCGCGCCATGCCTCGCACGCTTGCAAACTTGGACAGCACGGCCGCAGTGGCATAGAGCGCCGCATCGTCGGGCCTGTCGCCCCGCTTGAGACGCTGCTTGCGCACGCGCTGCCACAACAGAGCGTGGCTTGCGAGCAGCCCCAAGCTCAGCCCGAGCGTCGGTAAGGCCAACAGGCCGGCCAGCCCGGGCAGCACGGCACCGTAGGCCAAGATTGACGCGACTTGCTTGAGGTGCAGCTTGTGGCCGCGGCCGATCTGAATGTACAGGCCCTCGGAGTAAGACTGGCCCGCGCGCACCGAACGCTGCCACCACTCGAGAAAACGCGCCATATCGATGTCGTGGCGCGCCATCTCCTGGGCGATGCGCACGATGCGAAACCCGTTGGCGCGCACGCGCTGTGCAAGCTCGAGCTCTTCGCCCGCTGCTACTGAGCTGTCAAAGCCGCCGGCCTGCTCGAATACTTCGGCGCGGATCATGAAGATGCCGCCGGTTGCTTCGACATCGCCCACCGGGCCATCCCACTCCATGTCGGCCAGGCGGTGATAGACGTTTTTTTCGCGCTGCTCTTCGCGCAGCACGCCCGCCACGATGCCCGCATCGGCATGGGCGGAAAAGTAAGTAAGCGCGGCGCCGATGTAGCCGTCGGTCAGCACGCAATCGCCATCGATGAACTGCACGTGCGTCAGGTTTGGCACGCGCGCGCGCACGAGCTCGAAACCACGGTTGCGCCCGCGGGCTGCCGTGAAAGGTAAGGTCGCGTCGAGCACTTCCACGTACAGCTTGCCACCCAAGCTGCGCGCGCCTTCGGCACTGCCATCGGTCGAGCCGCTGTCCACGTACACCACGCAGGCAGCGTCGGTCTTTAAGGCAGCGTTGAGCGCTTGGACCAGGCGTGCGCCTTCGTTGCGCCCGATGACTACGATGGCTAGCGAGGAGCTCACGCGGCAAACTCTGGCATGGCCCGACGCGGCCGGCACCTGTTTCGCGCCGGCGTTGCGTGTCCGCTAGGCCGTCGCCCCACGCGCCGGACGCGCTGCGTGGTAAGCGCACAGCGCGAGCATGAGGATACCGGACAGCTCGAGCACCCAGTTCAAGTGGACGGAGCCGCTTTTCAGCAACACGTCGATGTGATGGAAAGAAGAGGCCCGGATCACTACGAACGACACCAGCGTGCAGACGCCGATAATCGCCAAGACGACGCGCCGCACGATGTGACGCATCAGGTAAGCGAGCAGCGCCGCGGTGGCAGCGCCTCCGATCGCAATCGCCATCACGAAGGCAAGCTGCAGACGTCGCCGCTCGTGATACCAACCTTGGGCATGGGCCATATCGCGCGCGATCTCGGTGAACAGACTCTGTAAATCGAGCTGTTTGTTCAAGCCGAGTAGGCACAACAGGACCCACACGCCGAGCCAAAAGCGCGACAGCACCCGCTGGTGCGCAGCTTCGTTCGGCGCAATGTCACGCAGGGCGTGCGCGCCAAACTGACTGGCTCGATAGGCCGAAAAGCACAGGTAGGCCGCGCCAAAGTATGCGACCACAGTCAACCAGCCCATGACGGTCGGATCGCCGATGCCGGGATGCCAACGATCATCGGCGCCGGTCATCAGGCTTGCAAAGAGCCAGGTCATAGGGAGCACATTATGTCATCGGCGCGCGCGCGATCCATGCCCGCGACCGTGTTGCGACCATTCTCGTGGCCGTACCCCGATGCGTTACGCCATTTTTTTGGTGAGCCAGCGATAGCCTCGCTGTAGCGGCGGGATCATCTGGACCACGGTGCCTGCAAGGTCCCAGTAGTCCCGGTGCAGCGCGATCTTACCGTCTGCGTTGAGCCGCACGTGGGTCATGCCTTCGACCTGCATCTGCGGCGCGCGCGGCGAAGGTTTTAGATCCATGGCGAATGTGAACATGATGTTGGGGCCGGTCTGGGCGCTCTCCATCATCTCGATCGTCATGTCCGAAACCTTCTTCAACAGACGCACGTTCATCTCGCGGAAAGCGACTAGGCCCTCGATCGTTTGCAGCGGGTCCTGGAAGAACATGTCGTCGGCGTAGAACGCGCGTAGCTCTTCCACGCTGGGGACTTCTTTGTCGAAGCTCGCGAGCATGTGATGCACGGCCTGAGCGTCCAGTGCAGGTGGCTCGGGCGGGGTCGATTTGGGGGCTTTGGCCATGCGGGGCTCCATCTTGCTAGACTTTCCTATGCTGCGGGCGTGAGCCGCATCGGCAGCGCCTTGGGACCGCGCAACGCGACGGTGTCGCGCCATTGTATGTTGCGCTCGGTCAGCTCGAAGTGCTTGGTGCGCGCGAGCAGACGACCGAGGGCGATGCGCGCTTCGAGGCGCGCCAAATGATTGCCCAAGCAAAAGTGATGGCCCGTGCCAAAGGCGATGTGCCGATTGTCCTCGCGCCGCAAATCCAAGATGTCCGGGTCTTCGAATACGGCAGGATCACGGTTGGCCGCACCCAGGATGCAGACGATGCGCGCACCCTTTTTGATGTGTTTGCCGCCGATTTCCAGGTCTTCGGACAACACCCGGCCGGTCGTGTGCGAGGGGGTCTCGTAGCGCAGAAACTCTTCGACTGCGCTGGGCATGATGCTCGGCCGAGCGCGCAGCAGTTCTTCCTGATCGCGATTGTCGAGCAAGGCGGCGATCGCGTTGCCGAGCAGGCCAGTCGTGGTCTCGTTGCCCGCGAATAGTAAGAGCATGCTGGTTGCGAGCAGCTCTTCCATGCTCAGCCGGTCACCTGCTTCTTCGGCGGTGATCATCAGACTGAGTAAGTCCTCGCCCGGGCTTTTCTTGCGGTCTTCGACCACGCCGCGCAGGTAAGCGAACATCTCGAGCGTGGCCTTGTCGCCCTGCGCGCGATAGGCGTAGCCCTTAATCGGATCCATCGCGTTGGCAATCGCATCGGACCAAAGCTTGATGCGAGGCCTGTCTTCCTTGGGCACGCCGAGCTGACCTGCCACAACCAGCATCGGCAAGGGGTTGGTGTACTCGCGCATCAGGTCGACTTCGCGCTTTTGCAGCACCTCGTCGAGTAGCTCGTCTGCAATCTCGAGCACGCGTTCATCGATGCGGGCGATCACCTTGGGCGTAAAGCTCTTGTTCAACAGGTTGCGCAAGCGCGTGTGATCCGGCGGATTGAGCAACACGATCCACTTGCGCATCGCGCGCTGAAACGGACCCTCGTCTTGCCTCTTGGGGCCTGCGCCGATGCTCATCTGATCGGCGGGCAACGACAGGGCGCGCGGATCGCGCATCAAGCTCCAGATGTCCGCGTAGCGCGTGAGAAACCAAGTTCCTGCGGGTGCAAAATAATGCACAGGGTCTTCCTCGCGCATGCGCTGCAGCATGGGGTAGGGGTCCCGTACGTAGGAGGGGTCCATAGGGTTGTAGAAGAACATGCGAAAACCACCCCTTAGCAGCTAGGTCAACACTGTTTAGCGGAGACAGGCAGCCCAGGGGAAGGGCTTTCGCACACAAACGTGGCCTAACGCGGATTTACGGGGCGGCTAACGGTCAGTTCAGCGGGCGGGCGGGTTCACGGCCGGCTCAAGGCATCGTGACGGTGATCTCGCTGGCTTCAGCCAGGTCGACCGAGCGCGCGAACGCGGAGAAGTCCGGGTAAGCCTGGGGCGACACGCGCAGCACAGGGATGCGCAGACTGCGGTTCACCACCACCTTACGGCCCTCAGTCTTGGCGCTGGCGGTAAACGTGGCGCGACCGGCGTGATCGAAGCGCGCTGTGCCGGGGATGGCAGCGACGCGCGCGCCCTCGGGGACCTTGAGCCGCAGTCGCAGATCGGTAGCGGTCGCGACAGCCACCAACTGCGGAACCGTGCGCTCTGCGGTGCGCGCCAGGGAGTGCGAGAGCCCCGAAGTGAACATGCCACCGATCCGTTGCTCGGCGCCGACACGGTGACCGAGTTGTGGAACCGTGAACTCAAAGTCGAGTACGAGCGGTACCTCGGGATTATCGCGACCTTCGATCCTGAGTGTCTTGAGCTGGGCGCCGGGCAAGATGCGGGCGACGTAGGACTCTTCGAAGCGCGACTCGAGCTGCTCCTTCGGCACGCCCTCCAGATCGTTACGCCAGGTGCTGGCTTGCCCGCCGCGCAGGGTCTCGCGCACGCGCAGCGTACCTGAACCGTTCTTTTCAAGCGTGATGTCGAGGTCAAGCTCGCGAAGCTCTTCAGCAAGGTTCAGGGCGGGCGTCTGCGCCCGTTCAACCTTGGCGTTGATGATCAACGCTTGCTCGCCGCGCAAGTGAGACGGTACGTACCCAAAGGGCGTGTTGCGCGTGCCCGTGTGCAGCCAGGTCGTGCCCTTTTCCGTCTGCAGACGCAGCAGCAGATAGCCGTAGGTTTCGGGGTCGGGTAGCAGCGCCTTACTATGATCACCATCGGCGCCGCGCACGAGCGCAAGCTCGCTGTCGATGCCGGCCAGCTTCAGCATGTAATGCAAGATGCGGTCGCGATTGCCCGTGCGTGACGCGAGCATCGCCGGTGCGACGCCAAACACATCCTGCGTGGCTTCGACTTGCTCGGTCACCCAGCGATACAAGCGCGCGGCGCGCACTGAAGCCGGCGCCTTCGCGGCATCGCCGATGATGCGCTGGACGAGCTCCTTGGCGGCGGGATCGACCGGATCCTTATCGGCGAGCAGATCGCGCAGGCTGTCGACGTAGGCGCTCCATTCGGCGCGCACGCCGAGGTTGATCGAGGGTAAAAACTCGCGCGAGGCGACGCTCATCGGCTCGGGCGAAAGCGGACGACTCTCGTCGGCCACCCAGCGCAGCACGGTGTTGCCGTCTTTCGTTTCGCGCACGCTCTTGGGCGCAGGTCCGCGCGGGTCGAGCACCGGCTCCATCGAGGGCGGCAAGATCACCACAAGCTCGCTGTGGTCAAACGGCACCTCGAAGCTACGAAAGTAGAAGCGATTGCCAAGATAGCCGCCCGGAAAGCCGTTCGAAGGCGATTCGCCGCGCATGTGCTCAAACTCGACATAGTCACCGGGCGATAGGCTGGGCAACGACAGCGTGTCTTTGCCGCCGATCGTGTCCGGCTCGAGCTTGGTGCCATCGGGTTTGATCGTGTGCAGCTTGAGCAGACGTGCGCCCTCCGGAACGGCAAACTCGCCGTTCTCGTCCACGGCCTCTTGGCTTTGGATGCGCATGATGTTGTGCGTCAGATCCGTGCTCGAGCCATCTTCGAACACGCGCACCACCGTGTAGTCGAGCACGAGCACCTGCGGCTCGCTGTACTTGCGACCGGAGCTTTCAAAGGCTTTGATCAACGCCGCCCCGTCCTTGCGATAGCTTGCAAACAGGCTCTCGCCACCGAGCGCCTCATGCACGCGGCGCAGCTCGAACAGATCGTCAGGCTCCTTGTCGATCGAGGAGCTCAGATAGCTGAGGGCTTGAGCGCGCTGAGCTCCGGATAGCAGCACATCGGTGCGGTCGAGCACAGGCTCCGGACGGTCCGGCCAAAAGGCGCTGCGTTCGGCGCGTAAGGCTGCGATCTTGGCCTTGTCGTCTGCGAGCAGCGCAAGTTCGAGGTCTGCGTCGATGCGCTGCGCTTCGTCGAGCACATCGCTCAAGCTGCGCAGGCGCAACAGCTCCTTGGTGGCCTCATCGTAGCGACGCTGGGCGCGCAATATCGAGAGGCGCGCACTGGAGGTGGCATCACACGCCATCACCTTCTCCGTCAGCTCCGAAAGCTCGGTCATGCGAGCGCGCGCTCGCGCCGATTGCAGCTGAATCGCGGTCACCGCGCAGGCGTTGGGCATGCGCTTGCCCAGATCGGCCACGATCGCATCGGCCTCTTCGACCCAGCCGCGACCGCGCAGCTGATCGATCAGGGTGGTGCGAATAGCGATTACCTCAGGCCAGCGTTTGAGCGCGGCGCGCAGGCCGTCGATCGCTTCTTTGAGCCGGCCCTCGGCAGCTTCGAGGCTCGCCAGACCCATCACCGGATACCAGGCTTCAGGATCGCGCAGCGCAGCCTTGCGCAACAGATCGCGCGCCTGATCGCGCCTGAGCTCCGGCGAGCGCAAGGGGTCGGCGAGCGCCACGGCTGCCTGCAAGACGAGCATCGCTGCCGGAGGCTCGGTTGCACCAGACGTGCGCAACAGCTCGCGCGCTCCGACGGCATCGCCGCGCGCAAGCAAAAGCTTGGCGGCAACATAACGCTCAAGTGGCCCGCTTGGGTTCACGCCCGCGACGCGCGTGCGCTCGATGGCTTCCGGACTTGCGTTGACGAGCGCGAGCGAGAGCGCAGGATTGGGATGGCGCGAGGAGACCTTGGCGCGGATCTCATGGCGCCCGGCGCTCAGGTTCAAAGGCAGGTAACGCACGCCAAAGGTCTGCTCGGTGCGTGTGTCCAGGCGCGCGAGCTGCTTGCCATCGACCCACAGCACGACGCTGTTGGGCGATTCGACGCGCAAGGCGTGGGAGCCTGGCGTCTTTACATCCACTTCGGCGCGCACGAGTGTCGTGCCAGGCCGCGCGTCGTGGGCGCCGCGGCCGAGCGCGATCACGCAACGACGCGTCTCGATCGTGCGCTTTTTGCCCGTGCCACGCCCCGCACCGAGCTCGTATTCGTCTGCGAGCGCGCCTGCACTTTCGCCGGGTAGGGCGCTGTCAAAGCCGAGCAGCTCGCGCGGACCAAAAGCGCCTGCAACCTCGACGCGCTGCACGCAGCCTGCCTGATCGGCAGCTTCTGCAGCTGCTTTCGTATCACCCCGCGTCAGCGCGCGACCGAGCCGCTGCATGCGCAAAAGATGCGCCGCATTGAGCCCAAGCTTGTGGGGATCGCGCGCAAGCTCGTCCAAGGCGCGATCGACGCGCGGGCGATAGTCATCGACCGCATCGTTCATATCGGCGAGCGAGGAAAGACTCGCCTCGGCGATGCTGGTCGCGATCGGATCGTTTGACGCGCCCACCAGCTTCAGTGCCCCAATGTAGGAATCGAGCGCCTTGCCCGGATGCCCTTCGAGCACGCCGAGCTCGGCTGCGACGAATTGGGTGCGCAGCGGTGCCGCGTTCAACTTTTGTACGTGGCTCAGCGCCGCGCGTGCACGTACGGGGTCTCCGCCGTCGGCAAACATTTCGTGGGACAACAGGGACGACCACAGGGCGCCATCCTTCGGCTCGTCTGCGGCTTGTTCGCGCAGTCGATCGATCGGACGCTCTCCACCGGGCGTCTTGGAGCGGGCGCCGCATGCTGCGATCAGCACCGTGCTCAAACATGCGCTGAGTAATCTTGCCTGATGCTTCATGGCTTCTCCGGAACGAATGCGATGCGCTGGCGCAGGATGTCGTCCGCTTGTTCGATGAAGCGACGAAACGCCGGGTATTGCGCGGGAGCCACGCGGTCGACTTCAAACGTCAACACGCTCGTGGATACGACCTGCTCGCCGCGCAGCTCGTTTTTGACCAGCAAGCTGCCAAAGGGGCTCTTTACTTCACCGCCCGCAGGCACAAGCCCCGGCTTGAAACCCTTGGGCGCCTGGATCGTGCGCTCTTCGCGGTAGGTCTTGAGTACGCCGAGCTCGAGCGGGTACGCGCGCTTGGCGATCGGCGCCATATTCCGCATCAGCTCGCGGATCGAGTTTGCGCCGATGCGCAGCTCGCGTCCTTCACGCCGCGCCAGCTGCGGCGCGCGCAGGCTGTAACGAATCTCAATGTCACGCTCGAGGTCATCGAGGCCCTCAAACTCTTGCGAAGCGAGCACAAGTCCTGGGTAGCTACCCGAAAGCGAGCGCACGAAGCGATCCTTGCGCGTGCCCTCTGCCTGATAGGTCTGGCGATAACCTGACGCTTCGGCGCCCTTCACGTGCTCTTCAGCCTTCACTTCACCTGAACCGTCGGGCTCGAGCGTGATCTGTAAGCTGCGTGCGCGCTCGTTCATGCTGGCCTTGAGCATCGGCGTTTTAGTCAGCACGGCCGAGTTGGGTCCGACCTGCAGGACGGTGATGCCCTGATCGGACGGTGGCAGCTCGGTGGTGCCGCTGTGCTCGGCCGTGCCATCAAGGTACAGGTCGAATTCCGGCACGTAGGCTATCGCGTGATCGAACACGGACAGCGATGCCGGCAAATCGGTGATCGCGCCATTGCGCCGCGTGCGTGCGAGTACGAGCCGCGCGTCGACGCCAGCTTCGCGCAACATCGTGTAGATAAGCGAAGCTTTGTCTTTGCAGTCACCAAAACCACGACGGACCACGTCCGGCACTCGGTACGGTAAGTAGCCGTGGATGCCGAACTCGAGCGCCACGTAGCGCGTGTTCTTGACGACCCAACCGTAAATTAGCTTGACGATCTTGGCGTGGTCTTTTTCGCCATTGACAATCTCCTTGACCTTTTGCTTGAGACTCTCGTCGGCGTAGAGCTGATCTTGGATAAGTCCCCAATACCAGCGACCGACGTCTTCCCAAGTCTTGTAGGTCGAGACGTGCAAGTAAGGCGCGATCTCGGTCAGACCGGGCAGATCGGGCTCGGGCTTGAGCGCCGGCACGTTGTCGGCCTGATAGCGATCGATGTTCTGGTCACCCACCTGCTCGCGCGTGTGGCGCAAGGAGGCGAGCTTGGGCTTGTTGAAATAGAACGTGCGCGTCTGGGGCGTGATCAACACGTAGTCGACATGGACGCGCGGCTCGCCACTTTGGAAAAAGTGCATGTCCCCGTAGTAGTCGGCGTACAGATTGCGCGGAGACACGTCGTCGACGCGATAGCGCAGCTCGATGCTGTCGCCGGGCTCGAGGTCCGGGAACACGACCACCAGCGCGCGCGTGTCGTAATACACGCGATACCAAGGCTCACCGAGCTGCTGCTCGTAACTTTCGGTCGCTTCGAGCACGCTGCCATCGGCGCGATACACGCGCGCCAAACGGATGTCGACGCGCTGCGACTCGGGATCGAACTGAATCGAACGCGCCCGCAGGCGCCGCGCGCCCTCGGCGTCGTGCACCTGCGCTGCAAACTGCACAAACCGCGAGCCAAGCCCGTTTTCGAACACGGTATTGACCGTCAGGTCTTGCAGGATCGTGACGGGTTGGCCGTTTTTGTTCGTGGTGCGCGCGAGCAGCTCATCGCGATCGATCGCATAGCTTTCGTCGCGCCTCGGTGCCGGGGCCAACTGCTCGAGCAGCTCGCGTGTTTCGGCATCCTGAGGTTTGAGCGCAAGCGCCTTGCGCAGGCTGCCGGCTGCCGCTTCCATCTGGCCCGAACGCAACAGCGCCCGGCCCATGCGCACGTGCAAAGGCTCGCTTTCAGGCGCAACCTCGAGGGCACGAGTCAGCATCGCGATCTTCATGTCTTCGCGGCCGAGCGCGTCATAGACCTCAGAGGCGTACACCAGACGTTTGTCGTCGCCCGGGAACAAGGCGGTCATCGCTTCGAGGTGACCTATCGCATCAAAGGTGCGCTTTTGCGCCAGCGCGTCGTCGATTAGCGCTCGGCGCGCACCGATGTGATCACCGCGTAAGCTCAGGATTTGCTTTTGCACAGCGATCGCTTCATCGCGCCGCGTCTTACGGTCGAGGGCATCGGCCAAGCGACCGAGCCAGTGCGTCGATTGCGGCGCCTTGAGCAGCTGGGCGCGGGTGAGCTCGAGCGCCGTGTCGTCAAGGCCGAGCTGACGCAGGATCGCGATGCGCAAATCGGCCGCATCGAGACCGTCGACGCCGCGGTCAGGCACAGCATCGAGCATCTGGAGCGCGCGTTCGGCATCTGGACCGCCACTGGTGATCGCCGCCCGCGCTAGGATCACGCTCGGTTCGCGCGCGCCGCGCGCTTCGGCTTGGCTGATGTAGCGCAGCTTCTCGTAGCGCTCGTTCGCAAGATTGCTCGCGAGCAGATAGCGTTCTGCCGTCGGCTCACGCTCGGCAGCACGCAATGCCAGCTGCCGCGCGCGCTTTTCGGCCGGGTCGTCCGAGCCCGTATACCAAAGAAACCGCGCCAGATTTTCGATGTCCGCGGCTTTGGCCTGGTCCGACTTCGCCTTTTCTTCGAGCAGCGACAACATGGATGCGGGCGCCTTAAACGTGGCACGCTTCGCAGCCGTAGCAGGCGCATCCGGCAGGGCGTCGAGCACGCTCGGGTCGGCTTTGACCAGCAACGGCTCGCCACGCGCATCGCCTACGCGAAGATAAAAGCCCCAGGCGCCTGCCTGCACGCAGCTCTTGATCAGCAGACGGTTGTTGCCCTTTTGCGCGGCGACTAGCGCCACGTCGCGATCGGGATGGGGCCCGCGATAGGCAGCATCGCGCAGCACTTCGACGCCGTTAAAGTAGACCTTGGTCGCCCCGCCGCTCCCTACCCAAAGCGTGGCCGGCTGAGCCTTTTCGAACTGCAGCGTGGTCTCGGCAAAAGCGCAGACGTTCTCGGCTGGACGCAACATCGCATCGAAGCTGACGTAGCCGCCTTGAACGATCTCGGGCACCACGCGCCAGCGCACCATGCGCTCGCGGCCTTGGTAAGTGGCGTCGAGATTCACCGCATCGCGCAGATGCTCCTCCGGCGGCAAGGTGTCGTCAAAGCCGCGCTTGCCTTCATTGCTGAACGGGCCGATCACGCGGAAGTTGCGTACGTAGCCAAGCGCGTCAAACGCGCTCACCGACGCGGCCGGATCGCCGGTGCGGCGCAGGTCCCAGGCGACGCGCCGCGCTGCATAGAGCCGATGTTGAACGTCGATAGCCTTGCTGTCAGCGATGCGCTTAAACAGCGCGAGCGACAGCGCAGGATCGGCCTCTTCGGCATGTTGTGTCATGCGCAGGAGGTCGACGGCAGCGCTCGGGCTCTTGCCCTTTGCGAGCACGCCCTCGGCCAAGCGCGTCTGACGCGCATCGTAAGGTGACTGGGCGCTTGCGCGGCTAGCATCCAAGGCGCCGCTGACGCTAAATAGGCTGAAAAGCAGGGCCGGGAGCAGCGCAGGGGCTCGTGCAGCCGCAGGCAGAGACTGGTATTTCACTGGTTTCTCTCCGAGCCGGCGTCGCTTCCTGACGGGTGCCGCGGGCTCCACGTCAGGGTAGTCGGCCACTCAACGTGGAACAAGGTTTTGACCCGGTGCAAACGGGGCCGCGTAGTGATCGAGCATCAGACCTTTGACCCCGCTCGGTTTGGAAAACTGCGCTTCATCCTCGAGTTGCTCGGCAAGCGCGCGATCGAGACGGCTAAGACAATCGAGATCGCGCAGGGGCCCCTCAGTCAGAACCACGAGCTGCGGGATGGCAAGGGGACAAGGTAGGCCTTCGACGATGTGCTCAAACAACGCATGGCCAAACGGGACCAGCTGCGCTGTGCCCGCAGCCAGACAGGCCGCGAGCGTCGGCTCGAGCGAGTCCCTGCATGACGATAGTTGGGCGTGGGCCAAGCGGTCGCACGCCACGATCACGCCCCCCTCGTCGAGCAACGTGAGAGCGTCTTGCTCGCGGCTGCGCGCACCGGGTAAACGGCGCGCGCCCGGCGCAATCCGGGCGCGTAACAGGCGGCTTTGACGGCGATGAAGCGCTCGCTTACTGCGCGGCCAGGCGGCAAAGGCCAGGACGTTGAAGAAGTCATGCCAGTCATCAGCGCGGGTCGGCAACTCGCCGTGCTCTGCAATGCGAACATCGTAAAGGCTCGATGGCTCGATCGGGGTCTTACGTTTCTTGCGATGGGTCGGTTTGGGCGGCGATAAGACGGCCCGCAACGTGGGAACGCCCGCGCTCTCATGGCGTCGTGCAAGCAAGGCATTCAGCTCTTCAAGTCCTGGGAACGTGTCATGGGCCAAAAAAGCTCGGTTCACGTCGGCCAGCAGCGCAACCCAGGGGCTGGTCGTGAATATTCCGGCATCCCAGCCGCGACGATGAACGAGCGCCATCGTCGCCTTCAGTACGCGAGAAAATGCAGCTCGAGCATGCGGCTCGCAGCTGCGCGTGACTCAACGGTGAAGCGCTGCCCCGTGCACCGTGCCGAGCTCAGAGCCTGGCTCAACGCGCTGGCCTGACGGGTGCTCGCCTGCGCATTTTCCGTCGCGAGCACGAAGCGCACCGGCCCATGGGGGTGCGCAAGGGCAATGGCGCACAACCGTGCCAGCTGTCGCGCGGCGGACGGGCTCAGGCGCTCGCCCGCGCCCTGCACACCTTGTACGCGCGCGACCAGTCCCTGATCTCCGCGCGCGATCTGCGCACCCGTAACCTGCAGATCATCGACGAGCGCCTGTCGATCGCCGGCCGTGACGTCAGTTTGCCGGGCGCGCACCGGAGCGAGCGCCACCAAGGCTTGCGAGAGCGCGCGATCCGCCGAATCGAGGGCCTGATCCGGTCGCGCCGGTAAGGCCGCACTAGCCCGGCTCGCAAGCGCGCTCGCTTCGCTGAGCGTGCTGGGCTCGGCGCCGAGCGCCCGCGCCGATTCGATCACCAGCAGCGCCCGAGCGGTCAGCGCGCGCGCCGCCGCGGTCTCTGTT
>JBBSJC010000148.1:0-15381 GCA_038257655.1 Polyangiales bacterium | reverse complement strand
CGGTGCTTCAGCTCGGACCTCGCCGCTATAAAAAGCGAGCGCCAAGCAGGTTATGAACACCCGGACCGGCATGCTGTGGATCACGTACCCATCATGCCGACGGGGGTCTGCAAAGGACAACCCCTGAGCAGTTGTGCACCTTATTTTCGTGGGACCGGACCCTACGCTGGGCGCCGTCGTCCTACAGCGCGCAGCACTGCGAGCGCCACGCCACCGAGCGCCACACCGAACCATAATGTCGCAAGACGAACAAGTATGGTTGCAGCGGCGGCTGTAGCTTTCGTGATCTGCTCTGAAACCACGAGCAACAGTCCAGTCATGCCGACTTCTGCCACACCGAGGCCGCCTGGTAGCATCGCTAACGCGCCGGCAAGCGTGCCTGTCGCATAACTGAATGCCGCGCCCGAAACGCTGGTGCTCGTGTAGGCAAAGCCCTGCACGATCTGATAGGTCGCCAAACACTCAAGCGCCCAACCCGCGAGCGCGAGCGTGCTGCCCACAACAAACGGTCCCGGACGCGTGAGCACGTACAGCGCCTCGTAGGCTTCGCGCAGGCGCGGCACGAGGGATTTGAGCGGCGCGATGAGCTCCATCTGATCGAAGCACCAGCTCGACAGCGATCGCACCGTTGCAAACAACACGATACTCAGGACGAGCAGCGCACCGATTGCGGTCACCGCGCCGCCGTGGGGAAAGCCGATGCTCGAGATCGCGACGAGAAACACGAGCGCGACCAGATCCATCAAGCGCTCTGCAACCACCACCGACGCGGTGCGCGCGACGCCAACGCCGCGGTACTCCTGGAGCAGCACCGACTTGAAGACCTCACCCATTTTTCCCGGCGTGACGCTCATCAGGAAACCGGACAGAAACACAAGTCCGCTCAGACCGACCGGAACCTCAATCGATAGGTGGCGCAGGTAGTACTGCCAGCGCACAAATCGCAGCACGTAATTGCCGACCACCAGCGCCAGGGCCCAGCCTAAAGCCGAGCGATCGAAGCGCGCGAGACTCGTGCCTAGCGCGCTCAGGTCACTCATCACCGACAGGGCCGCAAACACGATCACGGCGAGCACGACCGTGATCAGCACACCGCGCCAGATCGGCCTTTTAGTTCGTACGATTAGTGCTGGCTCGGTCATCGGGCGGCGAGGGTTGCATGTCGTGCCCCGTGCAGCCAACGCAGCGCGCCCTTCCCTCGGTCTCCCCGTGCAATTCATGCCTCGAGCTTTCTAGCGAGCTACCCCGCTTCATGACACCCTCTGGCCCATGTCAGATTTGCGACGCGACTTTCGGCACACCAAAATCGTGTGCACCATTGGCCCTGTCAGCGATTCCTCGCGCATGATTCAGCGCTTGGCAGCGGTCGGCATGAACGTGGCGCGCATCAACATGTCCCACGGCACGCACAAGTCCGCGCTGATGATCGTGCGGCGCATTCAGAGTCTCAACAAGACCCTCAACCATCCGATCTCGATCTTGCTCGACCTGCAGGGGCCCGAGATCCGCACGGGCGAGATCAAGCAGAACATCGACCTGAAGGTCGGCGAAATCTTCTCCTTCACGGTGCTCTCCGAAGAGAACCCCGAAGAGAAGAGCGTGCACGTGAACTACCACGACATGGTCAAGGACCTGAAGCCGGGCAACCGCGTCACGGTCGACAACGGGCTCATCAATCTCGAAGTGCTCGACATCGTCGATGGACGGCTGCGCTGTCGCGTGCTCGATGGCGGCACGCTGGGCTCGCGCAAACACATCAATCTGCCTGGCGTACGGGTGAATCTGCCGTCGATCACGGAAAAAGACCGTAAGGACATCGAGTTCGCGGCCGATCATGATCTAGATTTCGTCGCCCTCTCCTTCGTGCGCTCGCCGGACGACGTGCTCAAGGCGCGCGACATCATCCAACAAAAAGGCGGCCACGCTCGCATCATCGCCAAGATCGAGAATCAGGAAGGTGTCGATCACTTCGATCAGATTCTGGCAGTGGCAGACGGAATCATGGTGGCCCGCGGTGATCTAGGCGTCGAAGTTCCGATCGAGGCATTGCCACGCATTCAGCGCGAAATCGTGCAGAAGTGCGCGCTGGTCGGTAAGCCTGTGATCGTGGCGACGCACTTGCTCGAGTCGATGATTACTCAACCTACCCCCACCCGCGCGGAGGTCACCGACGTCGCCAATGCTGTGAATGAGCAAGCGGACGCGATCATGCTCAGCGGCGAAACCGCCACCGGTAAGTTTCCCGAGCGCTGTGTGCAGATGCTCGACAAGATTGCGCGCGCTACCGAAAAATTGCCCGGCTACGGCTTTTACAAAGAGCGGGCGCCGGTCGGTATCCGCGAGGAGCTCGCGCGCAGCGCCTGTCGTTTGGCCGATTCGCTCAACGCGCCGGCCATCGTCGTTGTCACGCGGCGCGGCTTGCTCGGCCAGTTGGTCGCAAGCTATCGGCCACAAAAGTCGATCATCTATGCATTCACGAACATGACCACCACGCGGCGCAAGCTGTGGCTGACGCGTTCGATCGTGCCCTTCAAGATGGATTTTTCGAGCGACCCCGACAAAACCATCCGCGCAGCCTTCGAGCGTCTGCGACAGCGTAATCGCGTGCTACCCGGCGACCCAATCGTCGTCGTCTCGGACATCGCGGCGGGTGGAGAGAGCGTCACCAGCATTCAGGTGCGCGTTTTCAACTAAAGAACTGTCGATCAATCGGGCCTGGGTGCAGCTCGGTGATCATTTTGCGATGGGAGCGAAGCTGGTAGGCAGGGGTGTGCGCATCGCGTATTAGATGCGAATGGACGACAGCTCGCTCCCGCTTTTTGGTGAGGGAGACACGCGGACCTCGGCACCGAGAGAAGGTGCCCGAGGCTCGTCGCGGGTTGAAGAGCCTCAACGCATGCAGGGAGAGATGCGCTTCGATATTCCGGATGACCTGGTGCCGGAAGACCATGAAGCACGGCTCTTGTGGAAGGTGCTCGGAACGTTGGACCTCACGGCGTTCAGCGAGCGGTCGGGCTCGTTCGAAGGCAAGGCAGGGCGGGCGTTGAAGAGCCCTCGGATGCTGTTGACTGTGCTGGCTACCGCAGCTCGTCCGCATTGAGATCATTGAGAAACTCAAGATTTCTGATCTAACAGCATGCGGCTGTTTGCACGTCCCCGAGGTATCGAACAAAGCACGGCGTGCTGAAGTCGATACTCCGCGCCATCCGAACCCTCGCTGGCTTCATGAACCGTAAGATTCTAGATCTCATCCGTCCCATTCGGAGTCCCGCCCTGATGGCCGTGGCCGATTCGACGAGAACGAAGACGGAGTTGATCGCGGAAAACGCCATGCTTCGCCAGCAGCTGATCATCGCGACGCGCAATCCCAAGAAGCGATGGTCGATCACCACACTCGATCGAGCGCTGCTCGTCGCGCTCGCGTCTATCGCCAAGCATTGGCGCGATGCTCTGCTGGTCACCAAGCCAGACACCTTACTACGATGGCACCGACGTGGCTTCAAGTTGTTCTGGCGCTGGAAGACTCGTCGTCGCGCGAAGAGTGCAGCGAACCCGGCGAGTGCGGAGCGCATCGCGCTCATCAAGGCCATGACGACCGAGAACGTGCTGTGGGGCGCCGAGCGGATACGTGGTGAGCTGCTCAAGCTCGGCATTCGCGTCAGTAAGCGAACCGTCCAGAAGTACATGCGCGCAGTGCGCCCCACGAAGCCGACGGGCCAACGATGGACTACCTTCGTCAGGCACCACGCGCACGAGACTTGGGCCTGCGACTTCGTCCAGACCTACGACATCCTGTTCCGGCCGATCTTCGCCTTCTTCATCATCCACGTGGGCACGCGAAGAGTCGTGCACTTCAACGTCACGCGCCAGCCCAGCGCACAGTGGACGGCGCAGCAGCTCCGCAACGCCACCTCCTGGCGTGACGGACCAAGGTTCCTCATTCGCGACCGCGACGACAAGTTCGACGGCACCTTTGACGCTGTGGCCAAAGGGTGCGGCACACGGGTACTGAAGACTCCGGTCAGAGCGCCCAAGGCAAACGCGTTCTGCGAGCGTCTGATCGGAAGCGCGCGTCGAGAGTGCCTCGATCATGTGTTCATCATCTCGGAGGAGCAGATGCGAGCTCGGCTGGCTGAGTATGTCCGCTATTACAACGCGTCGCGCCCGCACCAAGGGGTCGCGCAGCGCGTGCCTGACGGCACGGAGCACGGAGGAACAGGTAAGGTCATCTCCTTGCCTGTGCTTGGGGGGTTGCATCATGAATATCGGAGGGCGGCGTAGCGGATGTGAAACGGTAGCCACGACAGGCAAGCCGCCCGTGGCCCAGGCCAACGATACCAATAGCTGCAAGCAAGTAGGAAGTCTCCACCTCCCACGAAGTCGTAGCTGGGCTAACGCCTCTCATCCCGCCACGGCCACAACGTTGCATGCATCGCGCCGAATAGTGCCACCAAGCAGCTGCCAACGAACAGCACGTTCCAGAACGCGCTAGCAAACGGCGTGATGCTGGCCCAGAGGCGTGAGAGCCACTGCCGCACACCGCCGCTGGCGGGTGTGTAACGTATGGTGAACTGTGCGATGCCGGGGCGATCCTTGCCGTTGACGAGCAGCCGGTGTTTACGGCCACTCCACTCAGGGTTCCCCCACCAGGTAATGGCGCTATTCGCGTTGCCATCCGCGCTGAGGGTGAGCGACAGAGACTGTTTGCTCTTGGTTCTCAACGCAGGGTTGAAGACAAACGTGTGAAACGCGTTGTCCACAAGTATAGCCTTTGCTGTTGTTGCGGTACCGACGGTTTGCCATGCTCCGCCGACCTTCGTTGCGACAGTAAGGCTGAGGTTTCCTTCGTTCGATCGAGCGTACGTGCCGACCTGAACGCGGACCTCGGAAATCTGCTTGCCCGGGGCGATAAGCTCTTGGGTTACCACTACACCTTCATGTATCGACGCGACGGGGCTCAGGGTTGCGCTCGACTTCGCCTTGAGCACGCGGTGTTTCGGAGCCTTTGCAAGGTAAGGGGCGACCAGTGCGATCGCCACGACGCAAAAGATCGCGGTAACCTGCAGACGCCCCCGGCGCGAGGTGATGCGGGTTGCGAGCGCGTGGGACAAACCCTTCGCACCGTGCCTTGCAGACGTTCCGTCGGTGGTCCGGCCGGTAGACTGGGAAAAGGCCTCGCCGTACATGGCTGGGATCAGAAAAGCCATCAGGTAGTCGTTGGGTGCACCCGGGCTGAACGTGATGGTGTGCGCGAGCAACATGGCAACGGCCATGTGAAGGAATGGCTGCCGTTGATGCCGCAGTCCCAGGCTTAGAGCAAAGGTGAGAGCGAGTACTAACAGCGCTGGCCCCCACTGCTGAGAACCCCTTCCATGGATCATCGAAGTGATCGCCGCGCTTACGGAGTTCGCTGTCGAGTGGAGCGGCTCGCTGGGAACGTTGCGAACAAAATTGCGAGCCCAGAACGACTGGCCACCTATCATCCACAGCGTGACCACGGCGAACGCAGTCGTTCCGAAGCCACCAGCGGCCAGCCTGACGATTGAGGTGGGCTTGCGGCGCTCCTGCAACAGCCACCACAGGCCTACCGCCAGTACGCCAAAGGCGTAGCTCAACCGGCTTAGTACCATCAGTGCGGCAACGGTTCCCGCAGTCGCGAACATCTGTCGGTTGAGAGCGATCCAGAGAAGTGGAGAAATGATGGCCGCCCAATACAGCTCATCGAGCGACCAGAACATCGTATGGAAGAACGTCGAGGCCGGCAGGAGCAGGAGGAGCAGTAAGGTGGGTAGAGAGTTGTTTCGGTAACGGATATCGCCTGCCACGCAGAAAACAAATAGTAAGGCCCAGCCGACGAAGCTAAGACTGTTGATGTTGCCAGTCGCGGCAACAAAAGGCAGGGCCACGATTAGGCTTGACGGACCGGTGGTGATCGGGAGATCTAAGATGCTGGTTTCGTCCCAAGGGTTGTGACCCGCCAGGAGTGCTCGCGCGCCGATTTCGACTGCGTCATCGCGATCCGCGCCACTATCGTGTGCGCCATTGGCGGCGACGTGAATCTGCCAATGCACGAGCACGAGCATTGCAGCCAATAGCGCTGCGTAGGCGAGACCCCGCGGGATGCGAAGAGCGAGCAATCCCAGGGCCATCACAGCCCCGTACAGCACCCAGCTCTGCGGGGGCCCAGCTTTGACGTTCTCGTATACGCCTAGTAGCGCGAACACGCATGCGATGGGTGTGAGCTCGATCCGACCGTGCAGGTAGGCGACATGCTCCGGGTACTTGCAGCCCGTGGCCGTAAGCGCCGCCGATAGTCGCTGGCGTTGCATGAAGGCAATCACGCCGACCAATGCCAACGTCAACAAGCCTGCCGCGAATCCCATCATCTTGCTCCTAGAGCAGCGTATGTAGCGCAACCCTTGGAGGGTGCATTGCGTGTAGGCTTGCCTAGGCGCACGGCGGTCTAGCGAAAGTCACAAGCATCCTGATGCGGCTTAGTCGCTCACGCAGTTGGGTAAGTACTTTACCGCAGAGATGACCTCTCTGCCGGGTGTCCACTAAATCGGTACCGCTTCGGCATTCTGGATGCTCATGCTACCTGTCCTTGTCGCTTCGTCTTTGTCCGCGCTCACGGCTCACGGCCTTCAGCCCGCGGAGTACGCGTTCGTAGGGATGAGAGGGGGCTGCGTGTTGCCCGGCGAGCCCACGCCGCAACCGAGCGTCTTCGTGTCCTCTTGTTCCAGCCCCTAATGTCCGTAAATGGCCAGTTCGCCGATGTACGAGGCGTCCATAACAGCAACGTAGCGATAGGCTGTGGGATCCGTGACAGCCGTCGTATACGTTCCCTGGAAAGGTAGACTGATGTTTCCATGGGCTCCGAGCACGACGTGGCCAAGATCCATGTCTTCGTTGTTGGACGCCCAAATCTTGAAGGTGCGGCGATCGACTGGCTGGTCGGAGTTCTGGCGTGTGGCCAGCTGAATTTGACTGAGCGTGTACGGCCGACCCAAATCCACCTGCCACCAGTTGCCCGACGACGCTGCTTGCCAGCCGGTATTCACGTCGCCATCATTGGCTGCGGGCGCACCGGATGCTCCAAGCTGGGATGAAGCGACCGCGGCTTTGCCGAGGGCCACGTTCGGATCGCGCCCGTAAACTCGCACGTCGCCTAGGAAGAAGTACTCGGCGACGGTCTTGACGATAGCGATATAGCGATATAGCGTGGCATCGTTCACCCCGAGCGTCCAGGTCCCTTGGTAGGGAAGCGTGTTGCTACCTTGGGAGCCCAGCACCACGTGGCCGAGATCCATGTCCTCGTTGTTCGACGCCCAGACCGCGAAGTTCCGGCGCGTTTCAGGTTGGTCGAGGTCCTGGCGCGTGATGATTTGGATCTGAGACAGACTGTACGCGCCGCCCAGATCGACCCGCCACCACGGCGTGCCACCATCCGTGGGAGACCAGCCGCTGGTAACGTTCGTGTCGTTGGCCATCGACGGACCATACGCGGCACCGAACACAGAGGAAGCAGCCGAGGGCTTGCGCGCCGCAAGATTCAGCTCCGTGCCGTACACACGCACCTCGCCGATGTAGAGATGGTCTGGCACCGTCTTGATCACCGCAACGTAGCGATACGCCGTGGTATCGCTGACTGCGGTGCGAAAGGTGGCCTGGTTCGGCAGCGGCGTGCTGCCCTGCGCGGCCAAGACCACGTGCCCCAGGTCCATGTTCTCGTTGTTGGAAGCCCAAATCTCGAAGTCGCGCCGGGGCTCGGGCTGGTCCAGGTCCTGCCGCGTGATGACCTCGATCTCGCTCAGCCGATACGGGCGACCCAGGTCAACTTGCCACCAGTGCAAGGCGATCGACGCGTCTGCAGACCAACCCGTACCGATGCTGCCGTCATTGGCCATCGACGGATTGTAGGCGTTGCTGTGAGTCGCGGACGCGATTGCGGGCCGTCCTGCGGCGAGATTACGTCCCGCCGGGTTGACCAGGATGCTCCGATATGGGTCTTCGATACCTGCAGCTCCAACGACATTCTTGGCGCCCGTGGGCCAGGCCGTAAGCCCCAGTCGATTGTTGCTGAACGTGACGGCTTGCGCGGCATTGTTCGCGCACACGCCACCTGGCTCCAGGTTGTCCTGGCAGTTCCCGCCGTCGCCGAAGTTATCCTGAACGTTGATGTGATGGTTCAAGATGAAGCCCGGCGTGCTGGTCGTGTTGATCAACAACCACCACGGCACGGAGGACATGACGTTGCTGCGACTGTCGATCCAGGCGCTGCCTTCATCGAAGTAGAGGGCGCCGTAGGGATTGCCGCCGCCATGAATGTAGTTGTTGGACACCCTGGATTGCGTCGCCGCCGAAGTGCCCTGGGGGCTCAGAGTGTAGATGCCACCACCGTCCGAGAGGAGCTGCGTGTAATTGTAGATGTGGTTGCGTGAAATGAGATTGTTCTGCGCGTACGACGCGACCCCCCAGCCCCAGCCCAGCGACACGGCGCTGTACGGAAGATTGGCGATTTCGTTGTTGCGTACCGTCAGGCCGGATACGTACCCCGCCATCACACCGACCGCGCTACGGTACTCGATGGGCACATCGTGAACGTGGTTGTTGACGACTGAGTTGAGCCTGTCTTGCGCCGCGCTGCTCGGATTCGGCGTGCTCACGTCTCCGATGCGGACAGCGGTCGCGGAGATGTCGAAGAATTGATTTCCGACGACCTGACAGCTGACGCTTCCCGAGTCCAACGCCAGGCCAGAGGCGCCGAGATGCGCGAACACGTTGTCTTCGAACACGACGTTCGTCGCGCCCTGGAATGCCAGGTTGCCTGGTACGGTCAGACGCGTGGCGGGCGTACCAACGAAAATGCGGTCTGCTTGCTCGGGCGCGAAACCGTCGTTTCCATTTGGCCTGAGCCAGGTCGCATAGGCGAAGGTAATGCCGCGGAACTCGACGTTGCTAACGCTCGTGCCGGTCACCAGCGTTTCGAGCACCGGCACGACCGCCTTGCTTGCGGATTGAAACGCTTCTCCGACTCGCGGGATGTAGTAGAGCAGCCAGGCGGAGCGATCGAGGTACCATTCCCCTGGCTCATCCAGAAGTTCGTAGGCATTCTCGATGAACGTGGGAACAGAAAGCGATGGACTCGCGTCTGCCGAGCTCGCATTGCGAAAGCAGGGCTGCTTCATGGTGATGGTAGTGGACGCGATCGACTGCACGCCGCAACGATGCTCGGTCCAACCGCGCGCCCCAGCGGAAATGCCGGTGTAGACGAACTCGATATCGCTGGGATTACGCCAGCTCTGCATGAAGCCGTCCGTGTTCGAGTAGCCGGTGGCCGTCTTGGAGCCTTGAGGCAGGCCCGTCTTGGAGCGGGCCCGCACAGCGCGCGCCTCGTTCACGTACAGTTGCCGCGTTTGAGTACCGGAAGGCACCGACGCACGCCAGACGTTGCGTCCAGCGTCGACCAAAGCCCAGCCGCTAACCTCACGACCTCCGCTCAGGATGGGCGTCTCGCCAGAGTAGGCTTGGTAGATAACCTTGTGGCCATTCTTCCCCGAATCGCTGGACGAGAACGCCAAAGTCTGACTGAGCGGATAGCTGCCGCCGCGCAGGTTGACGACAACGTCGCCGGTCATCTTCGTGTTGATGGCCGCCACTGCTTGGCGCGCACGATTGACGGAAGCAAAGGGCGAGTCGAAGGTCCCGCTCCAAGAGTCGTTCCCCTGTGGAGAGATGAAATAGGTGGCCTGGACGGGCGCCTGTGAACCCTTCCCGACGGTGTCATGATCGTCGAACCGGGCAGAGCTCCCTGCCGGGTTCCTGCCGGAGCCCGCGTCACCACAGGCCATGCAAAGCAGCGCCAGCCAAGCGGCGAGCAAAGTGCTCGTCACCCGCGGCTTCCCGCGTTTGCTCGTGCCCGGCACCGAGTTCAAGGACGCACACCCACGATGGCCGCGTACGCTGCTGGTCATGCTGAGTTCCTTCCATACAAGACGTGCTGAGATTCCTGCGTTGGTAGCGCGGCCTTCCGACGGTCGCGAAACGACGGAACTCCATCTGCCTCGAGGCGAGGCCGGAAGCTGCCGTCACGAATGGAGACGACCGGCCTGCCTCAGAGGGGGATGGAAATTGCACGGACTCGGCTTCGACGCCACTGATTCCAAGCGTCGTGCAGCGAGCGTGACCGCAATGAGAGACGCGAGGCCCTACTTAAGCTCCCAGGCGGCGGCGAAGCAGTCGGTCCGATGCACGCACGTGCCAGCATCGATGTAGACCGTTCGACCCGACAGCAATGCCGCCGTGAAAACCGATGCGAAGCGCGCGGCGAGCGCCCAGTTCGACGTGGAAAGCTGAATCGCGCGTCCATTTGCACACGTGACAGCCGGTCCATGGGCCGTGGCCCCGCCGACCGCGGTCGGACGCTCCGAGATACTCTTGACCGCGCAATCCCACCCGTCTGCCCGCGCGGTTTGGGCTGTAACCGTTGTTAAAGCAAGTGCCAGTAGCGTGCCTGTCATCGTTAGTTTCGTCATGCTCATGTCCTCTCGTCTGCCTTCTCAGGCCCACCGCCTGGTGAGTTCGGTAGCTGGCTCTAGAGCAAGGGCCATGCCGCTCCAGGGATGGATTTCCCCACTGTGGTGGAGACTGCGTAGCACCCTGATTCTGATGAACCGCGCGTCGCTCGACTGTTAAAAAATGGCGGCGCCCATCCAGCTCTCACCCCAATGACCACCGCCGATGCCGCGGCGGCAGGCCAAATTTCGCCGCGAAGCGGCGAGATTTGGCCGCAAGTCCCCCACAGCTCTCGCAGGCAGGGTGGGTGTACTCCTTGGGGGCCAGCCTGCATGCGGCCTTCTTACTTGGACTATCGTTTGCACTGGGCCCTCGCCGCATGTGCTCTCATCCTCGTCACCCCACCTGAGCGTGTTCCGCTGGGCGTCTATCGTCGCCCGTCTAGTAGCGTACGGCGGTGAGCCCCGCGAGCGCGACGCCGCGCTCGTGGGCTGCGAGGTGCAGGACGGGATCTAGGGGACTTCAGCATCGGGGACCCGACGAGTCGGAGCACTATTTCGAGCCCGCCGACAATCTTTGTTCACCCCGAGAAGACGACGCGACCGGTCTGATCTGGGACGAGGGCAACGCATGCCGTCGTGGATGCATCGCGATCTCAAGCAACGTGGCGAGCGGCCGCCACGTGCTCGGCGCTTTCATGTCCAGCCGCCCAGACCTCGCCGCTGCGCGGTGCTCGGAAGTGGGCGCTCACTTCGAGTTCCGCCGCGTTTCAGACCTCTGCGCTCTTGGCACGACCAGTGCGTTGCGGCATCAGCGACCCCCGTTTTGTGCTCGCACGCTCGGAGTTCGCAACTTAGACGCCGCTCGCCTGAGTCGGCGGAGGAGAGTCAGAATGCAGAGGAAGTTGAACGGCGCCACGAAGTGGGGCGTCGTCGGTGCGGTCGTCGCGCTCGGTGCGGTCGTCGCGCTCCGCGCAAGCGCCCAGGAGCTTGACGTGCCCGTCATGTGGGCAGCGATCGAGGCGGGACGTCCGCCAATGCAGGAAGCCGACCTGCCGTGGCCCGGTTTTACGCACGGCGAGGCTCTTCCGATCCCTTGGTCGCTCGACGACATCGACAACTGGCCGTGGAGCACCTTCGAGCCTTCAGACCGGGTTGCGATCGGCTGGGAAGACCATTGGGAAGCGCTCTGGCTGAGCGAGGCGGCGTATTGGACCAAGAACAACATCGAGGCTGCTTTTCAACGCTGCACTACCCAGTTCGGGCTGGGCTTCGTCAAAAACGTTCGTTTGGGTCCGCTCCGCAACGACGTCGAGCTGCTCGTCGCCTCGAACGCGCAGCGTGTCGTAATCGCATTTTCCGGAAGTGCGGGGGCTTTCGATTATCTCACCGATGCGCGCGTTCGTAAGAAGAGTTGGAAGGGTGCCAAGGTTCACAACGGCTTTCTCGCCCATGCTGAGGAGGCATGGCCGTTCGTGAAGCAAGCGGTCGCCTCGCAGATGGCCAGGCATCCGGGTTCAGAGGTTTGGCTCGTCGGCCACAGCCTGGGTGGCGCCACGGCGCAAGTTGCGGCCGTGATGTTGAGCGACGAGCACGACACAAACATCAACCTCCGCGTGATCACGTTTGGCTCGCCCAAAGTCGGCGACGCAGACTGGGTCAAGCTCTACGAAGAGCAGCACGGGCTCAACAACCGCACGGTTCGCTGGGTCAACCAGCTCGACATGCTCGCGCACCTGCCGATCCGTAACGACGGCTATCAGCATGCCGGACAGCGCTATCACATCTTCTATCCTGAGATTGCCAACTGCGACCTTCAGGGTATCCCAACGTATGGCGAATACGTCGAAGCGCGGGGAAAGCCTCCGCGCTGCAGCTACACGCGCAAAGCGTGGGTTCAAAAGGACGCTCCTGAGTATGAGTACACACTCGGGGAGACCGAAAAATCCGACCACTCGCTTATGGACGCCTACGCTCCGATGCTCGGCAAGCTCTTACCGGCCGACCACGCGGATCTCAGGGAGATCAGCTGCCAGGAGATCAGGCACGACACGCGTCCTCCAGACGAGATTCAAGGCTGCTGTCACTACGACCACGAGCTGAACTGCATCGTTCCAAAGCCGCGCCCTCCGATGCAGTGTCCCGCAGTTCCTTGAAGCACACACGCACGCGCGCGCTGCGCCTGCAAACCGCCAAATCGAGATGAGCGCCAGCCTCGGCCGTTGGCCGCCCTCGGTGTGTCACCCCGCGTCACAGGCGTCGGCGACAGCGATCTCGTGGTGGGAACTCCGCATGAGCTCGTGCCTGGGAGGTGTCGTGATGAACCGCTTTGAGACGCTGCTGCTGTTGACCGTGGGGCTCGTAGCGCTCGCGTGTTGGGCGATGAGGTCTGCGGACGGCGTATGGGCGGCCGCAGCCAAATGCGCTTGCCAGCGCGATGATGCGCATTCAGACGGTCATCCCGCGAGTCTAGCGTGCTCGGTGAGTCTGCGGCGGAGCCGCGCTCGTTCTTGGCAGTCGGCATCCATGTAGCCTGATCGATTTCGAGAATACGACATCAGCAAGATCCGTGGTGGGTTGCCGAAGGCTGACGGCAACCAGACCAAGGCGACGGCCATGCTCGGCCTGCCGCGGCGAACTTTGGCCAACAAGATGAATACCTATGGGTTGGTGGGGAAGAAGGGCGCGAGGTGACGAGCGTCCCGCTGCGCGCGTTTCAGCTCCGATGGGAAGCGCGTCGCGTTCGTGCCGGTGCGGGGGCACTACCCGCAGTTGTTTGTGGTGAACGCTGGCGGAACGGCGGAACCGGCACTGCGCGTCAGCTTACGAGCGGCGTGTATTGGATAAGCTGGAATCCGAGTGGCTTTTGATGGCCGTCCGCCTTTTGTCTCGCCGTGCGCAGCACCAGCGCGCGCTAGCCTGACTACCCCGACCCATGGCGACGCGTTCGTAGCGTCATGCTCTCGCTCATCCCCAGCGGCTACCTGAGAACCAGTCTCTAACAATTCACTGTTGGCGGTTAGGCACGGCCCTTGCGGAGTGATCGGGGTTCTCTGCAGCGCAAAGGAGCATCGCCGCCATGGCTCACCGAGTTTCCAAATCACACCACGTTCCAATGTTACGCACCGCGAGCGCGCTACTCGCCGGAGCGCTCCTGGCGCAAGCAGCCCCGGTTCCCGTCGCCCGTGCGCAAGGGACCCCGGCGACAGCACCCAACGAGCCCAAACGTGAGCCGCGCTTTCTTTCGAGAGAGTGGCGCATGGCCAGGTTCGCCGACTTCGACGAGTACGCGCAGGACGCCAGCGAGGGCGCCGCACTAGATGGGGCAACCGCACTTTTCAAGACGGCTCTGTCGGGCGGCTCGCTAGAAGAGTACGGCGAAGCGGTGGTCTCGGCCGTCGCCGACGCCTACGTCCCCGGTCTGTCGAAAATGTTCTATCAGCAAGAAGATCCGCTGGCTGTTCAGACCCAGATCTTGCTCGATGCCATCAAACGGCTCGAAACAACGATGTTCGCCCTCGCAGGCAGCGGGTGGGCCGAATTTCGCACCGCACAACAAAATGACATCAAGATCAAGCTTGAGGCTGCTCGCGCCGGCATCCGTAACTGGAACTTAACCTATTATCCTCCCGACGGAGGATGGGCGACCTCTGCGACAGATAGCCTGTACACCCAGATAACTGCCCTTACGCACGTTCTCAAAGCGATTCAGATCACGCTCAAATCGCCAGGGTCCGCGGAGGGTCTCGCGGCCTATCCGCACCTCTCGCTGCTCGAGGTCTACACCGAGGTGATGCAGTTATATACCCTTACCCTTCCAAACTTGGTCCCGCGACAGGTGGCCAACGACCAGGGAGTGGACAGCCTAATACTCTACGAAGCAGCTTCTGACCCAATGAAGCAGAGCATCGACACCAAGGCACGCGTGGCAACGCTGGATGTGATGGAGGCGACGTTCGAGGACGCCCTAACTTGTGCGAGGCAGATTTCGGACATCGATCCATTTCGGGCGCGAGCCAACTGGATGGTGTCCGCAACTCCGCGAGCGGAGTGGTTCTATAACGCCGACTGCGACGAGGACACCGAGCTCGTATTTGACCGGACGGAGTACGTGATTGGACCGGCCGTCGGGACGCTGCCGTATCCCGGCGAGTTCCGAAATATCGTGTTCATGTATAAGAGCAACTCGATGAACATGGACTACACTACTGCGCAGCAGAATCACTGTCTCGTCGGTAAAGACGGCTTTGGTTGGTGGAGCACCTACGACGGCCTTATGGGGGGCTACTCGAGCGTTGCCAACGCAGTCAATGCCCATCGCGAGGGTGCCTACAACCAGCTCCTTCGCACGGGTTGGGGGCCTTTCGCCATCGTGCTGGACAAGTGGTGGCTGACCCTCCGTGACCTGGGCCTGCGCAACGGTTTGCGCCCCGCCCTGGCACTCGACAACCGTCTGGCCGACTATCTCGTGCGGACTGGCGGGCAGGGCGCGACCTTCCCGACCGCGATGTCGCTCTTCAGTGACACCTATTGCGACCGCAATCTGAGCAAGCAGGAGAGAGTTCTGTTCATCGACTACGCCCTCGAGTACGGCCCCGAGGCGCTCGCTCAGCTGTTCGTGGCGCAGCAATCGAACGATAAGATCTTTTTTCGGCAAAGGCGCTACACGCTCGACGACCACGTTCGCTTCATCACGGACATCCGGACGCCCAGCAAGGTTGCGGGCTACTATCGCTCGCTGAACGCCGCGCGCATGTTGCCGCTGCTCTAACCACGCGGACCGTGACCGTCAAGTCAGTTGTCTTAGCACTGATATGGTTGCGGAAAGCCTGAGAGAAGTAGGCCCTCTGCACTTCCATGTCATCTG
>JBBSJC010000147.1:0-15460 GCA_038257655.1 Polyangiales bacterium | reverse complement strand
CGTCGCAGTCGATCAAGGCGGCTGCATCAGCACCTGTCGTCCTACTGATCACGATCATCCCACCTACGTGGTCGATGGCGTCGTGCATTACTGTGTGCCCAACATGCCGGGCGCCGTGCCGTACACGAGCACTTTTGCGCTGACCAACGTCACCTCTCGCGTGGCGGAGATCATCTGCGCCCATGGTGCCGAGCACGCCGTGAAACACAGCGAAGCCCTCGCCAGGGGCGTGAACACGTGGGATGGCAAGTGCACCTACGAAGCGGTCGCGCAAGCGGCTGGCCTGCCGTACGCACCGCTTGCGCTCTAAGCGCCCGGCGCGTCGGCATCAGCAACTCCCTAAAACGATAGCGAAGGCGCGAAGTTGACGGTCCACTGACGAGGTAGACCGCCGCTTCCCGCGTCCCTATCCGCTTTGCGTGGCGGCACGATGTCGAAGGCAAGCTCGCTGGCAAACGCGAATAAACGGTAGCGCAGTTGCAAGCCGACAAAGGCGCGGGTCCGCGTGAGCGTGAGCTGCCTAAACGTCTGATCGTGACCGATGTCGCCCTTGAGCTCGTCGTCACGTAGGGACTGGCAAGCCGGATCCTTACCGGCAGCGCACTGCGTCGCATCGATGTTGGGCGTAAGGTCGATGAGATCGCTCGACGCAAACGCGAAACCCACGCCGCCGCCTGCGTACGGTGCGATTTGCATCGCACGGGCGACGACGATGGTCTTGGACACGATCGCATCAGCGGCGAGCGCGACCATGGAAAGCTGCGAATCGCCGACCAACGCGTTGGCCGCTGCGCGCAGCGCAAAGTCTGGTAGCGCCCACTGCCGGTAGCCTTCGATGAGCGCCCACTTAAGATTGCCGCCCACCGTCCACAAGCTGGTGTTCCAAATGCGCCCGACCTCAGCACCGAGCGTGATGCCCATGGGTAAGCCTTTGGCAACACTCAGGCGATTGGACGTGAGCACGGAGCTGACGAACCGATTGCTGCCCACACACGTATCTTGAGCGGCAGGGCCGTGGCCGCGCGTGCCATTTTCCCAATACTCAGCATCGGCATCGATGCCGGTGATGTTCGTTTGCAGCGCCAGATCGAAGCCCATTGGACCGGACGTCGTGACAGGCGCCAGCACCGCGGGCATCAGCACGGGCGAAAGCTGGGTGACTAGTCTGCTCCACGCTGCGTTGTCAGGCCTGAGTGTTTGGCCAGAGCGATCGCGCAGTCGAAAATTATCGGAGGCACCCGGGATCGTGTCCTCGCACGCGCCGACACTCAGGCGAGATAGCGAAAGGTCCATGTCGTCGGCCCGCGCGTGACTCGCGAGACCGGTCAATGCGCCCCAACAGATGAAGGCAGCAAGCTCAACCGCCAGCCACAGCTTGCTAAGGTCCCGTATGCACACGCGGCGAAGGCTATCGGACGCCCCTTGAACACGTCAAGCGCAGGTGCCACGTTTGCGGCGCCGTGCCCCAAGGAAACAAGCTACGCTGCCAGGCGATCACGCCCCCATTGCAGGTTTGCCTGCTCGAGCCCGAGATCCCTCCGAACACCGGCAGCGTTGCGCGCACGTGTGCTGCGACTCAGTCGATCTTGCATCTCGTCGAGCCCCTGGGTTTCTCGCTCGACGAGCGCGCGGTGCGCAGGGCGGGCCTCGACTACTGGCATTTGGTCGATGTGCGGGTGCACAAAAGCTTTCCCGCTTTCGAGCAAGCGCGGCCGCACGGCACACTCCATCTCTTCAGTGCGAGTGCGACACGCAGTTACTTAGATGCTCAGATCGCGGCGGGCGATTGCCTCGTGTTCGGCCGTGAATCGGTCGGTCTGCCGAAGGAACTTTTGGACGCACATGCAGATCGCGTGTGGGGGATTCCGACGGTAGGCGCGGTGCGTTCGCTGAACCTGAGTAATGCAGTCAGCATCGTACTCTACGATGCAATGCGTAGAATCGGGGCTCTGGACAGCACTTACGTCGCTACACATGCGGCGCGAGCGGAGTAATTACGGTTAGTTCGAGAGCAAAATCGCGTGGATCGCGAGGATTTCAGCGGAAAAATACACCAGTGAGCACCTGTTGCTTGCACGTACAACATCCGATGAATTTTCAAGAACATCGTCGCCATTTGCTTTTCTTCCCCAGCCGATTCGTGCCAGCTTGGCTGACGGGCATAGGGGCCACCGGGAGGTATCTGGATGCAGCGAACGTGGTCACGCTTGATTCTTGTGAGCTTGGTAACTTCAGCGTTGAGCACGTTAGGCGTCGCATTCAGCACCTCTCTTCCCGGCAGTGATGTTTCCGCGTCGGACGAAGAGCCCACGATTTCTACTCCGTTGCCCACCCGTTGGATGCCGAGCAAGCGCGCCAAGTGCCGCAAGGTAAGCGCCAAGTGGAAGATGTGCGACGGACCGCGTCGCACGCCCGAGCCTTACGGTCGTGAGGCCTATGTCGCAGAAGACCTCGGCCTTGGTACCGCGAAGACCGCCCAGCGATTGCTGTCTGAAGCGCCGGAGCAAGACTGGGTCGATGCGATCAAAGGTAGCGAGCGCCCCACGATGCTTTGGCCAGTGCAGAACGGCGCGTTCGGTCGCGGGTTTGGTTACACGCGCGCCCACCGTCGCGCCCTGCGCCACGACGGCGTCGATATCGGCGCCAAGGTCGGTGAACCTGTCCGTTCGGTGAACGATGGCATTATCGGCTACTCAGACAACGGCGTGAGCGGTTACGGCAACATGGTTCTCGTGATTCACAAGGATCGCAGCGTGACTTTGTATGCCCACCAGCGCGCCAACTACGTGTTCGCAGGACAGCAAGTGCAGCGCGGACAGGTGCTCGGCGAAGTCGGTCTGACCGGCATCACGCGCGGCCCACATTTGCACTTCGAGTATCATCTCGGCGGGCGCGCTCGCGATCCGATGAAGCGTATGGTGGGGCGACCGAGTCGTCGCAATCCCATCTCCGACTCGTTGCTTCAGCTCTGAGCTCGACGCTACGCCCCGTCAGCAAATGCTCCGGTTCCCTACTCGGCGCAGACTACGCGGTTACGGCCCCCATGCTTGGCTCGATAGAGAGCGCGATCGGCGGCGAGCAGTAGTGACTCCGCGCTGTCGATACGGGCTGCGCCAACGCTCGCTACGCCCAAGCTTGCCGTCACGCGTCCGAGTGGGCTTCGATCGTGGGCTATCCCAAGGTGCTCCAGCGATTCGCGCAGCCGCTCGGCTATCTGCCGTCCGTCATCTTCTGTGACACCCGGCAAAAGCAGCGCGAACTCTTCACCGCCGTAGCGCGCGGCGAGCTCCCCTGCGCGCCGCACACTCGCTCGCAGGCACGCTCCGACGCTGCGCAAGCACTGGTCGCCCGTGGGATGGCCGTAGAGATCGTTGAAGGACTTGAAATAATCGACATCGAGCATCACCAGGGTCAGGGGCGTGTTGTGCCGCCTGGCCCTGGACCACTCTTCGGTCAGTCGCGCATCGAACGCGCGGCGGTTGGCGGTGCCTGTCAGACCGTCGAGCGCGGCAAAACGCGCAAGCTCCGCGTTGGCAGCGAGCAACGCCGCTTGCGCTGCTTTGCGCGCCGTCACGTCGCGAAAGATCGCGCGCAACGTCGTGCTTTCATGCGCGCGTATCACCGAGATCGTGCCTTCCACCTCGAGGCGCGGACCGCTTCGCGTGGTGAAAGTTGTCTCCATGCGCGCTGGTGGCCCTTGTCCCTTCTGGATCGCGTCGAAAAGCCTTTGCGTGTCGTGCCAGGAGCTTGGATGGATGATGTCGCGCAGGGTCATGCCCGTCGCTTCGACCTCTGTCAGGGACAGCGCTTCGCGCAGGGCAAGATTGGTGAAGACAAGTTTGCCGCGCTGATCGGTGGCGAGGATGAAATCGGACGTGCCGTCGACGACGTCGCGCAAGGTGCGTTCGCTGCGACGTAGGGCGCCTGTCATGCGTGACGCGAGCAAGTAAGCGCGCGTGCGCGTGCGCCGCAGCGACCATAACAATGCAGCGGTCAGACAGGTGGCAAACAGGCCCAACAACACCACCGACCACGGGTGCGGCCATACCACGGCGGCCACACTCAGAATGCCGATTAGCACGAGCAGGGCCACCGATTGCAGATTCGCGGATTGTGCAGGCGCAGCTGAACGACTTGCCTGACCAACTCGTAAGTCATCGTCTGCGGCTTGTAGGGCCGCCGCTGTTTCGCGGTGCAAACGCGCCGAGCGCCTGAGCTCGAACAGACGCATGATTTGGCCTGCGAGTGCTTGCAGACCTTCCCGTTGCTGGCTTGTGAGCGAGCGAGGTGTGCGATCGATGACGCATAGGGTACCGAGCTTGTGACCGGACGCCGTCGTTAGCGGGACGCCGGCATAGAACTGGACGTTTGTCGCGCCGGTTCGCAGCGGATTGTTTCGAAAACGTGGGTCGCTGCTGGTATCGGGCACCTCCATCAAATCCCGGCCGCGGATCGCATGGGTGCAGAACGAGATGTCGCGGGGGGCTTCGCTGGCCTCAAACCCTACCCGCGCCTTGAACCACTGACGGTGTTCGTCAACCAAGCTGACGAGCGCAATAGGCGTCGCGCAGATTTGCGCGGCTAGGCGTACGATCACGTCGAACTCTTCCTCAGCTGGCGTATCGAGCACCTCCAGCGCACGCAACGCGCGCAGCCGCGCGGGCTCGTCCGCAGCAGCCAGCTCAGCAGCAGCCACATCCGCAGCCGAGGCGAGAGCGCCCGTATGTCCGGTCGGCGAAGCATCCCCCATCAGCTCTCAAGGATATCGACCTAACCCCGAGCTGGGCTGCTAAATCGTGCGCCGAGCAGCTGAGACAAAAGGTCGGCAACACCCCGTCAAGACCCCAATAGGTCGGAGCTGAGCAGCGCTTACGCTGCGTCGAACACCGATTCGAGCGTCTCCTGCATGCCAAAGCGCGGCGCGTAGCCAAGCTCGGCGCGCGCGAGCGAATCATCGACCATGCACAGGTAGCGGATGTAGTCGATTTCGGGCGCGGGAAACGAGCCTAGTCGCGAGCGCCACAAGGTATTGATCGCTTGTTGCGCAATGCTCGCCGGCATCGGCATCGTGCGCTTGCCCAGGGCATCGAAAGCCTTCGAAAGCGGCAATTCACCCGGCCCGCGTATGTTGTAGATGCCGCGACGGCCGGGCTCGAGTGCGCACTCGAGGGCATGCACCACATCCCTTTCGTGCACGACCTGCACCATCGGATTGAAACCGAGGATGCTGATCGGATTGTCTGCACGCAGGTAGTTGCTCGGTGCATTGCGCACGCGTCCCAGAATGTGACACGGCCTGAGCACCACCGTTTCGATCTCCGGGTGTCGCCATAAAAAGGTCTGCGCCAGCATGTCCACTTCGGTCAGGTCGCGAATGGCGCTGAAGTGTTGCGCACCGAGCAGCGGCGCGTCTTCCGTCAAGAACTGCGGATTGTCTGGATGCGGCCCGTAGACATTGGCGCTCGAGAGCACCACGACTTTCTTCACCTGGTATTGCGCGGCGTGCTGCAGCAGCTGTTGAAACGCGACCACATTCCAGGTGTGACGATCGCTGTCTCGCGCACGCGGATCGTGCATGGTGCCCAGATGCAAAAGAGCGGTGACGTCTCCTGCGCGCAACACGTCACGTGTCTTCTTGCGACGGATGTCGATCTGATGGTGGATGATGTCCTTCGGTTTATCGTCGAAGGGGCGCCGGTCCACGCCGATCACACGCAGACGACGATGCAAGACGCGAGCGACCAGGCGCCCAAGTCGACCACAGATCCCAGTTACGAGCACCGCCATAGCCAGGCATTATCGAAGCCGCATCGGGCGCGCGCAAGGACTACCAGGCGCGCCACCGCTCACCAGAAAACGTGCTCGCGCGCTGAGACGCCCGCTTCGACCATGCGCTGAATGGCGTCGCGCACCTTGGCTACGCGCGCCTCGATCTCGACGTCATCATCATCGGCGTCTCCCTCGAACAGCATGGGCTCACCAAAATACAGCCGGTAGCGCGTCGGCAACGGCAATGGAAATCCAAAGAACAGCTGAGGGATGATCGGAAAGGCCGGAGTGCCTAAGAGCCGCGCTAGACCCGTGAGATTCGCAAGCGCCGGATATTGCTCCTCGCCGCCGACCACCGCTACGGGCACCACTGGGGTCTTGGTCTCGAGTGCAAGACGCATGAAACCGAGCCCGAACTCCTGTAGTTGGTAACGCTCCGAAAACGGCTTGGAGATGCCGCGCACGCCCTCCGGGAAAACGAGCAGCGCATGGCCTGCCTGGAGCAGACGGCGCGCGTTGTCCGGTGCGCCTAGAACCTGGCCCACACGTGCGAAGAAGGTCGCGACAAACGGCAGACGCTGCGTCCATTTCTCAACCATGCTGCGCGCGAACACGGGCGTTTTCGCGTCGAGCATCAACGCCGCCTCGATCAGCACGCCATCGACCGGCAAATGACCAGAGTGATTGGCGACGAAAAGCGCGCGACCTGTAGGCACGTTCTCGATGCCGAATACCTCCGTCCGAAAGTACAGGCGATGAAAGAACGTGAGCACCGCAAGCACCGCGCGAGTCGTCTCCGGATCGAAGCCAAACGGGTCGAAGCCTGCCTCGTTTTTGTAGGTATGAATGGCGGCGACCCGGGCATCGATCTCGTCGCCGTGGATGCCCTCAGCAAGCGCGACCAAGCGGTCCGCGATCGGGTGGCCCGTGCCCGCGCTGCGGCGACGTCCGCGTTCGCTCCTGTCGGTTCCCCATAGCGCCATGGCTGCATCGTGCAGAGGGGATGCTGCGTGGTCAATGCCTGTCCATGCCCGTTGGTGCCCGTCCATCCCCATACTCATGCCGTACTCATGCCGTACTCATGCCGTACTCATGCCGTACTCATGCCGTACTCACGCGGCGCCGTCGCTGACTGCGATCGGTAGCTGCGAGCGTCGGGCGCGAGACGCGCGTATACTGCCCTCCGCCATGGCGTATTCTGCTGCTTTTCGCTGCATTTCTGGCTGCCCGGGAACCTATCCTGTCACCCAGGTCATCTATCGTTGCCCTACCTGCGGTGGACTGCTCGAAGTCGCCCACGACGTGCAAGCGCTGAAAGATCGCAGCGGCGCCGCGTGGATGAAGCTGTTCGAGCAGCGCTACAAGACCACCCAGTGGCCCTTCGGCAGCGGCGTCTGGGGCAAAAAAGAGTGGGTAATGCCCGGCCTGCGCGACGAAAACATCGTCTCCATGGATGAGGGCGGGTCCAACCTGTTCTGGGCCGAGCGCTACGGTAAGTCCCTCGGCCTAGACGAGCTTTGGATCAAGCTGTGCGGCAACAGTCATACGGGTTCGTTCAAAGACCTCGGGATGACCGTGCTCGTCAGTGTGGTGCGCCAAATGATCCGCGATGGGCAACCGATTCGCGCGATCGCCTGTGCCTCGACCGGCGATACCTCGGCCGCCCTTGCCGCTTACTGTGCAGCGGCTGGAATCCGAGCGGTAGTGCTTCTGCCAAAGGGTAAGGTGTCCACCGCCCAGCTCGTGCAGCCGCTGGCCAATGGCGCGCTCGTTTGTGCCCTCGACACGGATTTCGACGGCTGCATGGAGATCGTGCAAAAGCTCGCAAGTGAGCCCGGCATTTATCTCGCGAACTCACTGAACTCGTTGCGGCTTGAGGGTCAAAAGACCGTGGGCATCGAGATCGTGCAGCAGTTCGACTGGCAGATCCCAGACTGGGTGATCATCCCGGGCGGCAACCTCGGTAACATTAGTGCGCTCGGCTCGGGCTTCGATCTCATGCTTGAGCTCGGGTTGATCACGCGGCGTCCGCGTATCGTGCTTGCGCAGGCGCAGTCGGCCAATCCGCTTTATCTCGCTTACAAGCAGGGTTTTGAGACGTTCAAGCCGATCGTCGCGCAAGAGACCGAAGCTTCTGCCATTCGCATCGGCAACCCGGTCAGTGTGCACCGCGCGATTCGCACACTGAAAGCCTATGACGGGATCGTGGAACAAGCATCCGAGCAGGAGCTCGCCGAAGCCTGCGCCGCCGCCGATCGCACCGGTGCGTTCACCTGTCCGCATACGGGCGTGGCTCTGGCTGCGCTCGAAAAGCTCGTGGCGCGCAAGGAGATCAAACCCGGACAGCGCGTGATCGTGGTGTCCACCGCCAACGGCCTCAAGTTCGCCGACTTCAAAGTTCGCTACCACGAAGGCCGCATCGCAGGCACGAATTCAAAGAACCGCAACGAGCCTATCGATCTGCCCAATGACTTCGAAGCCGTGAAGAAAGCCGTGCTCGGCGACCTGGATGTCTCGTCGCGTTAGCGCTCACTGCTTGCTGAGCGCTGCGGCCGGTTTATCTGCGGCGCTGCTCACTCGCTGATGCCGAAGTGCGCATTCAAGGCGTCGCGTACTTCCTTGGGCATGGTCGTGATGCGGGCCCGCAGCTCAAAGGATCCGTCGTCGCGTTTGCGCGAGCCAATGCTCTTCAGCTCGAGCGTCGAACCGTTGAGCTCCACGCGTGCGCGCATAGGCGTGCCTGGTGCCTGCGCTTTCGGGCTTCCAAAGGTGAGAAGCTTGCCATCAAACGTTTCGAGCGTGACTGGGTCGCCATTCTGAAGCTTGCAAACAAGGCTCATCGCGAATCTCGACCACGGGAGTTGCCCTTGGCCATCGCTGCTTTGGCTTCGCGCACGTCTAACTTGCGCTTGATGTCCTCGCGCTTGTCTTCCATGTCCTTTGGTTTGGCGAGGCCGAGCTCGATCTTGGCGCGCCCATTTTTGAAGTAGACCTGAATGGGCATCAGCGTGAAGCCGCGCACCGCGAGCTTGCCCGTCAGCTTTTCGATCTCGTGTTTGTGTACGAGCAGCTTACGCGAGCGTCGCAGCTCATGCTGGAAGGCGGAAGCCTGCGCGTACGGGCCGATGTACATCTTGTGCAGCACAAGCTCGCCCTTTTCGATGCGTGCGTAGGCGCCGTCGAGGTCGCCATGCTTGCCGCGCAGGCTCTTGACTTCGCTGCCCGTGAGCACGAGCCCGGCTTCGAGCTTCTCATCGATGTGGTAACGGGCGACAGTCCTGCCGTTGGAGCACACGACGAAATCTCTGCCGCGCTTCTTCTCGGGAGGTTTAACGACCATCGCGCTGCGTTGTAATGCCCGTGCCCGTCCGTCGCAAACCTGTCACTCACTCGCCGCCGGCGCGTTCGGCTCGATCAGCAGCTGATCCGGATCGTCCGGCTCGCTGGATTCAGCGTCGATAACAAGGTCGGAGCCTGCCCCGCTTGCGTTTTCGGCTGCGCCGTCGGCGGTTAGCTTTTCGGATTCATCGTCAAGCCAGCCCTGCTCCATGTGCTGCAGGGTCTCGGCGACGACATCAGCCTCGCGCGAGCCGGGCCGCACGATACCGAGGCACTCGCGATACGCTGCGACCTGACGATCTGTGCTCTCACCGGTGAACAGAGAGAGCGCGGCGCGCGCCAGACCGATGGCGTGACGCGCTGGCAACTCGGCGCCTGCGCACCCCAGGGCATTCAAGCGTTGCCGCTCAAGCTCGAGCACTTCACTGTTTTCCACAGCACGCGCCACGCGAACCACTGGATCTGGTTTCCCGAGCGGCACCGTTTTGAATGCGAGCTGTACGCGCACGGCTGCCGTTTCACCGAGGGCAAGGTTCGGAAATCCCACCTCGGCATCGAGGCGAGCACGGGCGCCGCGCTGCAGCGACAACACACAGGCGCGCGAGCCAAACGCGCTCACATCGAGCACGACCTCGACCACCGTTCCGTCTGGCATGATGCGACGCAGGCTCACACAACCCGCATCGCTGCCGTAAGAGCTGCGCACGAAGCCGACCAGGGTCAGATCGTTTAGACGTGAAGGGAATTGGTCGAGCAAAGCGACGCTGCCCGGCGCGAACAGATCATCGAGCTGTGCATCCTCCGCAATCATCACGCCGCGGCCGGTGATCACACGCACGGCGCTGTGATTGCCCTCGATGCTCTCGGCACCAATGGCGAGAAAATCAGGGCTGCGCACCTCGGCAACGACGTCGAGCTTACGCTGAGCGAGCACACGTCGAACTTCGCGCTCTTCTGCCTTACGGTCCACCCCCACACGCAAAAACCCATACTCCGTGGCGTAATGCGCAGGTCGTGGGTCATGGGCACAGCCCAACGAGAGCACGAGCACGAAAATAGAAGGCAGAGGGCGCACACGTTCGTTTTAGCACTCTGGGTCCGCCTGCTCGGCGCGCGCGAGCACTAGCGTGCGCACCGAAGCGGCACCGGCAGCCCGTAACGTGCGCCGTAGCTCGAACAAGGTCGTATGCGTGGTCGCCACGTCGTCCACGATCAAAACGCGTAGTCCACGCACGTCATGGACCACTTTGAACGCGCCTGCGAGGTTGCACAGCCTTCGTTCGCGGTCGAGGCCCGCTTGCGGCGGCGTGGCGCGCGTTCTCTTGAGAAGTCCCGGCGCAAAGCGCAGGCCGAGTTGGCGGGCGACGGGCATGGCCAAGAGCGCGCTCTGATTGAAGCCTCGTTCGCGCAGACGAGAGCCATGCAAAGGCACGCACGACACGATATCGACTAAGCCCCCTTGCCGGCGGCTGCGCGGCACGAGGAGGCGCGACAGCGCGGGGCAAAAGTCGCTGCGACCTCCGTACTTAAAATGCGTAATCGCTTCTGCCAGGGGCCCGCCGTACACACAGGCGGCCTGATCGAGGCTAGCGGGCTCGAGCGCGGCCTCGTCGATCAGAAGCTCACACCCGGGGCAGAAGCCTCGCTGGTTGTGCTGCGTGAGGGGGAGGAAGCACGCCGCACAACACGGAGGAGCGAGCACGTCGACGAAGCCGCGCAAGATTCGTGGGAACATGAATGCGTATCGGTCGCGCGCGCCGAGGGTTGCTAAAAACGAAACACGCCCGCGACGCGCAGGTAGGGCGCGCTGCGATCGAGAGATCCCGCCTGGGTCGGTTTCACGGCACTGCCCGAGCTCGGGGAGCTCTCGGGGACGAGTCGGAGCGTTGCTGCGGGCGCGAGGATGTAGCCGCCCTCGACGAGCACGCCCAATGACAGCGATGATGCGCCTCCGCGGTCACTTTCGAAGGCGCGGGCCTTGGTGCGAAGCGTGAAACCTGCGCCGAGCGTAGCGACCGGTGCCCAGTCCTTGTCGGTGTAGGTCACGCCTTGGGTGTTGCCGCTCGACTGCGAGCCGCCGCGGTCTGTGATGCGAAAACCAGTGCGTATGCCGCCGCCTGCCGCGCGGATGTGCGGGAATAGCCAACGGGTGGCTGTGAAACGCGCGGTCAAATCCGCTTGCAGCGCGCGCTCGGACACCTCCGCACGATCGTTGCCGCCGATCAGCGCGCGATAGTTTGCTCCTAACGAAAGGACAAGACGGTTGACTGGTTGCCACACGTCGTAGGCTGCGAATAGCTCGCCATGGGTCAGCCTGTCGCCGTGTCCGGCAAGCGCATACCCTCGATCAGACGGCCAGCTAAAGCTCAGGCCCGCGCCGATGCTGAATGGTGCACCCGCATCGCCAAAAACGGGCTTCTGACGGGGCCGAACCGCACGCTTGTGAGGAACGAGCATGACGATGCGAGTGGGCGCCGGCTGGTACGCCAAGCCAGCGGCCGGCGGGAGTGTTGCAGGGGACGGAGGCGGCGGGGGCGGAAACACGGATACGCCGGACGGCGGCGGTGCTGGCGTAGGCGGTGCTGGCGTCTGGGCTGCTGCCGTCTGGGGGGCCGGCGTAGGCTCCGAGGTGGCAGGCGACGCGGCAACTTCACCACCGCCCGGTGCGTCAAGTGCAGCCTCGGGTTGCGCGGCTTGCGCCTCATCCGCGTTCGGCGCCACTTGGGCGTTTGCCCCAGCCGCTCCGCTGAGCGCAAAAAACAGCGACAGAGATCGCACCTTACTGTTCACGCCGCACCTCATTCCAAGATCCTGTTCCAAAGAAAGCCGAGCAGCGTGGTCGCATCGTCGAGGCTCGGCCGATCCGCATCGAGCAGCGTGACGAAACCGGACTGCGAAGGATGAATCACAGCCATACGTGCCTCTTTGCCGCGTATCGGCACGAGCCCCCCGGCATCGGCATCGAGCAGGATGCGCGAGGGGACCAGTGATTTCAGATCGAGCGTGCCCAGACTGCCATCGCTGGTGGTGATCCACAGCCGCGCGCGTTTCGCGTCGAGCAGACTTACTTCCACCTGGGTCCCCAAGGTCAGCGGCGCCACTGTCCGCTCTTCCAAGTCGACCAAGCTCACTTGATCGCCGCTATGGGTCAACACCAACTGCTTGCGATCCGTGAGAGGCAGCGCGTCCACCACGTCCTGGGCCAGCGGAATCTCCTCCACGCTGCTGGCAATGGCACTGCCGTTGGCGCTCAGATCCATGAAAGCGATGCGCGAATCTCGACCGTAGAGCACCGCACGCTCGCTCGACGTGTCGTCGTTTGGTGAACGCGCCTCGAAGACGATGGCATGGGTGTAAGTGCCGGTCAGCTCGAGGTCGACGCCGTTGCCCGTGCGTGGGTCGATCACGCGCCCGCCCGCTTCCGACAGCGCGAGCAAGCGTTGTGAAGCGCCCTCGCCTACCAATGCAATCCCCTTGAGTGGGCTGCCCACCGGCAACGACAGGAGCGAGACCGCAAAGCCATGGCGATTGACCTGCAGCGGCGTCTCCGTCAGCTGAATCACGAGCACATCGCTCGCACCACGCGACTGCAGGTAGATCTGATCGCCAGCGAACAGCAGCTGCTCGGGCTCGCGCGACTCGCCGCTATTGCCCAGCGTCAGCGGGATCGTCACGTCGCCACGTTCCAGATGGCCAAGATCGATAAGATTGATGTCGTTCGTGCTCAGCGTGATCAGAAAGCGGCGCTTCTCCCCAGCGACCTGCGCCTCCGGCGAGAACACGAAACGCTCGGGCACTTGCCCATCGAGCGAGGTCACATTGATCAAGCGCGGATTGGCACCCAGCATGGGCCGCGTCTGCAAATCGATCACCGCAATGCTCGTACCGAACGAGAAGCCCTCCGAAGGCTCATACGCCACTACGTAACGCCCATCGTCAGAAGGAGTCAGCGCCTCGAAGCGACTACCGAGTGGGTAACGCGCAGTCTCGCCCTCCGCGGCGATCACCACCACATGCGCTTCGATCTCGGGTTGATTATCGCCGTCCCGACGCAGTGCGGCGACGCCTGAGGTCAGCAGCACCACTTGGTCTTTTTTCTGCCCAGGGCGCTGCAGCGCCAGCTTGACGCCCTCTGGCAGGTCAAGCTGCTTGACGTCTTTCGATTTCGTCACGTCGAGCAGGTAGCCACGGGGCGCCTCGTCGTCGAGAAACAGCAGACCGTTTTCGACGGCTCGCGGCGCGTGTGCGCCGACCTCCGGTAGCCGTGGAGCGTCTTGGTCTGCACAGCCGATGGCCGCACACACCGCGAGGCAGATTCCAAACGTACGGGTCTTCATTGGCGAATCCTGCTGGTCAGCTCGAAGCCGGTCACGGCCTTCTCGACTTCACCGGTCTGAGTGTTGACGAAGGTGATCATGCCCCCCGAAAGCTCCTGCCCCACAAACAGGCGGTCCGCGCCGGGCACGATCCCAATGGAGGAAGGCGGCGCAACGAGTGAGGTCGTGGTGACTTGAAACGAGCCCAGATCTGCCATCTGCAGCAGCCGTACGCCCTTGGAGTCGTCGCGCAGCAACGCAAACATGCGTGCCGCATCGGCCGTCACGACCAAGTCACGCTCGTTCACTGGCGAGCTTGTAAGCTGCAGCTTGGCAAAGCCGGAGCTTGTGTCGATCAGACTGTAGCCCTCGGATCGATCGATACGCTCTTCTTCGTCGATGCCCGGTTGCTCGGGAGATCCGTTTCCCTTTGCATGAAGCACCAGCGCCCGCGAGCCATCCGCCGAGAGTGCCACCGCACGAACGCTCTTACGCAAACGCACGCCACGCAGCGGCGTTGCGCCCACCAGATCGACGATCGTCACACCTTCCACTGGCGCCGCCGTCGTGTAAGCCAGCGCAAGCTTTCCCGTGTTCGCGATCGACACCGAGCCGACTAACTGTCCTTCGATCATCGTTACGGTAAGACTGCTAGCGTCGCTAAACCCAGCCGGAAGTGGCACACGAATCAAAGCGCCATGGCTGCGGGCCACGGCGAGCGCGAACGTTCCGTCCGGTGCGATGTCCACATCCGTTATCTCCAGCGCCTTTGCGCCGAGCACACCAGCGACCGCGCCGGCATCGCCCTGTGCGGGCGTTCCCTGCAAGACCTTCAGGTCAAGCTCCGCAATCGCGCCATCCGACAAGTCGATCAACCGTAAGATCGTCTGATCCGTGCGTCGCGCCAGCGCATACTTACCATCAGGCGTGATCGCCACGTCCGTTGATAACGGATCGGAAAACGAGTCTCCCACGCTGATTAAGCGAGCGATCATCGGGCCTTGATCGACGGCGGTCAGATCGATGACAGAGATACCGTCTTCGGTAATCACGAAGGCCAGGTCGCCATCGGCGGAGAACCTTACTGCACGGGGCTTGAAACCCACGCTGACGCCGCGCGAAGCTTCGCTGCCCGGGGTCAGATCCACGACAGTCACGTCCTGGAAGCTCTGCGCAGACTGATCCGTGTTGCCACCCTCGAAATAGATCAGCGCGTGCTGACCGTCAGGTGCGACCGCGATCGCATTGGCATCGTGGCCCACCGGTAGGCTGCGCACCTCGGTGCGCCCTTCATTCGTACGCAACAGACTCGCGTCGCGGGTGCCGACGTTCAGGACGATCGCGATGTCCTTACCAGGCACCGTCCCGGTGTAAGTGGGCGCCTTGCCAGCGCGCACCGTCTCGATCGCAAAAGTCGTGGCATTGACCACCGCCACGCGGTCGGTGACGGGATTGGGCACGTAGACCGAGCTCGCGCCGGCTTGCGGTAACTCAAACGACAGCGGCTCTTCTGTCTCGGACGCTAGACCCCCGCCGTTGTTGCCGCCCCCTGCCCCGCCGCTGCCTCCGCCGTTGCTGCCGTCGCCCGCTCCCTGCCCGCCATTGGCGGAGTCGCCCCCGGCGGGCAAGTCCGTGGCGTCGCCCTTGTCGTCACCACAACCGACGGCGATCAGCAGGGCTGCGGAAAGCCAAACACGTTTTCGTTTGCGAGGTCCCATGGTCCACAACTGAAGCAGGGAACGTGCCCATGTGACAAAGAACCGGATGCCGAAGGCAATACCCTCATGTTTCGCGGCTTTGTCCGCTGACTTCTGCGAGCTCGCACGTCGGCGGCAGCCCGACCCGGACATGAATGTCCTGGCTACCTCCCCTGTGCCAGATCGAGCCACGCGCGCCTAAGTACAGGTCCCCAGAAGTAGGTGATCACTAGGGCTGCCAGGACGTTTTCTCCACGTGGGCGTGAGCGTTGTCCTGGTCGTGAGCCTTGACGGCTCTCGATCCCGCACAAGTTCCTTTGAGGTTCCGAGCATATCGTG
>JBBSJC010000146.1:0-15468 GCA_038257655.1 Polyangiales bacterium | reverse complement strand
TTTCTGAAAACTGAGCATACCAAGGTATCGGCCAGGGCCGACCGAAGTTGCTCCCGTCGCCGTCGCCGTCGCCGTCAAGGCTCACGACCAGGACAACGCTCACGCCCACGTGGAGAAAACGTCCTGGCAGCCCGAGTGATCACCTACTTCTGGGGAGCTGTATTTAGGGACTGTGATGCGGTGACGCTAAGTCAGCGTGCTCGCCAGGGGTTGATCGTGTCGTTGGGCAGCGAGGCCCGGCGCGTGCGGTGCGCGGGCTCTTCAAAGGCATCTACGAGGTCGAGGTGCAGACGACGTCGATGCCGGTGCGCAAAGGACTGCGCCCAGGGAGACGGCAAACGACGGCGCATGAGCGGAAGGTAAGGGTCGACCAAGTCCCCTTCGGCAAAGGCGCTCGGCACCGTGAGCTCAACGGCCATGTCGCTGACCACCCGGGCGATGCGCGTCACGATCGCGCCTGGCGTCACGCCATGGGCGACATGACGCGTGTCGCCCCGGCCATCGGCCACGGTCCAGGTCAATAATGCGCCGTGGTTCGAAATCACTACGGACAGCACACCGAGCTGACCGGGCTTTTCGCCCGAGCTTGCAGCCACCACGGGCACACTCAGTGCGGCAGCGACGCTTTGCGCCACACTCTCGCTTGATACGCGGCCCACCTTGCGCCCGTCGACCACGGCGATCAGGAGCTTGGCTCGCAGATCCTGCGCGGAAACACGCGTAACCGTGCTCGTAAGGGCGCTCGTAGCGATCAGCAGCGTTGCGCAAGCGAGCAGAAGCAGGGTGAGAGGCCTAGCGCGCATGCAGCATCCTACGATCGGAGCAGCAAAAACGCCCAGAATCATGGCAGCTACTTGCCATTCCCGTCAGCGGGCTCACCCTTCCTGTGGGCCAGCCGTTCGTTCTGAGGCTTCTCAGATTTCTCGCAGTGTTGAGCTTATGGACTTGTTCGATCACGTAAGCCAGCGCGATACGAGTCATGCGCCCCTCGCCGATCGCATGCGACCGCGCACGCTCGATGAGGTGGTCGGCCAGCGTCACCTGGTCTCACCCGGCAAGCTGCTGTTCGACGCGATCCAGGCCGACCGCGTGCCTTCGATGATCCTGTGGGGCCCGCCCGGCACCGGTAAGACCACGCTTGCCCAGGTGATCGCAAACGAAGCCCAGGCGCAATTGATTCCGTTCAGCGCGGTGATGGGCGGCGTGCCGGAGCTGCGCGAGATCATCGGCAAAGCTGCCGAGCAAAAGCGCCTGTACGGCAAGCGCAGCACCTTGTTCATCGACGAAATTCATCGCTTCAACAAGGCGCAACAAGATGCGCTCTTGCCCCACGTCGAGCGCGGCACCGTCACTTTGATCGGCGCCACCACCGAGAACCCATCGTTTGCCGTCAACGCCGCGCTGCTATCGCGGGCGCGGGTGTTTCGCCTCGATGCGCACAGCGCTCAAGACCTGAGTGTGTTGCTAGAGCGCGCGCTGACCGACAGCACGCGCGGTCTCGGCATGCTCGGCCTTTCCGCAAGCGATCAAGTGCTACTCGCGCTGGGCGAAGCGGCCCGGGGCGATGCGCGTCGCGCCCTCGACGTGCTCGAGCTAGCAGCGCGGCATACGGCCGGGCAGGGCGGCTCAGAGATATCGCTCGAATCGATCGAAGAAGCCTTATCGTCGCAAACCTTGCTCTACGACAAGAGCGGCGAAGAGCACTACAACGTCGTCAGCGCGTTCATCAAGTCCATGCGCGGCAGCGACCCGGACGCTGCGATCTACTGGATGATGCGCATGCTCGAAGCCGGCGAAGAGCCTTTGTTCGTGCTGCGCCGCATGCTGATCTTTGCAAGCGAAGACATCGGCCTCGCCGACCCGAGCGCGCTTTCGCAAGCGATCGCCGCCGACCAGGCCTTCCAGCGGCTCGGCATGCCCGAAGGCATGTTCGCCCTGGCCCAGTGCTGTCACTACCTGGCTTGCGCGCCGAAATCGAACGCGAGCTACCGCTCGTGGACCGCGGCCCAAGAAGACGTAAAAAAACACGGCGCCCTAGCCGTACCGCTCAAGCTACGCAACGCCTCGACCAAACACATGAAGGCCTGGGGGTACGGCGAGGCCTACAAGTATGCCCATGACCATGGCGGCTTCGTGAAGGGCGAGACCTACCTACCCGATGCGCTCGCCGGCAAGCGCTATTACGAGCCCAAGGATGTAGGCATCGAAGCCCGGATCAAAGCCCGCCTCAAAGCCCTGCGCGGTGAGCGGGAGGACTGAGTGAGGATTGACCGACGCTCTAGCGAGGGCTTACCGAGGCCAAACCACAAGGTTCCCAGGAGCTGGCTTTCCATGTCACGCTGTGCCCCTGCGGGAGCCGTCTCAACCAGCCTATGAACGTTGAAGCCACATCCTCTAAACTGTCGTCCACTGCGCCTGCAACCGCGGCGCCAGCTGTGCGTCCGCCGCTCGGCTTTCTGTTGCTCGCTGCGCTGACGGCGCTGTTGATGACCGCGACGCTCTACACGATCTTTTACGTCGCCCCCACCGAGCTGCAGATGGGCATCGTGCAGAAGATCTTCTACTTTCACGTGCCGAGCGCCTACGCGATGTACATCGGCTTTGGCCTGTGCGTGATCGGTAGCGCCATGTATCTCGCCCGGCAGAGCGATACCTGGGAGGCTTTTGCAGTCGGTGGCGCCGAAGTGGGCAGCATGTTCTGTCTGATTGTGTTGATCACCGGCCCATTGTGGGCGCGCAAAGCCTGGGGCACGTACTGGACCTGGGATCCCCGCCTGACCACCACGCTGCTGATCGGGAGGGTCTACGTCGCCTACCTGTTGCTGCGAAACTTGGGTGCCACCGGCGAAGCCGAGCGCAAGTTTGCGGCCGGCCTCGGTCTGCTCGGCGGTGCACTGATGCCGATCATCCATTACAGCGTGCAGTTGTGGCGCGGCCAACACCCTACCGTGATCACGGCCAAGGGTGGCGGTCTGCATCCCGACATGAAGATGGCGCTGTCGATGGCATTTCTTACCTTTACCGCGCTTGCGATTTTGTTGATCTGGGCCCGCGCCCGCGCCGAACGCGACCGTCAACGTGTAATCACCCTAGAGCTCGACGCCGCAGAGTTCGGCGTGCTGGAGGAAACATGAAAAAGCTGAGCTGGTTGGCGCTGATCGCTGTCGCTGCCCTGTCGGCATCCAGCATGCCCTTTGGCGTTTCCGCGCAAGGAGGCGCGCAAGAAGGCGCACAGGAAGATGCGGCCGAGAGTCGCTCCGCCACCTTCCAAGCGGTCGAAGGCTCACGCGGCGAGCAGGTGCCCGGTGGCCCGCTGATGGTCGCCTCCTACGCCGTGGTGATGGTGTTGCTGCTCGGTTACGTGGCGCGCTTGGGCTTGTTGCAGCGCAAGACTGCGGCCGATGTGGAGCGTCTATCCGCAGCCATCCAGCGCGCGCGCGTCCAGGGTAAGTAGCCGTGTTTCAGTTCATGCCGAGCGCAAACCATGTGCTCTACATTCCTGGCGTCCTGTTGATCGGCCTCGTGCTCGGCTTTTTGCTCGGTGCCCGAGCGGCCCGCGCTGAGCTACAACGCAAGCAACGCCAAAGAAAAACGTAGCGCTGGAGAAGTCAGTCCATGCTCAGCTTTGATCTATCCCCCGAGCAACAAGCCCTAGTAGACAACGTCGCGCGCTTTACCCGCGACCGCATCGTACCGAACGCGGCCGAGCTCGATCGCGAGTCCACATTTCCCTACGAGATCCTGAAAGAGGCCTGGGACCTCGGTCTGGTCGCACCCGTAGTGCCTGTCGAATACGGCGGCGCCGGTGCCTCGCACGTCGACCAAGCCTTGATCTGCGAAGAGCTGTCTTACGGTTGCAGCGGCATCGAGACGAGCATCGCGGCCAGCACCTTGGCTGCCACGCCATTGATCCTCGCCGGCAACGAAGCCCAGAAGAAGAAGTACCTGGGCATGATCTCGAACGAGTTTGCCCTGTGCTCCTACGCGACCACCGAGCCCTCCGCCGGTAGCGACGTGGCCGCGATGCAGACGCGCGCCGTCCAAAAGGGCGATGAATGGCTGCTCAACGGGCAAAAGTGCTTCATCACGAACGCGAGCCACGCGCGCTGGTACGTGATCTTTGCGAGCATCGATCCCAAGCTCAAACATCGCGGCATCGCGGCGTTCATCGTCGATCGCGACACGCCCGGCCTCTCGCTCGGCAAAAAAGAAGACAAGCTCGGCCAGCGCGCGAGCGACACGAACACAATCATCTTGGAAGACGCGATCGTCAAGAGCGAGAACCTGCTCGCGCCCGCGGGCGAGGGCTTCAAGCTCGCGATGCAGACCTTTGATGCCACGCGTCCTGATATCGCGATGAGCGCGGCCGGCCTGATGCGCCGCTGCATCGACGAGTGCGTGCGCTACGCCAAAGAGCGTAAGACCTTTGGTCAGCCTATCGCTTCGCACCAGGCGATCCAGTTCATGTTGGCCGAGATGGCGATGAAGGCCGAAGCGACGCGCCTGCTCGCGCTCAAGGCCGCCTCCATGCTCGATAAGGGCCAGCGCAGCTCGCTGTTTTCGGCCTATGCCAAGGCGCTCGGCGCCGATAGCGCGATGCAGTCGGCGATCGATGCCGTGCAAATCTTTGGCGGCAACGGCTTCATCAAGGATTACCCCGTCGAGAAGCTGATGCGCGATGCCAAGATCCTGCAGATTTACGAGGGAACCTCGCAGATTCAGCGCGTGGTGATAGCCAAGCACCTGTTTGGCGGCTGAGCTTCCTGCAAAGGAGTTTTCGGATCGCTGCGGCACGCGCTACGGTCGCGCTGTGAGAGCTGCGCACGTCTCCAAGCTTGTGTTGTGTCTGCTGCTGGGTCTGCTCGTGCTGCGAGGCTTGGCTTTGTCGCGCGTCGCTGCCGAAGGCGACGCCCAAGTCGCTGCCGAATCCAAATCCGAGCCCACGTTCGCCGGCCTTTCGCTGCCGATTTCGCAGATCGTGCAGGCCTTGCGTCAAGCGCAGCCGACGCAGCTCAAGCCGGTGGGCACCACGTCGGTTGTGTTCCGGATGGAGTTGCCAGGCGAGATCGACGCCGCATTCAAGCCGCGCACCAAGCGCCATCCGGATGGCTACCGCGCCGAGGTCGCCGCCTATCGCATCGGGCACGCCCTCGGCATGGATAACGTGGCGCCGGTCGTGCCCCACCAGCTGCCCCTCGAGCGTGTGCGCGCGTTGCTTGCTCCCGACGCCGCCCAGCGCTGGGCAGAGCTTTCCGCTGAGCTTGTGGTCGGCCCCGAAAAGCTCGTGCACGGCGCCGCTATCTATTGGGTCCCGGAGATGCGCGAAATCGGCATCGACACTTCGCAAGGCGTAGCGCATTGGCGGCGCTGGCTCGCTCAGGCGCGTGGCGATCCGCCCTCGCGCGACAAGTCCAAGCAGATCGCAAGCCAGGTCAGTACGCTTATCCTGTTCGACACGTTGATCGGCAACTGGGACCGATTCAGCGGCGCCAACGCGCAAGGAGACCGCACGGGTCGCCACTTGTTCGTACGCGATCACAACGTGGCCTTTTACGATCCGCCACCGCAGCAGGAGCGGATGCTGGCTCGTCTCAAGCAGGTCGAGCGTTTCTCGCGCAGCGTCGTGTCCCGTTTGAAGGCGCTCGATGAGCCCGCGCTGCGTAAGGCGCTGGCGCATCCCGCTGATCCAGCGGGTTTCATGGCGCTGACCGAAAGCCAGATTGCGGGTGTGCTCGATCGGCGAAGCACCCTATTGTCCTACGTGGCCGCGATCATCGATCGTTACGGCGAAGCGAACGTGTTGACCTTTCCTTGAGCGTCTCCGGTATTCTTATGGGGCTTTCACGTCCCCTGCGACGTACGGAGGTTTCGGTGCCTGAGATCAAGCCTGCATTGCTCGAGTCGTTATTTGGTTTGATCGTTCACGATCTACGCAATCCTGCAGCCACGATCGGTGCCAATATCAGTTTCGTGCGCGAAGTGGCCGATGATCCATCGGTGCCGCCCAGCGAAGTGGCCGAGGCGCTCAGCGACGCGCAACAGGCCCTGGGCGATTTGATGCGCGGCCTCGATCAGCTGGCGTGGATGGGCCGCTGGGCCAATGGCAATCAGCCGGCGCCCGCTGGCGTGCACGACGTGCGCGTCGCGCTCGAAGGCGCCAAACGCCGCATCAAATACGGCTTGGTCGAGTTCCAGATGCCTTCTGAGGAGCTACGCGCCAAGGCCGGCGAATCCCTCGAGCGCCTGGTCGAGCTGCTCGTCGCCAACGGTCATCAACATGCGCCCGGCAAGCTCGTGAAAGTGAGCGCACGTCGCGAGGCCGGCGAGGTGGTGGTCGAAGTAGAAGACGAGGGCCGGGTCCTCGACCCTGCGTTTCGTGAGACCGCGTTCACCCTAGACGGCCAGTTCGCGCTCAAGGGGCGCGCAGAAGGCCGCTACGGGCGCGTGGCAGGGCTATTTGCAGCCTCCGTGCTCGCCCAGGGGCTGGACGCTCGGATCGAACCGACGGAACGGCTCGGTAAGAACGTGTTCCGAATCGTATTGAAGAGCGCCTAGGTACCAGGCACTTGCGGCAAGGCATCCTGCGCTTCACAAGGCGGCAAAAGAGCGTCAGGCTGTTCGTGGGGGCTCGTCAGTCGAGGACGGGCGGGGGAGATGGCGTTGAAAGAGCCAGCGGCAGCACCGCAACTTACGAGCGCAGGCAGCTCGCGTGCACCGAGCCTTCCGCTCGTGGCGGGCGGCGTGATCGCGTCCTATCGCGGCACGATGGTCGAGCGCGACCTCTGGGACCATACGCGCCAGGCCTTCTCGCAACGCACCGGCCAAGAGCAAGACCAGCTCGACCGCCTGTGCGAAGAAGAGTGGGTAGACCTGTCTGACTATGTGGCGCTGCTCGACGCTTTGGGTGACACCCTGGGCCTGGACGAGCTGCGCACGCTGATTCGCAAGCGCATGGTCGATCCCAAGGGCTCGAGCTTCTATGCGCCGATGACGCGCAGCTGGGCACGCTCCTTTGGCTCAAGTCCCGAGCATGCCTTGCGCGGCATGGTGCACGTATTTCGCGCCGCCTTGCGCTGCGCTGGGCAGTTGCGCGCCGTGGACGTCTGCCCCGGTGAGCTGCACCTGGTCGTCGAAGGGCCCGCAGCGGCGCTCGCCCGCTCTTCGGCAGCATTTGGGGTCTCCCTCGAAGGCCTAGCGCTCGGTTTCATGGATCTGGCGCAGCCCAGGCCCACGTTGATCGAAGTCGAGCTCGCCACCAGACGCGAGCCGCTGTCGGTCGTTTGCAAGTGGTCGAGCTGAGCCTGCGCTCGACTTGGGTCGACATGGCTCCGCCGGCCGTGCCCAGTTGACCGGATCGCTGAGTCACCCTAAAAACAGCGTCTTGACCGACCTCCTGAACTTGCAATTCGTGACTGTCGTCGGCAAAGGCGGAGTCGGTAAAACCACGGTGTCTGCCGCGCTAGCCATGGCCGCCGCCCGCCGCGGTAAGCGCGTGCTGATCGCGATGTGCAACGCCAAGGAGCGGATCAGCGAGCTGCTCGAGGTGGCGCCGATCGGCCCGACCAATCAGCCGGTGTTGCCCGGTATCGACGCGGTCAACATGAGCCCCAAGGTCGCGCTCGAAGAGTACGGCATGATGGTGCTCAAGGTGCGCGCCCTGTACCGCGCGATCTTCGAGAACCGCTTGGTTTCGGCCTTCCTGCGCGGCACACCGGGCATCGAAGCCTGGTCGATGCTTGGTAAGGCGCAGTTCCATGCCTACGAGACCTTGCCGGATGGCCGACCGCGCTACGACATGGTGATCCTCGACTCGCCTGCCACAGGGCATGGGCTCGAGATGCTACGTGTCCCCAAGGTGCTGCTCGATGTGGCACCACCCGGCCTCTTGCGCCGTGAAGCCGAGCGCGCTTGGCAGTTGTTCAGCGACCCGAAACGAGCAGGCGCCTTACTCGTCACGCTGCCGGAGGACATGCCCGCGAGTGAGTCGATTGAGCTGCACGCAGCGCTCACCCAGGAGCTGCAGCTACCCGTGGCTGCCCTGGTCGTCAACGGCGTGATGCCCGTCTTGTTCGACCCGCGCGAGCGTGAGTGGCTGCGGCGCGTCGCGCGCGAAACGCCCGAGGGCGATTTAGTCAAGTCACTTGTTCAAGCCGGCCGGCGTCGAACGGAGCGCGAGACCGTGCAGACTGAGAGCCTTGAGCGTCTGGCTCGCGAGCTGCCGTTGACGCGCTTTGAATTGCCCCAGCTGGTCGTGCCCGAAGTGCGCCGCGCAGGCGTCGAAGAGCTGGCCGCCGTCTTTCTGCGCTGAACGCAGCCCTCCAGCTGGTTACAGCAGCCAGTCGATCACGGAGCCGGTGGCGCTGACGATGAAAGCCGTGATCAAGGCGGGTACGAAGCCCTTGACCTCGAGGCGCGAGCTGAGCGCGCTCGCGATTAAGATCACGATCGCGGAGGCTATCCAGTACGACACGAACCAGAGCAGAAAGCCGATGCCCAGGGTGCCGATGCCGATCATCACCGCGATCAGCCAGGTCAGCGCCCACTGCAGAATTGCTAGCAAGCCGCCGGCCCAGATCGCATCGTTGAAGGATGTCAGGCGAACGCTGTGCAGCACTTTGGACGCGAACCACAGACCGAGTGTCGCCGTCAACCAAGTCAGGAGCAGACTCATCCTGCAGCCTTACGCTCAGGGTGAGGACGCGCAAGCCGCGGTCTTACGTTGCTCTGCTGGCGATACGCGTAGTAGTGTTCCGCCGGTTCTAAGGGAGGAACACTAAGCATGAACAAATTCGCAAAGGCTGCTTCGGCTGGACTCGTTGGCGCACTCACGCTCGCATCGCTCGCCCCCGTCGCCAAGGCTGACGGTTATGGCTCCGCGGGTTGCGGTCTCGGCTCGATCATCTTCAAGGATAAGCCGGGCTTCATCCAGGTGATCGCCGCCACCTCCAATGGCTTGTCTGGCAACCAGACTTTCGCCATGTCGTCTGGGACGAGCAACTGCGGCGCATCCGAGGTCAGCGAAGCCGCTGCCGAGGCGTTCATTCAGACAAACCGCGAAGCCTTCGCCAAGGACGTGGCGCGCGGCAACGGCGAGACGATCGCAAGCCTTGCAAGCCTTGCCGGTTGCTCAGACCCGGCCGCGGTCGGCGCCGTGCTCCAGGGCTCGTTCAAGACGATTTTCCCGGCGGCATCGGTCAGCGACAAGCAGGTTTCTTCCTCTGCGGTCGAGACCCTGCGCGCCCACGCTGAGCTCTCCTGCGACCAGCTGATCTGAAGCTGCTGCGCGCACCCTGATCGCTCTTTGTTCCCGAGCGCTCAGGTCGCCATGTTTTTCTCAGAATGAAAGCATCGATAGCAAGGGACTGTGTATTCGTTCTTGCGCTTGCATGTTGGGGGGCGGGCTGCGCGCCGCCATCTTACTGGGCACAGCGTTCGGGTCGCGGCGTGGCGTTAGCTCAGGATCCCTACGCCAATGAACTGGTCGCGCGTGCGAAGGCCTCAGGCTTTGCGTACTCACCCGCCTGGCTCAAGCTCGTTCACTATCGCCCCGATCCCCTCGGCGGTCGTCATCGCAGCGAAGCCGATGGTGTAGCGTTTTTTCTTTCGCCCACGGGCAAGTTCGATCCGCAAGCGGAGCTCGAGGCCACGATCCGTGCGCTGCTCGCACCGCCGCTTGGACAGGACGCAAAGTCGCTCGATGCCCATCCGGTGTGTCGGTTCCCCGCGCGGCTGTTCACGCTGGCACGCGAGCTGAAGCTCGACCTGGCGCGCGTTGCCGTGCGCAGCTGTCCGGGCTTTGAAAAGATGCTGAGCGAGGTCCAGCCCGGCGGCGTCTCGCTCATTTTCACTTCCTACTTTTTGAACAACCCAGCCAGCGCCTTTGGGCATACCTTTTTGCGCATCGATAAGGCCGGCACGTTCGCGATGGGTAAGCGGCGCGAGCTGCTCGACTACGGCATCGACTTCTCCGCCGACGTCACCAACAGTAACCCGATAGCCTACGCGGTGATGGGGCTGACTGGCATGTTTCAAGGCACGTTCAAGCGCGTGCCTTACTATTACAAAGTTCGCGAGTACAACGATGTGGAATCGCGCGATCTCTGGGAGTACAGCCTCGACTTTACTCCCGATCAGCTCGTGATGCTGGTGGCCCATGTCTGGGAGGTCGGCCATACGCACTTTGATTACTGGTACCTCGGTGAGAACTGCTCCTATCATATCTTAGGGCTGCTCGAGGCGGTAAGGCCCGACCTGAACCTGCTGGATAAGGTCAGTAGCCCAGTAATTCCTTCTGCCACCGTGCAGGCGTTGTTCGAGGTGGAAGGCTTGGTGCGCGCCACGAAGTATCGGCCCGCGCTGCGCACTCAGCTTGCGGCCCGGCTCGAGACGTTGTCACGTCGGGAGGTCTCGCTCGTCGAAGCGCTGGCATCCAATCCTAACGCAACCCTGCCGAGCGATCTGGCGCAAGACCGTCAGATCGCGGTCTACGATGCGGCAGCGGACTTGATCGACGTCAAGTTCGCCAAAGAGCTGCTGTTCGACCGCGAGGGCGAAGGCTCGCGCAGAAAGCAGATCCTGCTCGAGCGGCGCGCGCAGATTACGCTGCCAAGCCCACAGCTCGACGTGGACTCGCGCGTCGACAAGGCGCCCGAGCGAGGGCATGGGCCGCGACGCATCGGTCTGTCCGTGGGACGCGATGCGCGCAACCATCTGTTCATCGGTACGGACTTTCGTCTGGCGTTGCACGATTTGGGCGACCCGAGTGATGGCTACCTCGAGCTGTCGATGATGGAGTTTCTGCCCGTGCGTCTGCGTTTTGGCGAGATAGATTCGCGCTTTCGCGTGCGCGTTGACGAAATCGCGGCGGTACGCGTGCTGTCGCTGTCGAGCCTCGATCGCTTCGAAAAGCACGTGTCGTTTCAGATGAGCATAGGGATCAAGGGAATCGACGATGCGTACTGTCGTCTGTGCACCGCCGGGCATCTGCTCTTGGGCGGCGGCATCGCCAAAGCATTTCTGCGGGACGCAATCGCCCTGTGGGTCTTGGGTGATGCTCAGATTTACGCCGGCCCCTCGTTTGCGGCGGGCTCGGACCTCCCCTTGCGCGCGGGAGTGGGGCCATCGGGCGGGTTGCGTCTGCGCCTACACCCGAGATTGATTGCGCTCGTGCGAGGCTACTTCTACGTGCAGCCGCTTCAGGATCCCGATCGCGAATGGCGTGGTGATGCCTCGCTACGCTGGGAATTTGTGCGCAATTGGGCGCTGAGCGCCGAGGGACGCGCCGTGCCCGCTGGGCTTGAGGGACAGGCCTACCTACTGTCCTACTTCTAACGCACAAAGCTCTACCGCCCGCGCTTGTTCGGATCAGTGCGGGGTGATGTCGACGCTGCGCCCGAAGCTTTTCTCGCCGACGCGCACTTGCACCCCGTCCTTGGCTACGCCCTGGGGCAGGGGAGCGCTGCGTCCGAAACGGTAAGGCTGCTCGCTGTGAAAGCCAAAGCTTGGCCCGCGCGCGTGCACGACCAGCTTGACGTCGCTCTGCGGCAGTACGTCCGCGCGGATCACATAACGTAAGCTCATCGTGTCAGCCTGAGTATTGGCAGGCAGGGAGATTACCGGGTCTCCTTCGATCAGTGGCACGCCCTCGGGCAGCACGAGAGTCACCTCAACCGGTACCTGAAATGGTTTGCGGCGCTCGATGCGAGCCTGCAGGGTGAGCAGCTGACCGCCGCTTGGTTGCTCAGGTCCGCTCAGGCTTGCGCGAATCGCCGCAGTCGTTCGCAAGTCCTTGGCCCGGACGACCTCGGTCGGGCCGCGACCGCGCGGCTCGCTTGCAGACGGGCCGTCGCCGAGCGGGCTTGCGCCACAACCGAGCAGCACGAGCATGAGAGCGCCAGGTAGGGATGGGTTCAGCGGCATAGTGGCGTTTGGCTCGGGTAGGGGTAATGGGTGGCAGGCACCGTCACGAGATCGAGGGCTTCCGCGCTGATCGCATCGTCGCAGCGCAAGGCGTCGAAGAAATCGGCAAGGTAAGGGATCGATTCACCGCTGGTCATGTAGATGCTCGGATCGGAGGGGTCCGACCAGGTGCGAAGGGTATAACCACGCTCGAAGGGCCCCTCGCGCATGCGCTCTGTGGCGAGCGCCGTCAACATCGGCTGCTTACTGCCGATCGCTAGCTGGGTGGCTCTCAGAAGCGCTGCGACTTCGTTTTCGTCGATCAGTTGATCGAGGCCGGCTGCCGCAGTTGGGCGCTGCCACGGGTATGATTTGGCACTATTGACCTCGTACTCGCGCGCCTGCAGGTCGAACCAGAAAAAAGTCTTGTCCTGCTTATCGAAGTACAGGCCGGTGTTGCGATGCATGCTGCTGAAGAAAGTAGCCCAACCTTCGCTCCAGCCCTGGCCGGGGTTGGTAGGTACTGCCAAGTTATGGCTGCCACCTTCTGCCGGCGGAAAACCATAGGCCGCCATCACGTAGTGCCCAAGCTCGTGCGCGGAGACCGCATCGGACCAGTAACCTTGGTTATCCGCGCTGCCATCGAGCCAGACCTGATGTTGGAAAAGCCGCCCTGACACATTGAGCGGGCTGGGCGCCATGCACGCGCCGCAGCTCCACTTGGTCCCGGGGCTGGCCCAGACCATGACTGTTTGCGACTTGGACGGCGCGTAGCTCGTCTGCAGGTCCGTAAAGACGCCCCGCAGCGTGTCGTAGACGTGCGCCGCAGCCGAGCCTGCCGTTTCCGGAATCGTGATCACGTCGTTGTTGGCAAAGGCATCGAGGGCGAAGCTGAAGCTCCAAAACTGCGGCATGGGCGCGGGTTCGAAAGGCTCGCGCGGCAGCAGGGTCGAGGGGGCATAACCGGGGTTGCCGACCGCGAACGCGAGCTGCCCTTGATCGTCTTGACCTGCGCACAAGACGACGATCGCATCGCTTTCAGTGGGCGTCGCGGGACCAAGCACACTGAATGCTCCGCTGCCGTTCGTGTAGGTCGCATCGAGCAGCTCTCCACCGACGTAGCTCAGGATCGCAAAGCCGCGTGCAGGGAACGCGACAGGTGTGCTGCCCCAATCAGTAAGGTCGAAGTTCGGCTTGCGAGCGTGGTACTTGACCTGTCCGCTGAGTGTTTGGGTTGCGACATCCGGAGCGCAGACCGCGCCAAGCCCGCTCTTGACGCAGCGTGCGCTGCTGCAGTCGAGGTCAGTCCAGGCGCCCGCCGTGCAGGTCTTGAGCGTGTCCTGATCGCGGCATTCCGTTTCAGTCTCGACGCATTCACTCGTCAGCAGACACCGGGCGACGCCATCCGCATCGTTACAGGTTTCTCCGATCCGGCAGTCATAGCTATCAAGGTAGGGCGGTGACGCTGTGCCGGCAGGCGTCACACATATTTCCACGCGCGACGAGGAGAGACAGTGGCCATCGCTCGTGATCTCGCCGCAGGCTGAGACTTGTTCGCCTCCCGCATCTGTGCCCGCATCGGGCTGTCCGGCATCGTTGGACGGTCCTGTGTCGCCCGCATCGGCACTGCCTGAGTCGAGCGCGCCGGGTCGCGTGTTATCTGAATCACCTTGGCATGCGGTCAGCAGACATATCGGAAACAGGCAGGCGACAAACAGAACTATCGCGCAGGCTCGGGCCGCTGCACACGAAGCTGCGCATGAACGACGGAGGCCGACGCGTCTGGCCTCAAGTAGAAGCGGAGCGACCTTGGGCTGCATCGCAGGCAGCCTAACACGCACGTGCTAGAAACTAGCCATGTCGATCACACAAGTGGCGGTCGTGCAGATGACCTCGACGCCGGCCGTCGAGCACAATCTGGCTAACGCGGAACGACTGGTGCGCAGCGCTGCTGAAGCCGGCGCCAAGCTTGCAGTCTTGCCTGAATGTTTTGCCTACTTGGGCCCAGATGGCGGGCAGCGCGATATCGCAGAGGCTCTGCCTAAGGGGGGACCGATTCTCACCCGCTGCCAGAGCTGGGCACGGGAGCTTGAGATCGAGCTGGTGCTCGGAGGCTTCTGGGAAAAGGCGCAAGACCCGCAAAAGGTGCACAACGCCTGTGTGCATCTCGGGACCGACGGAAACGTCAAAGAAGTTTACCGTAAGCTCCACTTGTTCGACGTCGACTTGGCAGATGGGACCAAGCTCGAAGAATCCGCCGTCGTCTCAGCGGGCGAGCGCGTCGTGGTGAGTGAGGCACCTTTCGGTAAGCTCGGCCTGAGTATTTGCTACGACCTGCGCTTCCCCGAGCTGTATCGCAAGTTAGTCGACGATGGTGCGGTCGCACTCGCTGTACCGGCGGCGTTCACATTACACACGGGCAAAGATCACTGGCACATCCTGTTGCAGGCCCGCGCTATCGAGTCTCAGGCTTACGTGCTGGCAGCCGCGCAAACAGGACACCATTACGGTAAGCGCGTCTCGTACGGCCACGCGCTGATCGCCGATCCGTGGGGGTGTGTCATCGCGCAGTGCGGCGAAGGGGAGGGCATTGCACTGGGGGCCATCGACACCAGCGCGATCGAACGCATTCGCCGCCAGCTACCGAGCTTGCAGCACCGGCGATTGCGTTAGGGGCCGCGCAACCGCGCTTGCGTTAGCGTCGCGCGCAACCGCGCTTGCTGGTCCATCTGAGCAGCTTACCCCCACGCACACGGCGTGTGGTAGGTGGAAGGTTAGACTCTGGGTGGCCTGCTTACCTTGGCGGGCCGGGTGGCAGGGACGCGCTGACACACTGGGGCCCTAATGCGCGTCTAATCACGGCAAGTAGCCGCACCGCGCGATCACTAACACTCAGGTCAGCATACCTGCACTAGGGCTTGCTCTCTTGATCAGCGTCGGCGGCTGGAGATAGCGTTGACATCCCTATCCACGGAGCTGAGCATGGAGAGGTGGATAGTTACCCGTCGTCGCCACCTCAAAGCGAGATCCGACTGCTTCTGGTTGATGACGATGAGCTCGTATCTGCGGCGTTTGGCCGCCTGCTGAAGAGTGCCGGCTACGACGTCACCTGCGCGGAAAACGGACGCGAGGCCTTGGGCCTAGCCAATCAACAGCACTTTGATCTGGTGATAAGCGACGTGTCCATGCCCGATTTGGACGGTCTTTCGTTCCTGCGCATCATCAAGAGTCAGGAACCCGACTTACCCGTAATCTTGATCACAGGCCTACCGGCCGTCGGTGGCGCGGCCTTGGCCGTCGAATACGGCGCTTTTCGCTATTTGATGAAGCCTATCGAATGGACAACGTTGCAAAGCGCAGTCGAGAACGGCGTGCGGGTATCGCAGCAAGCCAGGGCCCTGCGAACGCAGGCGCTCGCCTCGCGAGAAGCGTCGACGCAGATGGCCAGGCTGGCGCTCACGCGCGCCATCGATACGTTGTGGATGGCCTACCAGCCGATCGTGCACGCCGACACGCGCGCTGTGTTCGCCCACGAAGCGTTGATGCGACCGCAGGAGCCTACCCTGCCCA